>JAEUJO010000189.1 GCA_016794615.1 Pseudonocardia sp. | reverse complement strand
GGAAACCGATGCTCTATCCCCTGAGCTACGAGGGCGGCGGGGGCGATCCTAGCCGCGTGGCAGCGGTGTCCCCCTCCGGGCCGGGCCCGAAGGGGGAACCACGCGCCTCGGTCGGGTTCGCGACGGTTCCGCGGCGCTCGTGGGTCCGCGGTCCTGCCGCAGGGCCCCCTGATCCCCGCTCTCCGAGCGGCGCCCGGCGCGGGCGGAGCCCGCGTGGTCGTTGCGCTCCTCGTTGTCCGGATGTTCCCGCGGCTCAGCTTCCGCGTCGGTCGATCCGCTGCCGTCGGCGCGCAGGCCGCTGCCCCACTTCTCCTCGATCCGCCCGAAGCGCCAGACGGCCAGCGCGACCAGCCAGGCAACGACGAAGAGCAGGATGATGAAGTAGCCGGCGTAGTCGAGTGGGATGGCGGCGATCGCGGCGAGTGGGCCGGAGTCGATCTGCGCTTGGTCGGTGAGGACGCCGATGAGTTCGATGGTTCCGATGATCAGTGCGACGGCGACCGACAGTGCGGTGATGGTGATGTTGTAGAAGACCTTGCGGACGGGCTTGGCGAAGGCCCACCCGTAGGCGAAGTTCATGAACACGCCGTCGATGGTGTCGAGCAGGCACATGCCGGCCGCGAACAGGATCGGCAACACGAGGATGGCGTAGAAGGGCAGGTTGAAGGCGGCGGCGCCGCTGGCGAGGACGAGCAGGCCGATCTCGGTGGCGGTGTCGAACCCGAGCCCGAACAGCACCCCGACGGGGTAGATGTGCCACGGCTCGGTCACTGACTTCGTCAGGGCGCCGAGGAAGCGGTTCATGAACCCGCGGCGGTTGAGGTGGTCCTCCAGTTCGGCCTCGCTGTAGTGCCCGGTGCGCATCTGCCGGAACACCCTGATGATGTTGAGCAGTACGACGAGGTTGAGGATCCCGAGGATCCACAGGAACACCCCGGACACCGAGGCGCCGATGATCCCGGTGATCGAGTGCAGCTCCGAGCCGTCGTCTTCGACCTGTCCTGCGAGGGCTTTGACGCCGACGGAGAGCAGGAACGCCAGCGCGAACACGATCGTGGAGTGGCCCAGGGAGAACCAGAACCCGACCGACAGCGGGCGGCGGCCACCGTCGGCCATCAGCTTGCGGGTGGTGTTGTCCACGGCGGCGATGTGATCGGCGTCGAAGGCGTGCCGCATCCCGAGCGTGTACGCGAGGATCCCGACGCCGATCCCGAAGATCCCGGTTGCGCCGAGATCGAAGTGCTGCGGGACGACCACCGTCAGCAGCACCCCGAACCCGATCACGTGCAGCAGCACGATGAAGCCGAACATCCCGGCGAGCGACCGCTTGTCCTGTCCGGTCAGGGCATCCCGCATGCGTGACCGGCGCGACGACGACGCGGGAGCGAGCGAGCTGGTCATGGGACCTCACCGAGGAGCCGGAATACGTGCTGTTCGGCGGAGCCAAACACCAGGTCGCTGCTGTTGCCAAGCAGTGGCGACCGGTACGCCCGGATCACCCCGATATGCGTTTCGACAGGCCTGGCCACTGCGCCAGGTCGAGGACGCAGCGGGCCGTGGACGCTCCCCGGCCCGCCCGCGATCCCGTGCCGGTGCCGAAGGGCCAGGACGACCACCGGCAGACCTGAGCCTGCTGTTCCGGGCAGTGTGGCCGGGTTCGTCGTGCGGTCGTGGCTCGTGCGCGAGCCCGCCGCGGGGGAGCGGACGGCACATGCATACCTGGTGGCGCGGACACCGCCGGGATCGACCGGGGAGTGGCGGACCGTGTCGCGCCCGGCTGTCGCCACTGCGCGCCCAGCGGTCGTGAGATCCGGCGATCGGCTCGCGGAACCTCACAGCGGGTTGACCGGAAGCCTCTCAGGCAGCTCTCAGAGGCACCGTCCACACTGATCGCATGCGCATACTCGTCGTCGACGACGATCGGGCCGTCCGCGAGTCGCTGCGCCGCTCGCTCGCCTTCAACGGATACCAGGTGGATCTCGCCGCCGACGGCAAGGAGGCGCTGGAGGCCGTGCAGCAGCGGCGGCCGGACGCGATGGTCCTGGACGTGATGATGCCCCGTCTGGACGGCCTCGCGGTGTGCCGGCGGATGCGTGAGGCCGGCGACGAGCTGCCGATCCTCGTGCTCACCGCCCGGGACGCCGTCTCGGACCGGGTCGCCGGGCTCGATGCGGGGGCGGACGACTACCTGCCGAAGCCGTTCGCACTGGAGGAACTGCTGGCGAGGCTCCGCGCGCTGCTGCGCCGCCGGAGCGTCGACGATGCCGCCGTCTCGGCGGGGACGGTGCTCCAGTTCGCGGACCTCAGCCTGAACCCGGACACCCGCGAGGTGCGCCGCGGGGAGCGGTCGATCAGCCTGACCCGCACCGAGTTCGCACTGCTGGAGCTGCTGCTGTCGTACCCGCGCCGGGTGCTCACCCGCGCGCAGATCCTCGAGCAGGTGTGGGGCTACGACTTCCCCACCACCGGCAACGCGCTGGAGGTCTACGTCGGCTACCTGCGGCGCAAGACCGAGCAGGACGGTGAGTCGCGGCTGATCCACACCGTGCGCGGGGTCGGCTACGTCCTGCGCGAGTCGCCCCCGTGACCACGGCTCCGGTGACCCGCCGGCTGCGGCTGCCGGCGCCCCGGCACGTCTCGCTGCGGGCCCGGATCGGGGTGCTCGCCGCCGTGGCCGCCGCGGGGGCGGTGATCCTGGTGTCGGTCGTGGCGTTCTTCATCGTCCGGCAGAACATCCTCGCCTCGCTCGACGCGAACCTGCTGCAACGCGCGACAGCGGCGGCGCAGAGCGAGCTCGTCGACCCGCAGCAGCTCGCCTCCACCCCGACCGGTGCGCTCGGGGCCGGGGACATCCGGCTCGCCCTGCTCTACGAGAACGGGCTGGCCCAGTCGGCGCGGGGCGCGGCGACGGCACCGCCGCTGGGCGCGGAGGAGCTGGCGGTGGCCCGCGGCGAGGTCGCGTCGTCGGTCCGGACGGCGACCGACGGCCGGGTGCAGTACCGGGTGGTGGCGGTCGACGCGGGGGAGGGCCGCGCGCTGGTGATCGGGCAACGGCTCGACGCCACCCGCGCCGTGCTGACCCGCCTCGGTGTCGCGTTGCCCGCGATCGGTGGAGTCGGGGTTGCGCTGGCCGCGCTCGCCGGGGCGGCGGTGGCCCGGACCGGGCTGCGGCCCGTGGAGCAGTTGACCCGCGCGACCGAGCGGGTCACGGCGACCGGCGAGCTCCGGCCCATCCCGGTCGACGGCTCGGACGAGCTGGCCCGCCTCACGGCCAGCTTCAACGACATGCTCGGCGCGCTCGCGGCCTCTCAGGAGCAGCAGCGGCGGCTCGTGGCCGATGCCGGTCACGAGCTGCGCACCCCCCTGACCTCCATGCGCACCAACCTCGAACTGCTCGCCGCCGCCGCCCGTCCCGGCGCCCCACCACTGCCCGAGTCGGATCGCGCCGAGATCCTCGACGACCTGCACGCGCAGATCTCGGAGCTGTCGACGCTGGTCGGCGACCTGGTCGAGCTGGCACGGGAGGACGCACCGCAGGTCGTGCACGAGCCCGTGGAGCTCACCGACGTCATCTCCCGCGCCCTTGAACGGGCCCGGCGCAGGGCCGGGGACGTCCAGTTCACCGCGACGCTCCTGCCGTGGACGCTCATCGGTGACGCGACGGCGTTGGAACGGGCGGTGCTCAACCTGATCGACAACGCGGCCAAGTGGAGCCCACCGGACGGGACGGTGCGGGTGCAGATGCGCCCGATCGACCCGTGGTCCGTCCTGTTGGAGGTGGCCGACGCCGGCCCGGGGATCGCGGAGCAGGATCTGCCGCGGGTGTTCGACCGCTTCTACCGCGCCCCCGGTGCTCGGACGATGCCCGGCTCGGGGCTGGGACTGTCGATCGTGCGGCAGGTGGCGATCCGGCACGGTGGAGCGGTGTGGGCCGGACGCGCCCCGGAGGGTGGAGCGCTGCTCTCGTTGCGTCTGCCCGGGCGGGCGCCTGCTTGACGTGAGCCGGTATGCCGGGTGTGGGCGGGCCGCCGTCCGACGCGGCCTCGCCGACGAATTAGGCTGCTGAGGAGCATCCCCACAGGCCGGAGAGGGCATTGGCGATCGACAACCCCGAGTCCGCTCCCGGAAACGCCTCTCCGGATCCCGGCACGCAGCCCGATCCCCCGAGCGCTCCCGAACCGACGGCCGATCACGCGTCCCAGCCGTCCGCAGGTCAGTACCAGCCGGCCCCGGACCAGCCGGCCCCGGACCAGCCGGGCCCGGACCAGCCGGACGCCGGATCCGCCCGGCCCGGATACGGGCAGGACTACGGGCCGCCTGCCTTCGGACATCAGGCGTACGGGCAGCCGGGCTACGGCGCAGGTCCGCCGACCGCGACCCTGCCCGCTGTCGGTGGCCCCCAACCGCGGGGTGGGAGCGGCCTCGGCGCCGTTGCGGCCGTCGGCCTGGTCGCGGCCTTGCTCGGGGGCGGGGTCGGCGGCTACGTCGGGTACGAGTCGGCACGCGCGGCGGGAACGGGATCGTCGATCGGAGTCCTGGCGGAACCGCTACCCCCCGTGGATCCGAACGCCACGCCGCTCAGCCCGGTCGAGTCCATCGCCGCGCGTGTGCTGCCCAGCGTGGTCCAGCTCCAGGTCCAAGGGGTCCGGGCAGTCGGCGAGGGCTCGGGCATCGTGATGAGTGCCGACGGACTCCTGCTGACGAACAACCACGTCGTCGAGGCCGCGGCGAACGGCGGTAAAGTCGTCGCCCTGTTCCAGGACGGCACGAGCGCGCCCGCGCAGATCGTCGGCAGGGACCCGAGCTCGGACCTCGCCGTGCTGCGGGCCCAGGGCGTCTCCGGACTGACGCCGGTGGCCCTCGGCAACTCGGACTCGCTGCGCGTCGGCCAGCAGGTGGTGGCGTTCGGTGCACCGCTGGGCCTGGGCGGCACGGTCACCACAGGGATCATCAGCGCGCTGAACCGAGCGGTGAGCGTCGGGCAGGAGTCCGGTGCCAGCGAGGCGACCGTGCTCAGTGCCGTTCAGACGGACGCCGCCATCAACCCAGGAAATTCCGGCGGCCCGCTCGTCGACATGCAGGGCGCATTGATCGGAATCAATTCGGCGATCGCGACTACCGGGGCCCAGGGCGGCTCCATCGGAGTGGGTTTCGCGATTCCCATCAACCAGGCCAAGCGGGTGGCCGAGGAACTCGAACGGACGGGCCGCGCCACGCGCGCCGTGCTCGGCGTCGCCCTGACCGCAGACGCCCGAACCTCAACCGGCGCAACGATCGGGCAGGTCACTCCGGGCGGCCCGGCGGAGCAGGCCGGATTGCGGGCGGGTGAGGTGGTCACCCGGGTGGACGACCGGCTCGTCACCAATGGGAACGAACTGGTCGCCGCCATTCGAGACCATGCGCCGGGCGATCGCATCACCCTTACGGTCGATGGCCGGCAGGTGCAGGTCACTCTAAGCGGCCAGTCCGGGTGAACATGATAGAAATGCCACACAGATTGATGAATCGGGTGCATCATGACGAGTATCCGTGGACGGTCCGCGGCCGTGGTGCCCCGCGGTCGACGGACGTGAAGGATCGCGTCGGCGCCGGCACCCCCTCCCAGCGCCGGCGCGGTCCGCTCCCGAGCCTCCCCCATCCCTGTCGGCGCCCCCCGCTACGGTGACGTCATGGAGATGGCTCCCCCGCAGATCGGTCGCTCGCTCGTCGTGGTCGTGGACGACCGTGTGAGCCACGGGGAGCGGGAGGACACGATCGGCCCCCTGGTTCGCGAACTGCTCGAAGAGGCCCGGCTGGTGGTCGACGCGGTGGTCGTGGTGCCCGGTGACACGGTCGCGATCCGCAACGCGCTCAACACCGCGGTGATCGGCGGCGTCGACCTCGTGATCACGGTGGGAGGCACGGGTGTCTCACCGCGTGACGTCACCGCGGACGCGACGGCGGGCGTCCTGGATCGCCCGATTCCCGGCATCGCCGAGGCTATCCGCGCGTCCGGGCTGGCCGCGGGTGCCGTCGACGCCGGGCTGTCGCGCGGGCTGGTCGGCGTGTCGGGCAGCACCCTGGTCGTCAACCTGGCGCCCTCGCGGGCCGCGGTGCGCGATGGCATGGCGACGCTGACGCCGCTCATCGGGCATGTCATCGCCCAGCTGTCCGGTCTCGACTCGGTCGTCTGAGGCTGACTCGATGGGCGGCGACGAGCCAGCCCCTCAGGGCGCCGATCTGCCGGATCCGCTGCGCCGCCGTCTCGACGCGATCTTCGGCGACGTGTTGCCCGAGGCCACCCGCGACGAGCAGCCCGACGCCGCGGACGAGCCGGCCGTGGCGGGGGACGAGTGGTTGCGCGCCAACCGTCCCCCGCACCACGGCGGCTGATCGATCACGTCTCGTGCAGGCGCGGGGTCAGACGCGCCGCTCGTCGCCGCGGCCGTCGCCGATCACCGGGCGGCCCGCGGGGACGCCGTGGCGGTCTTCGGCCAGCAGGTCACGGATCTGCACGAGCAACTCGACATCGGTCGGCTCGGCCGGTCCGTCCTCCTCACCGCGCTTGCGGCGTGCCTTGATCGTGTTGAGCGGCAGCACGATCACGAAGTAGACGACCGCGGCGACGATCAGGAAGTTGATGGCCGCGGTGATGACGGCCGCGAGATCGATGTAGGTGTTCTCCTTGCCCTCCACCAGCTGGATCCCGAGGCCCGGGCTGGCCACCGGGGTGACCGCGTTGATCAACGGCTCGATCAGGCTCTTCGTGAACGCCGTCACGATGGCTGTGAAGGCGGCGCCGACCACGACGGCGACCGCGAGGTCCACGACGTTACCGCGCAGGATGAAGTCCTTGAAACCCTTGATCACTCGCCTGTCCCTCTCAGTTGGATTCGATTCAGCGTAGGGTAACGGCGACCTGCTCGGACAGCGCGGCAGCCGCGACGCGTGCCGCGTCCGCGCGGGGGAGTGCGACGAGCACCAACCGACCGCGCGACCCCTGGCCGGGTGCCGCCGCCGCGTCCGCGTCCGCGGTGACGACCGTCAGGACGGCCGCGTCGGCGGCGAGCATGACAGGGCGGTCACCGTCGGGAGCCGGCGTGACGACGTCGACCACGCTGCCCGGTCCGAGGAGGCGCGCGACCTCCGGATCGGCGAGGCGGATGGGCACGGCGGCCTCGCCCGGGCGGCCCGTCAGCCGCCCGGCCGCGTCCGGTCCGGTCAGCCGCACGTCCGTGATCGGCTCGCCGGCCCTGGCGGCCCCGGCGAGCACGCGGCCACTCGCGTCGGCCGGTGCCCGTAGGACCCCGACCGGGACGATCTCACCTGGCCAGGAGGCCAGGGTGACGTCGACAGGGGTGAGTGCGGCGCCCGACGGGAGGTCGCGCGCCGCCACGACGACGGCACCGCGGGCAGCGGCGTCGTCGGGCCGCAGGGCGAGCGCGAGCGCCAGCGCCGCGAGGAGCAGGGCCGCCGTGCGCCGCAGCAGCAGCGTGCGTCGCCAGCCCGGGGTGCGCAGCGTGGCAAGCGTTCGTGCGGATCTGCGGTGCGGTGGTTCGCGGACCATGGTCGCCCCCTGTCGTCCGACCCGACGCTAGGGCGACGGGCCGACCGGTGGGCGGTGTTCGCCGAACCTGTGGACAACCGGCGGCGATGTGGACAACCGCGCCGGAGAGGCGTCAGGCGGACGCGGCCGCGGCAGGTGCGCTGCTGGTCGACGACGACGTGGAGGGGGAGGTCGACGCCGAGGTCGAGGACGAGGACGACCCGGAGTCGGGCTTCTTCGACGACGAATCCGACGAGGACGGGCTCTTGGCGTCGCCGGAGCCGCTCGACGTCGACGAGTCGGCCGATACCTTCTCCTTGGCGGGCCCGTCGGACGCTCCCACGCGGCTGTCGGTCCGGTAGAAGCCGCTGCCCTTGAACACGATGCCCACCGACGAGAACACCTTGCGGAGGCGACCGGCGCACTCGGGGCAGTCGGTCAGCGACGCATCGGAGAAGCGCTGCACGGCCTCGAACCGGTGTCCGCAGGCGGTGCAGGCGTACTGATAGGTCGGCACGGGTTCCTCCGCAGTTGGCACTCTCACCAAGAGAGTGCCAGTCTACCGCGTCGGGTTCACTCTGCGCTGCCGAGCGTCGTCACACCCGTTTCGGGAAGAAGTGCCGCCGTCACCCGCCGGTCGTGCCGTTCGGCGGGCAGCGCGTCGACGAGCTCGCCCTCGTCGAGCACCACCACCAGCGGGACGGACGCATCCACCAGCGGCAACGTGCGGTCGTAGAAGCCTCCGCCCTGGCCGAGGCGCACCCCGCGCCGGTCCGCAGCCAGTGCCGGGAGCAGCACCAGACCCGCGCGCCGCACGGCCTCCGGCCCGAGCCGGGTCCCCGCGGGTTCCCGCAGGCCGAACGGTCCGGCGACCAGCCCGTCCGGGCCCTCGTACCGGGCCCAGTCCAGTGGCCCTCCGCGGTCGGCCACCACGGGAAGCAGCACTTCGTGCCCGGCGGCGCGGAGCGCCTCCACCCCGGCCGGGGACCACGGCTCGACGCCGACCGGCACGTGCGCGCACACCGGGCCGTCGAGCCGGCCGGCCAGGCCCAGCGCGGCCTCGGTGAGGAGCGCGGCGTAGCGGGCCCGAACCTCCGGATCCCGGGCCTGTCGGGCCGCCCGGATCCGGCGCCGCCACGCCGCCTTGTCGGCCGCGATGTCGACCGAGTTCGGTGCGCGAGCCGTCACGCCCTCACGCTACTGCCGCCGATAGGCTCCGTACCCGGAGAGGGCATTTCGGAATCCGGCCTGTGCGCTGTGAGATCGCGAGTGTCCGTGCACGGCGGGAAACGCAACGAGGGGTGGCGATGGAGCAGGGGGCGTCCGGCGCGGCAGGGCAAGGTCACACGGTGGGAGGCGGAGTGCCGGTGCGGTCGGTGGATGAGCAGCTCGCCTTGATCCTTTCCGGTGCGGTTCGTCCTGCACCGGTGCGTGTGTCGATCGCCGAGGCGCACGGCATGCGCAGTGCCGAGGAGGTGATCGCGGGCCGCCCGCTGCCCGGTTTCGACCAGGCGGCGGTCGACGGCTACGCGATCCGCAGCGTCGATCTCGCCGGCGCGAGTGAGCAGACCCCCGCCGTGCTGCCGGTCGTCGGGGAGATCCCGGCGGGCTCGCGTCATCCGTTGCGGCTGCAGCCCGGGCAGGCCGTGCGCGTCGTGGCCGGTGCACCGCTGCCCACGCTCGCCGACGCCGTCGTGCCCGTCGGCTACACCGACGCCGGCACGGCGAAGCTCACGGTGACGCGCGGCGTGCCGTCTGCGGCGTTCGTCCGGCGGATCGGCGAGGACGTCCAGCCCGGTGACGTCGCCGTCCGCCGCGACGCGATCCTCGGACCCGGCCAGGTCGGGATGCTCGCCGCGACCGGCCGCGACAAGGTGCTCGTGCACCCTCGGCCCCGGGTGTCGGTGATCGCGGTCGGCGACGAGCTGGTCGACGTCGCGCGCACCCCCGGGGCCGGGCAGGTGCCGGACGTCTGCTCCCACGCGCTCACCGCGGCCGCCCGCGACGTGGGCGCCGAGATCGGCCGGGCCGGGCTGGTGCGCGCCGACGCGCGCGAGCTGACCGCGGCTGTGCAGGACCGGCTGCCGTTCACCGACGTCCTGGTGGTGTGCGGAGCCGTCGGCGGAGCGGCCGGTGCCCAGGTCGAGGCCGCGCTCGCCGACCTGGGCGACCTCGACACCACCCGTGTCGCCATGCATCCCGGCTCCGCGCAGGGCTTCGGCCGGCTCGGTTCGGACGCTGTCCCGACGTTCCTGTTCCCGTCGCACCCGGCCACGGCGCTGGTGCTGTTCGAGGTGCTGGTGCGGCCGCTGATCCGGCTGGCGCTGGGTCTGACCGACCCGCACCGCAGGACGGTCACCGCCCGGTTGACCTCGCCGGTCACCTCCATCCCCGGTCGGCGTGGTTACCTGCGCGGTCGGCTCCTGCGCGACCAGGCCGGTGACTACCTCGTGCAGCCGCTCGGTACTGCGGGCACGCACCTGCTGTCGTCGCTGGCCGACTGCAACGGGCTGATCGTGCTGCCCGAGCAGGTGACGGAGCTGACGGTGGACGAGAGCGTCGCGGTGGCCTACCTGCCGACGCGCGTCTGACCGCCGGCCCGCTCTCCGCAATGGCCCGCGCGCTCCCCGAGACCGGCCGGCACCCGGGCTGGCCCGCCCGGCTGGGGGCGCTGCGGACCGCCGCGGGGGTCGTCGAGCTCCGGCCGGTGTGGCTGCGCGACGGCGCCGCATGGTCGGAGATCCGGCTGCGCGACGAGCGTCACCTCGCGCCGTGGGAGCAGACCCCGCCGGGCGGCTGGGGCGCCGGACACTCGCCGGCCGAGTGGCCCGGCCGCTGGTGGACGCTGCGGGCGGCCGCCCGGCGCGGCTCGGTGCTGCCGTTCGCGCTGGTCGTCGACGGCGCGCTGGCGGGCCACGTGATGATCGGTAACGTCGTGCGGGAGCCGCTGCTGTCGGCGTACGTCGGCTACTGGTGCGACACCCGGCTCACCGGGCGTGGGGTGACGACCGCGGGCGTCGCACTGGCCGTCGACCACTGCTTCGGGCCGGTCGGGCTGCACCGGCTGGAGGCGACGGTGCGCCCGGAGAACACGCCGAGCTTGCGGGTGCTGGCCAAGCTCGGCTTCCGCGAGGAGGGGATGTTCCGCCGCTACCTCGACGTGGACGGGGCTTGGCGGGACCATCTCTGCTTCGCGATGACGGCAGAGGAACCGCCCACGGACGGCGTCGTCGGCCGGGTCGTGGCAGCGGGGCGGGCCGAGCGGGCCTGAGGTTCCCTTCACGGCGAAAGAGACGCGGACCCGGCGCGTCGTACCCGGGCGCGCACGGGGCCGCTGACTACCGTGAGCAGCGGGTGGAACGCGGGAGTCGCCGCCCACCTGCCCGTACTGCGCCGACCGGGGGAGGAGGCGGCTTGCCAAGCTCATTGATCTTCACCGGTTTGGTGGTGCTCTGGCTGCTGATTCTCGTGCCAGCGGTCGCCCGGCACCAGCAGGAGGTGGCGCGTCCCAGCGGTGCCTCCCTGGCCGGGCGGGTGCTGGCCCGGCCGCGACGCCGGATGCAGACGCGCCGGAACGGGCGACTGCCGACCGAGGAGGGGGACAACGTGGACCCTGAGCGCCTGGACCAGGACGACACGCCGACGGTCCACGAGACGGAGCGGCCCTGGGTGTCGACCGGACGTGCCGCCCGGCTCGACGCGGAGGGGCCCCCCGACGAGCCGGACGAGATCGACGACGCGGTCGAGCCCGACGGCGTCGATGACGAATCCGAGGTTCGCTGGGAACGGCCCCCGCCCCGCTACCGGCCCGGACGCGGCGGCTACGACCCCGAGGCCGACGCCGAGACCGCCCGGACGCGTTACGCCTTCCGACAGCGGATCGTGCTCGCCCTGCTGGTGTGTGCGCTGCTGACGGGGATCGCGGCCGCGGCCGCGTTCCCGCTGCTCTGGGTCCTGCATGGGGCGATCGACCTGGCGCTGGTGATCTATCTGGTCTACCTGCGCCGCCAGGTCCGGATGGAGGCGGCGATCCGCGAGCGCCGGGCCGCCCGCATGGCCGGCACCCGTCGCACCCTCGCGGCCGACGACCGCGACCTCGACGAGTGGGCCCGACGCGGCCGCGAGGTCACTCGGCGTCCAGCGCCCGACGCCGAGGACGACAAGGCTGCCGAGCCCGCCGAGCCCGATGAGCCCGCCGAGCCCGGCCTGTCCGGCGCCGATGAAGCCGAGGTCGAGGTCGAGGAGGTCGCCGACAGCTGGGCCGACGAGGACGACGACACCACGCGCGTCCGGGGCGTCGGTGAGCCCGTGGGCCTGCTGCCGGCCCGGCGGCGCAGCGTGGACGGCGAGACCGCCGAGCCGGAGAGCGCCCTCCCGCCGTTGCAACCGGCCCCGCCGCCGCCGATCCCCCCGGGAACGTCGCTGGTCGTGGTGGACGACGACGAACTCGCCCTGCACGACCTCGGCACCGTGGCGCAGGGATCCCACCGGCCTGCGGTGGGTGAGTGAGGGGCTGATAAGGTCGCCTCGTCCGCTGGCGACGGTGGGCGAGCATGGGGCTGTGGCGCAGTTGGTAGCGCGACTCGTTCGCATCGAGTAGGTCAGGGGTTCGATTCCCCTCAGCTCCAC
>JAEUJO010000153.1 GCA_016794615.1 Pseudonocardia sp. | reverse complement strand
CACGGTGCCGAAGACCCCCTACCCGCCGGCACCGCCGCGCCCGGACGAACCCCGGTCCACCAACGGAACGGCCCCGGCGCCGCCTGCTGCCGCGCCTCCGGCCGCCCCTCCCCCCGAACCGGCGCCCCCCGCCGCCGCGCCTCCGGTCTCCCCGCCGGCGCCTCCTCCCGCGCCCCCCGCCGCGGCGCCACCCGAATCCCCTCCCGCGCCCGCTGCTCCGGCGCCCGCTGCTCCCGCGCCCGCTGCTACGGCTCCGGCTCCCGGCGCCCCGACCGAGGCCATCGAGCCGGCCGAGGGCCGGCTGGACCGGTTGCGGGGGCGGCTCGCCCGTTCCCGGTCCGGGTTCGGGCAGGGTCTGCTCGGCCTGCTCGGTGCCGGTGAGCTCGACGAGGAGTCCTGGGAAGACGTCGAGGCGACCCTTCTGCAGGCCGACCTCGGCCCCGAGATGACCGTCGAGCTCGTCGAGACGCTGCGCGTCGAGCTCGCCCGCCGCGCCGTCCGTACGCCTGCACAGGCCCGCCAGCTGCTCCGCGACGTCCTCACCGAGGCGTTGCGCCCCGAGCTGGACCGGTCGGTCCGCGCCCTCCCGCACGACGGGCGTCCCGCCGTGCTGCTGATCGTCGGCGTGAACGGCACCGGCAAGACCACCACGACGGGCAAACTCGCCCGGGTGCTCGTCGCGGGCGGCCGGCACGTGGTGCTGGGCGCCGCCGACACGTTCCGCGCCGCCGCCGCCGAGCAGCTCGGCACCTGGGGCGCGCGGGCCGGGGCGACGGTCGTGCGCGGCCCCGAGGGTGCGGATCCGGCGAGCGTCGCGTTCGACGCGGTCAAGCAGGGCTCGGACGAGGGGGCGGACGCCGTGCTCCTCGACACCGCGGGCCGCCTGCACACCAAGACCGGCCTGATGGACGAGCTGGGCAAGGTCAAGCGGGTGGTGTCCCGGCAGGCCGAGGTCGACGAGGTGCTGCTCGTGCTCGACGCGACGACCGGTCAGAACGGGCTCACCCAGGCCCGCGTCTTCGGTGACGTCGTCGATGTGAGCGGCATCGTGCTGACCAAGCTCGACGGCACGGCGAAGGGCGGGATCGTCTTCCGCGTGCAGCGCGAGCTGGGCGTCCCGGTGAAGCTGGTCGGGCTCGGCGAGGGCCCGGACGACCTCGCGCCGTTCGAACCCGCGGCCTACGTGGACGCCTTGCTGACGTAGCGGGCCCGGCAGTGCACCGTCCGTCACCCGATCGACACCATTCGTTGCCGTTCCGGGACATTGTCGTGATCTCATTCACGGCGTCCTGCGACGTCACGCGGATGTAACCCAGATCGGCGGGCAGTTCACCTCCGGGAAACAGCGGTGGAGGGCGCCCGAAACACGACACTCCGACGATTTTCCCATCTGCCGCACCCCGACGCGGCCTGGACGGGAGGAGTTCCGTGGACGGATTGGATACCGGCGA
This sequence comes from Pseudonocardia sp., assembly GCA_016794615.1. Lineage (GTDB taxonomy): Bacteria > Actinomycetota > Actinomycetes > Mycobacteriales > Pseudonocardiaceae > Pseudonocardia. The sequence continues at coordinate 15,891 of JAEUJO010000153.1, read as the reverse complement.
TACCGCGTGGATGCTCGCCAGCACCGCGCTGGTGCTGCTGATGACGCCAGGACTGGCGTTCTTCTACGGCGGCATGGTCCGGAGCAAGAGCGTCCTGAACATGATGATGATGTCCCTCAGCGCGATGGGGCTCGTCGGGATCCTGTGGGCGCTCTATGGCTACTCGATGGCGTTCGGCAACGACGTGGGCGCGGGCCTGGTCGGCAACCCGTTCGAGGCCTGGGGCCTCAAGGGTCTGTTCGTCGGCAGCTACACCGGTGACGCGATCTCCTACCCGCTGTCCGGGACGATTCCGGCGCTGGTCTTCGTGAGCTTCCAGGCGACCTTCGCCATCATCACCGTCGCGCTGGTCTCCGGCGCGGTGGCCGACCGCATGAAGTTCGGTGCCTGGCTGCTGTTCGCCGGCATCTGGGCCACGATCGTGTACTTCCCGGTCGCCCACTGGGTGTTCGCGTTCAGCAACGAGAGCTCGGGCGTGGTCGGCGGCTGGATCGCCAACAACCTCGCCGCGATCGACTTCGCCGGTGGCACCGCGGTGCACATCAACGCCGGTTCCGCCGCGCTGGCCCTCGTGCTGGTGCTCGGCAAGCGCCGTGGCTGGCCGCGCGAGTCCATGCGCCCGCACAACCTGCCGTTCGTGATGCTCGGCGCCGGCCTGCTGTGGTTCGGCTGGTTCGGGTTCAACGCCGGCTCGGCGCTGGGCGCCAACGGCATCGCGGGCTTCGCGATGATCAATACGGTGGTCGCGACCTGCGCCGCCATGCTCGGCTGGCTGATCACGGAGAAGGTCCGCGACGGCAAGCCCACCAGCCTCGGCGCCGCCTCGGGCATCGTCGCCGGCCTCGTCGCGATCACCCCGTCCTGCTCATCGATCTCCCCGATGGGCGCGATCCTGCTCGGCCTGATCGCCGGCGTCGTCTGCGCGCTGGCCGTGGGCCTGAAGTTCCGCTTCGGCTTCGACGACTCGCTCGACGTGGTCGGCGTGCACCTCGTCGGTGGCATCATCGGCACCGTCCTCATCGGCTTCCTGGCCGACCCGGGCAGCCCTGCCGGCGTCGCGGGCCTGTTCTACGGCGGTGGCGTCGACCAGCTGTGGCGCCAGGTCGTCGGTGCCGTCGCGGTGCTGCTGTACTCGTTCACCATCAGCTACGTCATCGCCCTCGTCGTCAAGGCGATCATGGGTCTGCGGGTCGACGCCGAGGACGAGGTCACCGGGATCGACGAGGCGGAGCATGCGGAGTCGGCCTACGACTTCTCCACGCTGCGCAGCATCGGCGGTTCGGGCACACCGCGTCCGGACGCCGCGCCGCCGGCGGCCGCCGCTCCCATCCCCGCCCACGCGAGCAAGGAGAGCTGAGCGACATGAAGCTGGTCACGGCGATCGTCAAGCCGTTCGTCCTGGAGGACGTCAAGGGTGCCCTCGAGCAGATCGGGGTGCTGGGCATGACGGTGAGCGAGGTCCAGGGCTACGGCCGCCAGAAGGGACACACGGAGGTCTACCGGGGTGCGGAGTACTCCGTCGACTTCGTGCCGAAGGTGAGGGTGGAGGTCGTCGCCGACGACACCCTCGCGGACAAGGTCGTCGACGCCATCGTCGAGTCCGCCCGCACAGGCAAGATCGGTGACGGGAAGGTCTGGGTGACCCCGGTCGACAGTGTCATCCGCGTTCGCACGGGCGAGCGCGGCAGCGACGCTGTCTGAGTGCGACACCGCTGACACCGGCGGGGCGCGCACCACCTCCGCCTGCGCGACCGGGGCCCGCCGCACCATCCCGGTGCGGCGGGCTCCGGCGTCCTGAAGCTCGATCCGTCCCCAACCTGGCGAAGGAGCCTGCCCGATGATGCTCGTGACCGCGATCCTGAAGCCCTTCGCACTCGACGATGTGCGCTCCGGACTGGAACTCGTCGACGTGGCGGGGATGACGGTCGGTGAGGTGTCGGGCTACGGTCGGCAGCGCGGACACACCGAGTTCTACCGGGGCGCGGACTACCACGTGGATTTCGTGCCCAAGGTGCGCGTCGAGGTGGTCGTCGACGACGCCGCGGTGGACCGCGTCGTCGACGCCCTCATGACGGCGGCGCGCACCGGCAAGATCGGCGACGGCAAGGTGTGGGTGACCCCGGTCGAGGCGATGGTCCGCGTACGGACCGGGGAGCGGGGTGCCGACGCGCTGTGACCCCGACGCATCCAGGGCAGATGAACCCCGAGGGCACCGGTGCGGCGGCACCGACGTCTGCGCAAGATCTGGTTCGGGGCAAGGACCTCGTGCGGGCCAGGGCCGTGCTGTTGGCCCAGGCGGGAGGTCGGCGCCGGCTCACCCCATCGGGGCTGCGCGCGGCATTGGTCGACCTGCACGACTTCTGGCTCTCCTCGCACGCGCAGGCGATCGGCCTCACGGACCGCGCCTCGTTGGTCGCGGTCGGCGCCCTGGGCCGGCGCGAGCTCGCGCCGTACTCGGACCTCGACCTCGTGCTGCTGCACGACGGCCGGAAGGACATCGAGCGCCTCGCCGAGCAGATGTGGTACCCGCTGTGGGACGCCGGGGTCGGGCTCGACCACTCCGTGCGGACGCCCGGACAGGCCGTGCAGGTCGCGGCGATGGACCTGCGCGCCGCATTGGGGCTGCTGGAGGCCCGGCACATCGCCGGTGACGCCGGGCTGTCCGACAGCGTGCGCGGCGCGGTCCGGCAAGCCTGGAGGGCGGGGATCCGTGGCCGGTTCGACGAGCTCGCCGATTCCGCCCGCGACCGCTGGGCGAAGGCGGGGGAGATCGCCCACCGCGTCGAGCCCGATCTGAAGAACGGCCACGGCGGGCTGCGCGACGTGCACCTGATCGACGCGCTCGCCGCGGCCCAGTTGCTCGACCGCCCCCCACGTGACGTCCTGGAGGCACGTGACCTGCTGCTCGACGTCCGCACGGAGCTGCACCGCCTCGCCGGTCGCCCCCGCGACGTCCTGCGTGCCCAGGACGCCGACGAGGTGGCATCGGTGCTGGAGATCGGCGACCGGTTCGACCTGGCCAGGGCGCTGTCGGGCGCCGCGCGCGCGATCGTGTTCGCCGCCGAGGTGGGCCTGCGCTCGGCCCGGTCCGCGCTGCCCCGCCGGGGCCTGGCAGCGCTCCGTCGCCCACCGGTGCGCCGCCCGCTCGCCGCAGGGGTCGTCGAGCACCTCGGAGAGGTGGTGTTGGCTCGCGACGCCGCGGCCTCCCGCGACCCGGCGCTGGTGCTGCGCGTGGCCGCGACGGCGGCCCGGACCGGGCTGCCGGTGGCGGCGGGCACGCTGCACCACCTTGCCGACACGGCTCCCGAGTTGCGCGAGCCCTGGCCGCGGGCGGCGCTGGACGAACTGCTGTCGCTCCTGGGCGCCGGGCGCGCGCTCGTAGACGTCGTCGAGTCGCTCGACCGGACCGGCCTGTGGGGGCGGCTGTTCCCCGAGTGGGGCGCGGTGCGCGACCTACCGCCCCGCGACCGTGCCCACGTCTGGACCGTCGACCGGCACCTGGTCGAGGCTGCGGCCTTCGCCTCCCGGCTCACCACCCGGGTGGCGCGGCCGGACCTGCTGCTGGTCGGGTCCCTGCTGCACGACATCGGCAAGGGCCGCGGCGACGACCACTCGGTGGTCGGCGAGTCGGTCACCCAGCAGATCGCGCGCCGGCTGGGGTTCGCCGAGCCCGACGTCGCGATGCTCGGGGCGATGGTCGCCCACCACCTGCTGCTGCCGCACACCGCGACGCGCCGCGACCTCGACGACCCGGCGACGATCACCCGCGTCGTCGACACCCTCGCCGCCACCGACGGGGCCCGCAAGGTCGAGGGCGGCCCGGGCCTGCTGCTGGACCTGCTCGGGGCCCTCGCCGAGGCGGACTCGCTGGCCACGGGCCCGGGTGTGTGGAGCCCGTGGAAGCAGACGCTGCTCGTCACGCTGGGACGGCGCTGCCGGTCCGCACTGGCGGGGGAGCGGATCGGCCGCGTCCCCTCCGAACCTGTCGCGCCGGACGTGGTGGCGGCGGTCGCCGCAGGTGGCCGCCTGCAGGTCCGCTTCAGCGGGCGCCACCCGACCACGGTGCTCGTGGTCGTTGCGGACTGCCCGGGCGCGCTCTCGGCCGCCGCGGGCGTGCTCGCCCTGCACTCGCTGGAGGTGCACGCGGCCGAGCTGGAGACCGTTGCCCCCGACGGCGAGGGCCGGCCGGTCGCGGTGCTGCGGTTCACGGTGTCGCCGCGCTTCGGCGGCTTGCCCGACGCGGCCCTGCTGCGCGCCGAGCTGGGCCGTGTGCTCCTCGGCACGCTCGCCCTCGGCGAGGCGCTGGCCCGCAAGGAGCGCGACTATGCGCCGGCGCTGCCGACGGGGGAGGTCGCCGCCCCGGCCCGGGTGCTGTGGTTCGACGACGAGGTGACCGGCGGCGTGGTGCTGGAGCTGCGCGCGACGGACCGAATCGGGATGCTGCACCGGGTGGCGGCGGCCCTGGAGGAGTGCGACGCGCAGGTCAGGTGGGCACGGGTGGCGACGCTGGGGTCGTCCGTGGTCGACTCCTTCGGCCTCCTGTGCCGGCGCGAGGAGGGGCCGACCCCGCAGCGGCGGAAGGAGATCGAGTCGGCCGTGCTCGCCGCGGTGAGTCGCGGGTGATCCGGGTCGGCGGGTGTCCCGGGCCGTGCGGACGCGGACCACGCCGAGGCATGGAACGAACCGGGCGTACCGGACGTTGACCGCGTGTGACCACCCTCGAGCTGCTGGTGCCCGCCGTCCCGGCGCCCCGGACCGCGCGGCACGGTCCCGGGGCCGGCACCACGGCCCCGATCCGGCTGGCCGTGCCCGGACGGGCGCTCGTGCTCGTCGCCGGGATGCCCGGAGCCGGAAAGTCCACGCTGCTCGCCGGGTTGCCGCGGCGGCCGGGTCTCGTCGTCCTCGACTCCGACGAGCACCGCGCCGCGCTCGCCCGCCGGTTCCCGCGCCTGCCCTACCGCCGCTACCGATGGCTGGTGCACCTGCGGCACCGCCTCGCCGCCGTCCGGGCCGCCCTGTCGGGCGTCCCCACGGTCGTCGTGCACCTGCCCGCGACCTCGACCGCCCTGCGGACGGCCGTCGCGCTGCTGGCCGCGCTGACCGGGCGCACCGCACACCTGCTGTGGCTGCACGTCGACCCGGACGAGGCGCTGCGCGGCCAGCGCGAGCGTGGGCGGCTCGTGCCGTCGGGCTCGTTCTCAGGCCACGCCCGCCGGGCCGCGGCCGCGACCGCCGCACTGCGGGCCGGGCGCGCCGCGGGCTGGCGGACCGTGGTCGTGGCCGGGCGACCGGCCGCCCGGGCGGGACTGGTGCTCGACCCCCGCGTGTCGTGACGTCCACCTCGTGCCGAGGGACGAGGATTCCGGCCGGCACGGCCGGCGCCGTGCTCCCGGTGGGTTCCCGCTTCGCGGACGGCTGCCCCGGCCTCCCGAGGTCTGACGTCGTCTCCACAGGCGCGTCCGGTCTCCGCGCGCCCGGCGGCGACCACGACCACGTGCTGATCACTACTGCCGGCAGGGGCTCGGTTGTCGCCTCCGCCGTCGGGGTTGGCCATGTCACCGCGCGTCCCGTCCAGGCCCGCTCGGCCCCTGGCGGGCCTGCCCGCACGGGCCTTCACCACCCCCGTGAACGGCGGCGCACTGCCCGCATACCGGTGGCCGCCAGGCTTGCCGGCTTGCGGCGTGTCTCCGGCGTCGGGGTGGAGGGGTGTTGTCTGGCGGCCACTTCCGTGGCCGTCAGGCTTGCCGGCTTGTGGCGTGTCTCCGGCGTCGAGGTGGAGGGGCATCGCCTGACGGCCACGGGCAAGTAGGCTCGGAGCGTGTTCGACACCCTCTCCGACCGGCTCAGCGGGGCCCTGCGCGACCTGCGCGGCAAGGGCCGCCTGTCCGACGCCGACATCGACGCCACCGCGCGCGAGATCCGTATCGCGCTGTTGGAGGCGGACGTCGCCCTGCCGGTGGTGCGCGCCTTCATCAACCGGATCAAGGAGCGGGCCAAGGGCGCCGAGGTCTCGGGTGCGCTCAACCCCGCGCAGCAGGTCGTCAAGATCGTCAACGACGAGCTGATCAACATCCTGGGCGGCGAGACCCGCAGGCTGCGGCTCGCCAAGGAGCCCCCTACGGTGATCATGCTCGCCGGCCTGCAGGGTTCCGGCAAGACCACCCTGGCCGGCAAGCTCGCACGCTGGCTCAAGGGCCAGGGCCACACGCCGCTGCTGGTGGCATGTGACCTCCAGCGGCCCAACGCCGTCACCCAGCTGCAGATCGTCGGCGAGCGGGCCGGCGTGCCCACCTTCGCGCCCCATCCGGGCGTGTCGGCGTCCGGAGATCAGGCAGAAACGGTCGACGGAGTCGGCGACCCGGTCGACGTCGCCCGCCGCGGCGTCGCGCACGCCGTCGAGAAGCACTACGACATCGTGATCGTCGACACCGCGGGCCGGCTCGGCGTCGACGCCGAGCTGATGCGTCAGGCCTCGGACATCCGCGCCGCCGTGGCGCCGGACGAGACCCTGTTCGTCGTCGACGCGATGATCGGCCAGGACGCCGTGGCCACGGCCGAGGCGTTCCGCGACGGTGTCGGGTTCACCGGCGTGGTGCTCACCAAGCTGGACGGTGACGCCCGCGGTGGTGCCGCACTGTCCGTGCGGCAGGTCACCGGTGAGCCGATCCTGTTCGCCAGCAACGGCGAGCAGCTGGCCGACTTCGACGTCTTCCACCCGGACCGGATGGCCAGCCGCATCCTCGGGATGGGCGACCTGCTCACGCTGATCGAGCAGGCCGAACAGCACTTCGACGCCGAGCAGACGGCCAGGACCGCGGCCAAGATCGGCACGGGCGAGCTGACGCTGGAGGACTTCCTCGACCAGATGCTCACCATCCGCAAGATGGGCCCGATCGGCAACATCCTGGGCATGCTGCCCGGCGCGAACCAGATGAAGGACCAGCTCGCGCAGGTCGACGACCGCCAGCTCGACAAGCTGCAGGCGATCATCCGCGGCATGACGCCCGCCGAGCGGGCCGACCCGAAGATCATCAATGGCTCGCGGCGGCTGCGCATCGCGAACGGGTCGGGAGTGGCGGTCGGTGATGTCAACGACCTCGTCACCCGGTTCTTCGAGGCCCGCAAGATGATGAAGCAGATGGCGGGCCAGTTCGGGTTCGGCAGCCGCAGCGCCACCAAGCGTCTCGCGAAGAGCCGGAGGGGCAAGAAGGGGACGAAGGGCAAGCCGGCCGGACGTCCGGGGCCGCGCACGCCCGCGGGGATGCCGGACCTCTCGGCGCTCCCGCCGAGCCTGCGGGAGCTGCCCCCGGGCCTGGGCGGGATGGACCAGCTGCCGCCCGGTTTCGACCCCTCGAAGCTGAAGTTCCCCAAGGGCAAGTAGCGCATGTACCGCCTCCGCGGCACGCTGCTGGGCCCCGACGGCGGGCACGAGGCCGAGCTGTACGTCGACGCCGCCGGTCGGTTCGCCGACGGTCGGCCCGCCGGGGCGGTCCCCCTGGTCGACGGCGGCTTCCTCGTCCCGGGGCTGGTCGACGCCCACTGCCACGTCGGGATCGGGCCGCACGGGGCGGTGCCGCTCGACGAGGCCGCCCTCCAGGCGCAGACGGACCGCGACGCGGGCACGTTGCTGATCCGCGACTGCGGCTCCCCGGTCGACACCCGGCCGCTGCAGGATCGCCCGGAGCTGCCGGAGATCGTCCGGGCCGGTCGGCACCTCGGGCGGCCCAAGCGCTACATCCCGGGCCTCGGCCTCGAGCTCGATGACCCGGCGCTGCTGCCGGACGCGGTGCGCGAGCAGGCCCGTGCCGGCGATGGCTGGGTCAAGCTGGTGGGGGACTGGATCGACCGCGGGGTCGGCGACCTCGCCCCGCTGTGGCCGGACGACGTGCTGGCGGCGGCGATCGGCGCGGCGCACGCCGAAGGCGCCCGGGTGACCGCGCACGTCTTCGGGACCGACGCGCTGCCCGGGCTGATCGGTGCGGGGATCGACTGCATCGAGCACGGCACCGGGCTCACCGACGACCTGATCGACGACATGGCCCGCCGCGGCACCGCGCTCGTCCCCACGCTGATCAACATCGACAACTTCCCCGGCATCGCCGACGGCGCGCGCCGTTTCCCGAGCTACGCCGCGCACATGCGCGAGCTGTACGCCGGCGCTCGCGGTGTCGTCCGGCGCGCCGCGGAGGCCGGGGTGCCGGTCTACGCGGGCACGGACGCGGGCGGCGGCATCCGGCACGGCCGGATCGCGGACGAGGTCGCGGCACTGCACGCGGCCGGCGTGCCCGACGCGCTGGGCGCGGCGAGCTGGCGGGCGCGATCGTGGCTGGGCCGGCCGGGGGCGGAGCCCGGGGCGCCTGCGGACCTGATCGTCTACCGCGCCGACCCGCGCGCGGACCCGGTGGCCCTGCGCCACCCCGAGCTGGTGCTGCTGCGCGGCCGCCCCTACCGCCCCTGAGCCGCGGCCGTTTCCCGTCGTCGGAGCGCGCGGTGCTGAGGTGAGTGCGGCGCGGCCGTGCACACGGAGGCTGTGTCGTGCACATCGTGGGAGGTGTGCACGAGTGGGTCGCGGTGTGCACGGGGCGGTCGGGGTGCGGTGTGTCGGGGACGGCGGCGGTCGTCGTCGGGGTGCCGCGCGGCAGCCGATGCTGCGCGGTGCTGAGGTGAGTGCGGTGCGGCCGTGCACGCGGCGGCTGTGTCGTGCACATCGTGGGAGGTGTGCACGAGCGGGTCGCGGTGTGCACGGGGCGGTCGGGTGCGGTGTGCCGGGGACGGCGGCGGTCGTCGTCGGGGTGCCGCGCGGCAGCCGATGCTGCGCGGTGCTGAGGTGAGTGCGGTGCGGCCGTGCACGCGGCGGCTGTGTCGTGCACATCGTGGGAGGTGTGCACGAGTGGGTCGCGGTGTGCACGGGGCCCCAACGGAGGGGTTCGACGGCCGGTCTCGCGAGTAGGGCGGCCCGTCGGAGTCCCGGGGGTGGCCCCTCGCCGGGTAGCGTCGTGGGAGTGGGGGCACCCGAGGGGGAGCGAGGCCGGTCCGAGCACCAGGACGCGGTGGCGGTCCCGCTTCCGGTCGGGCTGCCCGTCCCGCCCCCGCCTGGTCCCGATCCGTCCGAGGTCGGCGGTCCGTCGACGCCGGTCCGACGCACGCACCGGTGGGGGATCGGCGCGTATGTCGTCGTCGAGGCCGTGTTCGTCGGGGTGTCGATGCTGATCGGGTTCGTCTTCCTCGGGAGGCCCACCTCCGTCGTCGCGCTCACCGTCGCCCTCGCCGTACCGACCGTGCTCGCGGCGGGGGTCGCGATGCTCATCACCCGCCTGTGGGGGAACGGGCCGCGCGTGGACCTCGGCCTCGTCTGGTCGTGGTACGACGTGCGGGTCGGTCTCGCGTACGGGATCGGCGGGCTCGTCGTCACGATCCCGGCCTCGCTGCTCTACGTCGTACTGGTGGGTCCGGAGCAGGCCAGCTCGGCAGTCGGGGACGTGTTCGAGGGGCTGCGGGCGGGCCCCGTCGCCGCGTTGGCCGTCGCGCTCGTCGTGGTCGGTGTCGCGCCGCTGTGCGAGGAGATCGTCTACCGCGGGCTGCTGTGGGGTGCGCTGGAGCGCTACGCGCTGCCGCGCTGGGTGCCGTTCGTGGTGACGACGCTGCTGTTCGCCCTGGCCCACTTCGAGTTCACCCGCACGCCCCTGCTGTTCGTCGTCGCGCTACCGATCGCCCTGGCCCGGATGCGCACCGGCCGGCTGGCCGCCAGCGTCGTCGCCCACCAGGTGAACAACCTGGTCCCGGGCGTGGTGCTCGCGCTGGCGATCGTCGGCGTGCTGCCGACCACTGTGGGGTAGCTCTCCGGTCGGTCGGCCATCACTGCACAGGACATGCGTTGGTGGCTGCTCGTGGCGGCGAACCGTCTGGCACAATGGTGGATCGGCCCCGCGGCTGGCCCTCTACCGTGCCGCGGCCACCCAGACGTCGAGGACCACGCGGCTCGTAACCCCACGCGAGCTGTGCTGCCCTCAATACGAGCACCACCCGAGCGAGGAGCACCGGACAGCGTGGCCGTCAAGATCAAGCTGATGAGGCTGGGAAAGATCCGCCAGCCGTACTACCGCATCGTCGTCGCCGACTCGCGCACGCGGCGCAGCGGCCGGGCGATCGAGACCATCGGCAAGTACCACCCCAAGAACGAGCCGAGCCTGATCGAGGTCGACTCGGAGCGTGCGCAGTACTGGCTCGGTGTCGGCGCCCAGCCGACGGACCCGGTGCAGCACCTGCTGGAGATCACCGGCGACTGGCAGCGGTTCAAGGGCCTTCCCGGCGCTGAGGGCACCCTCAAGCCGCAGCCGGAGAAGGTGGACAAGCTGGCCCGGTTCCAGGCCGCGCTCGCCGCGGCGGGCGAGGAGCCCAGCACCGAAGCCACCACGCCGCGCAAGAAGGCCGACCGGCGACCGAAGGCGGACGACGCGGCCGACGCCCCGTCCGAGTCCTGAGCGAGCCGAGTCCTGACCGAGGAGGTCGCGTGAGTCTACTCGCGGACGCTCTGGAACACCTGGTCCGGGGCATCGTCGACCATCCGGACGACGTGCGCGTGGACATGGTGACCAACCGGCGCGGCCGGACCCTCGAGGTCCGGGTGCACCCCGAGGATCTTGGCAAGGTGATCGGCCGCGGCGGGCGCACGGCCACCGCCCTGCGCACGGTCGTGAACGGCATCGGCGGGCGGGGCGTGCGGGTGGATGTCGTCGACACCGACCGGTGAGCGGAGGCCCCGCCGCGTGCCTCACGGCGCGGGACCCGGTGTCTCGACACCCCCTGCGGTCGCCCCGCTGCTGGTGGGGGTCGTCGTACGGGCGCACGGCCTGCGCGGTGAGCTGGTCGTCGAGGTGCGCACCGACTCCCCGGAGGAGCGGTTCGCCCCCGGAGCGGTGCTCACCCGGAGGCGGAGCGACGGCGCGGACGCCGGCCGGCTGACCGTCGAGGCGGCGCGGCCGCACTCCGGCCGGCTGCTCGTCCGGTTCGCCGAGGCGGCCGATCGTGATGCCGCCGAGGCCCTGCGCGGGAGCCGGCTGCTCGTGGACGCCGCCACCCTGCCGCCGACCGGCGATCCGGACGAGTTCCATGTCCACCAGCTCGAGGGCCTGGCCGTGGAGCTCGCCGACGGGACGGCGGTCGGTACCGTCCGGGAGATCTCCCACGGTCCCGGCGGGGAGCTGCTGGCGATCGCCCGGCCGGACGCCCCGGACGCGCTGGTGCCGTTCGTGCGGGAGATCGTCCCGACGGTCGACCTCGAGGGCGGCAGGGTGGTGCTGACGCCACCCGACGGGCTGCTCGATCTGTAGAAGGGCGCTCACCTGCTCGGTGGGCGCCCTTCGTCGTTCCCACCCTGTCAACTCAGGTTGACACGCAGCGGTTTGTCAACGTAGGTTGACGCCATGAGCGAGGCAACGGAGGTCGCCGCGGCGGCGTCGAGCCGTGATCCGGCAATCGGGCTCGCGGGTGTCGCGGCCCTGCGGCGGCTCCTGGAGTCGCTGGAGGAGCTGCAGGTCGCCAACGCCCGCGCGCAGGGCTGGTCGTGGCAGCAGATCGCGGACGCGCTGTCCGTGAGTCGGCAGGCGGTGCACAAGAAGTACCGCCGGACCGTGGCATAGGGGAGACGCGATGTTCGAACGGTTCACCGAGAAGGCGCGCACGGTCGTCGTGCTGGCGCAGGAGGAGTGTCGGCAGCGAGGTGATCAGGCGATCGGCACCGAGCACCTGCTGCTCGCCCTGTTCAGGGTGCCCGAGAATTTGGCCGCCATGGTTCTGGACGGGTTCTCCGTGCGGCGGGCCGATGTCGAGGCCGACCTCGCGGCCCGGTGGACGACGCCACCCCCCGACGGCGCCGCGGACGCCGACGCCCTCGCGGCGCTCGGGATCGACCTCGACGAGGTACGCCGCCGGGTCGAGGAGGCCTTCGGGCCGGGTGCCCTGGACCGGGCCCGTACGCCGAAGCGGCGCTTCCTCGGCGGGCACATCCCGTTCGCCAAGGAGGCCAAGAAAGCCCTGGAGCTCGCGTTGCGCGAGGCGCTGGCCCTGAAGCACAACTACATCGGCACGGAGCACATCCTGCTGGGCATGCTGCACGGCGAAGGGGCCGCGCACGACGTGCTGGTGGAGCGCGGGGTGCTCCTGGACGTCGCGCGGGTGATCGTGGACGAGCTGGTGCGGGGCCGCCGCGCCGGGTGACCGGTCGATGCGGTCGTCGCAGCAAGGTGGCCCTGCACCAGACCGATTGGAGCAGGGCCACCTTGCTGCAATCCTGCGCGCGCGCCCTGCGAGCATCGGCGCCGTGCGCATCGACGTCGTCACGATCTTCCCGGCCTACCTCGCGCCCCTGCGCGAGGCGCTGCTCGGCCGTGCGCTGGAACGCAGGCTGATCGACCTCGCCGTCCACGACCTGCGCAGCTGGACCCACGACGTGCACCAGGCCGTCGACGACGCTCCGTACGGCGGCGGCCCCGGCATGGTGATGGGCCCGCAGGTGTGGGGCGAGGCGCTCGACGCTGTCGTCGCCGCCGACTCACGCCCGCCGCGGCTGGTTGTACCCACCCCGGCCGGCAGGCCGTTCACGCAGGCCACCGCCCGGACGTGGGCGACCGAGCAGCGGTTGGTGTTCGCGTGCGGCCGGTACGAGGGCATCGACCAGCGCGTCGTCGACGAGGCGGCGGCCCGGATGCCGGTCGACGAGGTGAGCATCGGTGACTACGTGCTCGTCGGCGGCGAGGCGGCCGTGCTGGTGATGGTCGAGGCGGTTGTCCGCCTGCTGCCCGGAGTGCTGGGCAACCCCGCCTCGGCCGCCCAGGACTCCTTCTCCGACGGGTTGCTCGAGGGGCCGTCCTACACGCGGCCGGAGGTCTGGCGGGACCGTGCGGTTCCCGCGGTGCTGCGCAGCGGCAACCACGCCGCGATCGCGCGGTGGCGCCGCGACCGTGCACTGGAGCGGACGGCGGCCCGGCGGCCCGAGCTGCTCGCCGCGCTTCCCGAGGACGCGCTCGACGCCGCGGACCGGGCGCTGCTCGCCGGTCTCGTCGACGAGGGCTGATTTCACGGCGCACTGCGCCGTCTGGCACTATGGACGGGTTGCCGGCGCCTGACGCTTGAGTGTCGGGTCCGCCGGGTGCCGATCCCCACGAGTGGAGCGGCGCCCCCGCATGACCGCAATCAGACGAGGACGGACCCCCGATGAACACCCTGGACGCCCTGGACGCGCAGACCCTGCGCTCCGACATCCCCGCCTTCCGGCCGGGCGACACGCTCAAGGTGCACGTCAAGGTCATCGAGGGCAGCCGGTCTCGTATCCAGATCTTCCAGGGCGTGGTGATCCGCAGGCAGGGCTCGGGTGTCCGCGAGACCTTCACCGTGCGCAAGCTGTCGTTCGGCGTCGGTGTGGAGCGCACCTTCCCCGTGCACTCGCCGAACATCGACCGGATCGAGTTGTTCACCCGCGGTGACGTCCGTCGGGCGAAGCTCTACTACCTCCGTGAGCTGCGCGGGAAGGCCGCGAAGATCAAGGAGAAGCGGGAGACGACCTCCGCGTCCTGACCGCGGCTGCCGAGGTTGACGTAGCCTCGTCGCGTGGCGCCACCCGAGCTCCCCGACGACCGGCGGGCACAGCCTCGCCGGTACGGTCCGGCGGACCCGACGGCGCCCCGTTCGCCGGGTCGTCCCGTGCCGCCGCAGGACGGCCGGGTCCCCGGTGGCTCAACCCCCCACGTCACGGCCCCGCGTCGGCCGGTCGACGACGAGCCAACGGAGGCGATTCCGACGGTCGCGGATCCACCGTCGTCGGAGACGGACACCGAACGGCCCGTGGGCAACGCGCGGCCGCGTCAGCTCGGAACGTCGCCGACGGAGCGCCCGGCCTCGGCCTACCCGGCGCCGTCGGCGAGCGGCAGGTCGCAGAAGTCGGGCCGGCGCAGGCGGTCGACGTTCTGGCGCGAGCTGCCGATTCTCGTCGTCGTCGCGCTGGTGCTGACCTTCCTCATCCAGACATTCCTGGCCAAGGTCTACGTCATCCCCTCGGGGTCGATGGAGACCACGCTGCATGGCTGCACGGGCTGCGTGAACGACCGCGTGCTCGTCGACAAGATCACGTACCGATTCCGCGACCCGCAGCCCGGGGACGTCGTGGTCTTCCGCGGGCCCGACAGCTGGCGCAGCGAGTTCACCGTCGAGGAGCCGGCGAACCCGCTGCTGCGCGGCCTGCAGGGGCTCGGATCGCTGATCGGGCTCGCGCCGCCGGACGAGAAGGACTTCGTCAAGCGGATCATCGCCGTCGGCGGCCAGACCGTCGCCTGCTGCGATGCCCGCAACCGCGTGCTGGTCGACGGGCAGCCGCTCGAGGAGCCCTACATCTACTACCTACCGGACGCCGGTCCGGCCCGGCAGGCGCCGTTCGGGCCGGTCACCGTGCCCGCGGGGGAGCTGTGGATGATGGGTGACTCCCGGAACAACTCCGCGGACTCGCGCGTGCCCGGCCACGGCGCGGTGCCGATCTCGAACGTGATCGGCCTGGCCCGGATGATCGTGATGCCGTTCGACCGGTTCGGCCCGATCGCCTCGGTGGATCCGCACGCGAACGCGGTGGGCATGGCCGCAGGCTCCGGGGCCGAGGTGCCCGGCGCCGCCTTGGCGCTGCTCGCGCCGGTACCGGTGCTGCTGCGGCGGCGTCAGGAGAGCTTTCTGGTGCCCCCTGCGCGGCGCTCTCGCGACACCTGACACTCTCGACGGCGATGACCGCACGATCCGCCCGCCGCGCACCGCTGCCACCCGAGTGGCGTCCGTCCCGCGCCGTCGTCCGCCGCTCGTCGGGGACCTGGACGCTTCAGGCGACCCTGCACCGCCACGGCCTCGGGCCCGTCGCCGGCGTCGACGAGGCCGGCCGGGGGGCGTGCGCGGGACCGCTGGTCGTGGCCGCGTGCGTCCTTCGGCCGGGTGACGCCAAGCGGCTCGACGGCCTGACCGACTCGAAGCTGCTCACCGCGGCGGCGCGCGAGGAGTACTACGACCTCATCCTGCGGCGCTGTGCGGACAGCGCGGTCGTCGTCATCCCGCCCGCGGAGATCGACCGGCGTGGCGTGCACGTCGCGAACGTGGAGGGCATGCGTCGGGCGGTGGCGGCCCTGGCCGCGCCGCCGGGCTATGTCCTGACCGACGGCTTCGCGGTACGCGGGTTCGGCCGTCCCGCGCTGGCGGTGCCCAAGGGCGACCAGGCCGCGGCGTGCGTCGCGGCGGCGTCCGTACTCGCCAAGGTCACCCGGGACCGGATCATGATCGACCTGCACGCCGAGCTGCCGCGGTACGGCTTCGACGCCCACAAGGGCTACTGCACGCCGGTGCACGAGGCGGCCCTCGCCGTGCACGGACCCAGCCACGTCCACCGGTACTCGTTCGTCAACGTCCGCGCCGCTGTGGGAGGCTCGCCCGCCCTGGTCCACAATGAGAGCAGCAGGGACGAGGAAGGCGGGCCGGGGGACGACCCCCCGGACAGGGGAGGAATGCAGCAGTGAGCGCCGAGGATCTCGAGAAGTACGAGACCGAGATGGAGCTCACCCTCTACAAGGAGTACCGGGACATCGTGTCCCAGTTCTCCTACGTGGTGGAGACCGAGCGCCGCTTCTACCTGGCCAACTCCGTGGATGTCGCCGCGCGCAACGCGGACGGGGAGATCTACTTCGAGGTCAGGATGTCCGACGCCTGGGTGTGGGACATGTACCGGCCGGCGCGGTTCGTGAAGAACGTCCGCGTTCTCACCTTCAAGGACGTGAACGTCGAGGAGCTCGACAAGCCGGACCTCCGGCTGCCGGGCGACGGACCGTTCGGCTCCTGACGCCCGTCCTGTGGATCAACGCCGCCAGGCGG
>JAEUJO010000122.1 GCA_016794615.1 Pseudonocardia sp. | reverse complement strand
GTCGTCGAAGTGCAGCTTCTCCAGCGCGCCGAGATTGTCGTCGAGCTGGGCGACGCTGCTGGCGCCGACGATCACCGAGGTCACCCGCTCGTCGCGCAGCGCCCACGCCAACGCCATCTGCGCGAGGGTCTGGCCACGCTCCTTCGCCATGGTGTTCAGCACGCGGACGTGCTCGAGGTTCTCCTCGCTCAGCAGGTCCGGCGACAGCGACGACTCCCGGGACGCCCGCGAGCCCTCCGGGATCCCGCCGAGGTACTTGCTCGTCAGCATGCCCTGGGCGAGCGGGGAGAAGGCGATGCAGCCCACGCCGGTCTCGCCCAGCACGTCGAGCAGCTCCTCCTCGATCCAGCGGTTGAGCATCGAGTACGACGGCTGGTGGATCAGCAGCGGCGTACCCAGCTCGGTCAGGATGCGCACGGCCTCGCGGGTGCGGTCCGGACCGTAGGAGGAGATGCCGGCGTAGAGGGCCCTGCCGGAGCGGACGGCGGTGTCGAGCGCCCCCATCGTCTCCTCGAGCGGGGTCGTCGGGTCGAAGCGGTGGCTGTAGAAGATGTCGACGTAGTCGACGCCCATGCGGCGCAGCGACTGGTCGAGGCTGGCGAGCACGTACTTGCGGCCGCCGCCGCCCTGCCCGTAGGGGCCGGGCCACATGTCATAACCGGCCTTGGTCGAGAGGATCAGCTCGTCGCGGAACGGGCGGAAGTCCTGGGCGTGGAGCGTGCCGAAGTTGGCCTCGGCGCTGCCGTAGGGAGGGCCGTAGTTGTTGGCGAGGTCGAAGTGGGTGACGCCGCGGTCGAAGGCGCGGCGCAGGATGGCGCGCTGGGTGTCCAGCGCGCGGCCGTCGCCGAAGTTGTGCCACGGCCCGAGCGAGATCACCGGCAGGTCCAGGCCGCTGCGCCCGCAGCGGCGGAAGGTGGTTCCGGACTCGAATCCGGCGTAGCGGTCGGGGTCGGGGGCGTAGGGCGGGGGTGTGGCCATGGTCACCATCCTGGCAGCCTCCCGGGTGAGGCGGCCCGCTACGGCGCTGTCACCGCCCGCACGGTCAGCTGCGGGCCGGGCGGTGTGCCCGCGCATCCGGTGCCGGCGGCGGAGACCAGCAGCGAGGCGGTGTCACCCGGCGGGTAGACCCGCAGGCCGCGCACGGGCGTCGGCAGGCACACGGTCGCGTCGAAGTTCGCGACCTGCACGAACTGCACCAGGGCCACCGCCTGACCGCCGGGCCGCAGCACCACTTCGGCGGCCCGCTCCCCCGTCTCCTGTGCCGCCGGGCCGACCTGGTGGCCGTCATCGCCCGCCACGTACGACACCCCGGGGAACCCGCGCAGCTCGCAGGCGTGGCTCCCGGTGTTGGTGAACACCAGCGGCCGGGTCACCGACCCGGCCGCGGCGTCGCCCCGACCGAGCGTGGCGGACAGCTCGGCGGTGGTGCAGCGCGGCGTGCCGGCACCGGTCGGTGCCGCCGACCCGGAGTCGGCGGGGCGGGACCCGGCAGGCGCCGTCACCGTGACCGTCGTGGGGGCCGGGGACGGCGGGGTCGGCGCGGTCGGCGCCCCGCAACCCGCGATGAGTACGCCCAGCGCCACACCCGGCACCGCCCACGTCCGCCCCACGATCATGTCCCCCATCGTGCCGCCACCGAGCCGGAACGGCGCGCGGCGCGCCCTACCCTGACGGGGTGTCCGCCACGCGTTTGCTGGTGCTCGGGGTCGTCCGCGGCTACGGGCGCGTGCACGGCTACCGCGTGGGCGCGGACCTGCTGTCGTGGGGTGCAGGCGAGTGGGCGAACGTGAAGTGGGGGTCGATCTACCATGCGTTGCGGCAGGCGGCCCGCGGCGGCCTCCTGCGCGACCACGACGACGTTCCCGGGCGCACCGACTACGAGCTCACCGAGCGGGGCGACGCCGAGTTCCACCGCCTGCTGCGCGACGCCCTGCGGCATCCCCAGCCACGGCCGGACGTGCTCGGGGCCGCGCTGGCACTGCTGCCCGCGCTGACCAGGGACGAGGCGCTGGAGCTGCTGCGCGAGCGGTTGGCGGCCCTGGAGCAGCGGCAGGACAAGGCCCGGGTCCAGCTCGACGCGTGGACGGATCCGCCCCACGTGCGGGAGCTGTTCGGGCTGTGGGAGGCGACGGCCGCCGCCGGCCTGGAGTGGACGCGCGGGCTCATCGCCCGGCTGGCGGACGGTGCGTATCCGATGGCCGGTGAGCCCGGATCACCGGGGCGCGCGGGCAGCTGGCCGTCCCTCGACGTGTGACGAGCGCCGGGTTTGCGCCGATCGTCGGCCGGGAGCACACTCGGTTACTCAAGTTTGAACAAGGGAGGACCGTGGCCGAGAAGATCGCTCCACCCCGCTGGCTCAAGCCGTTCAACGCCGTCGTGCTCGTGGCCCGCCGGCTCGGCCTCGGATGGACCCGCGAGCTGCCGGTCCTCGTGCTGCCCGGCCGCAGGACCGGCAAGCTCCGCCACACCCCCGTGTCGGTGCTGGACCTCGACGGGCACCGCTACCTGCTCGCCGGGTTCCCCGGGGCCGACTGGGCCGCCAACGCCCGCGCCGCGGGGGTCGGCATCCTCGCCGTCGGCCGGCGCGACGAGCGGGTGCGGCTCGTCGAGCTCTCCCCCGCCGACGCCGAGCCGGTGCTGCGTGCCTGGCCGGTCCACGTCCCGCAGGGCGCGAAGATCATGCGCGACGGGGGCGTCGTCCCCGACCTGGAGCCCGACACGTTCGCCGCGCTCGCCGGGCGCTGCGCGGCCTTCCGGATCGAATCCGTGTGACCGGGGAGTTCGTCGAGGGCACCGGCCGGGCACGATCGGCGTGAGTGGGCCGCGTGGGTCGTCGGCGCAGCCCTGACGGCCCGCTCACGCCGATCTTCCGGATCGATCGCCCGGTCGGCGGTAGGGTGCGCCGTTCCGGCCGTCGGATCTGGGAGGACGCCGCATGCCTGTCCCGGCACCGTCGCTGCGCGAGCTGCTCGACCGGGCCGTCGCGGCCGGCATCCTGAACACGGACCAGGTCGCCGCCGTCGCCGCCCTGGACGCCCGGCCCGCGGCCCGGCGCGGGGCGGTGCTCGCCGAGGTCCTCGGCTACGTCGGGGGCGCGCTGGCCGTCGTCGCGGCACTGTTCCTCGGCGCCGAGCTGTGGGCCGAGCTCGGGCCCTGGCCGCGCGTGTCGCTGCTCGCCGCCGTCGCCGTGGCGGGCCTGGTGGGTGGCGCGTCCCTCGCCGGGCGGGCCGGCGCGCCGGGCCGGCTCGGCGGGTTCCTGTGGGCGGCGGCCGTCGTCGCCGTGGCGGGCACCGCGGGGGTGTGGGCCGACGGCCTGGCCGACGTCGCGCCGGGCACGGCCGCGCTCGTCGCGGCGGGGGCCGCGCTCGTCGCGGCGGCGGTGCTGTGGTGGTGGCGGCCCGCGGTGCTGCAGCACATCGCGACGTTCGTCGCGGCCGCGGCGACGCTGCTGACGGCCCTCGACCGGATCGGCGACGGCGCGTTCGACTGGGGCGGCCCGCTGCTGTGGGGGTTCGGGCTCGCCTGGCTGGCCGCGTCCGCGCTGCCTCCGGCGCAGCGGCTCCACGAGTCCGCGCCGGGTGGGAACGACGAACCGGCAGCCGGTGCGGGCCGCTCACCCGCCCGGGCCGGCGGGATCTGGGCGCCCGCGGAGCCGGGCTGGGTGCTGGGTGCCCTCGCCGTCGTGGTCGGCCCGCTGTTCGCGCAGAGCGGGCGTGCCGCATGGCTCGTCGTCGGGTCCCTCGGCGCCGCGGCGCTGGTCGTCGCCGGAGTGCGGGCCCGGCGGCCCTGGGTCGCCGCCGTGGGTGTCGGCGGCGTGTTCGTGTCGGTGCCGCTGGCCGTCGCGGAGCTGTTCGACGCCCGCCTCGGGCCCCTGGTCGGGATCCTCGCGGTCGGCCTGGCCCTCGTCGCGGCCGCGGTCGTCCTCACGCGGCGCGCCGCCCGGTGATCGCGCCGGCCCACCGGCCGTCCGGGGCGGCACGGGTCCGGCTCCCCGCTGTGCCGGTCGGTGCTGTGCCGGTCGGTGCTGTGCCGGTCGGTGCTGTGCTCGTTGCCCGGTTGGTGCCGGTGCCGCCGGGGGCCCGGCTGCGGGCGGTCGGACCGTGACCCTGCCGGCCGCTCTCCTGCTCGTCGTCGCCGGGTTCGCGGCCGGGCTCTGTGGCACCGTCGCCGGGCTCGCGTCGCTGTTCTCCTACCCGGCATTGCTCGCCGCGGGCCTGCCCCCGCTCGTCGCCAACGTGACCAACACGGTCGCGCTCACGGCCACCACCGTCGGTGCCGTCGCCGGCAGCCGGGCCGAGCTCAGCGGGCAGGGACCCGCGTTGTGCCGCTTCGCCCCGGTCGTGCTGCTCGGCGGTGCCGCCGGCGCCGCGCTGCTCCTGCTCGGCCCGGCCGGAAGTTTCGAGGCGGTCGTGCCCTGGTTGATCGCCGCGGCGTCGGTCGTGCTGATCCTGCAGCCGCGGATCCGCCTCGCCGCGGAACGCCGGACGGCCGGTCGTGACAGTCGCGTGCACCTGTCGACCTCGGCCGGCGCGTTCGCCGCGTCCGTCTACGGCGGCTACTTCGGGGCCGCCGCGGGGGTGCTGATGCTCGCGGTGCTGCTGGTCGGCCTGCAGGTGTCGCTGCTGGAGGGAAATGCGCTCAAGAACGTGCTGCTCGGGCTCGCCAACACCACCGCTGCCCTCGGGTTCGCGGTCCTCGGGCCGGTCGACTGGGCCGCCGTGGCACCGCTCGCCCTCGGGCTGCTGGCCGGCGCCCGGCTGGGCCCGGCGCTGGCCCGCCGCCTGCCCGCGACGGCACTGCGGGTCGGGATCGGCGTCGCCGGGCTCGGGCTGGCCGCCGCGATCGGTCTCGGCCTGCTCTGAGCCCGCTCACCCGCCCCCGGCCACCGCCCGCCGCGCCCCACCGGACAGTGCCCGCACCACCGCCTCGAGGGGGCCGCGCCGGCCGGCGGCCCGCACCGTCACCGCGATCGCCAGCGCCACCAGCAGGTGCGTCACCAGCAGGGCCCCCGCCGGCGTTCCGACCGCCTGCGCCGCCTCGACCGGGAACAACGCCAACGCGGTGACGTGCACCGTGTACAGCGTCAGCGGCATCGCCCCGACGGCGGCGAGCGGCCACAGCAGCATCGGCGCGCCGCGGGCCAGCAGCAGCATCGCCCCCACCACCATGAGCGCGGTGCCTGTCGTGTGCGCCAGGTCGAACGGCGTACCCGAGTGCGGGGCCTCGACGGCGAGCCACCACCAGGTGTCCGTGGGCACGGTGCCGTACCGGCGTTCGGCGAGGTCCGAGCCGAGCACCCGCGCGCCACCGCCCGGGCCCAGCAGCAGCGCCGACCCCGCCCACGCCGCCACCGCCGCCGCGGCTCCCCCGCCGGCCAGCGCGGCCGCGACCCGCGGTGACCGCAGGTCCAGCCGCCCCACCGCCATCCCCGCCAACAGGTAGGTCAGCCAGGGCAGCACCGGGTAGTAGCCGGTCAGCGTGAGCTCGCGCAGCAACCCGCCGGGCGCGGCGAGCGCCCCGAACCCCGGCTGGTCGCCGGGCCAGGCCCGGCGGCCCGCGCGCAGCAGGTGGCTCGCCACCGGCCCGAGCACGCACCACACCGCCGCCGACACCCCCAGGGTGCGTGCCGGCAGCCGCAACAGCGGTGTCGCGAGCCAGAACAGCAGCCCGTAGTAGGTGAGGATCACCGCCACCGGCGGACCCAGCTCGACGAGCGCCAACCCGACCAGCGCCACCAGCGCACCGCGCACCAGCAACCCGGCGGCGGCCCCGACGTGTGTCCGAG
>JAEUJO010000095.1 GCA_016794615.1 Pseudonocardia sp. | reverse complement strand
CTGGTGATCGCCGGGCCGGACGACCTGCCCGACGCGCCCGACCCCGACCCCGGCCGCTGGCCCGCCGGGGCGGCGACCGGGGTCGGCTCGCTGCCCGGCACGGACGTCACCGAGGCCGCGGCCACGGTCGTCGGCGAGCTGCCGCTGCTGCCGCACCTGCCCGAGCTGCCTGCGCGCGGGGTCGGCGCCGACATGATCGGGCGCACCGCCGCGCTGCTCGTCGACCTCGCGGTCGAGGTGGTGCCGAGTGGCTGGCGGGTGACCGCGCGCCCCGGCCGCGACCACCGGCGCGCGCTGGACCTGCTGCGCTTCGACGTCGATGCTCTCGACGCCGCATGCGCGGGCCCGCGGCCCGGCTGGGTGAAGGTGCAGGCCGCCGGGCCGTGGACGCTCGCGGCGTCGGTCGAGCTGCACACCGGGCACCGGGTGCTCACCGACCGCGGTGCGGTCCGCGAGTTCGCCGGCAGCCTGGGCGAGGGGTTGCGCGCGCACGTCGTGGAGGTCGCCGAGCGGACCGGTGCGCGCGTGCTCGTCCAGCTCGACGAGCCGAGCCTGCCTGCGGTGCTCGCGGGGATGCTGCCGACGGCGTCGGGCTGGGGCACGGTGCGGTCCGTGTCGGCCCAGGACGCCCAGGACCTGCTGCGCGACCTCGTCGCAGGCCTCGAGGCGCCGGTGGTGGTGCACTGCTGCGCGCCGAACCCGCCGGTGCGCCTCCTCGCCGCGGCGGGCGTGGTGGGGATCGGGATCGACGCCACGCTGCCCGTGTTCAGCGGCCCGACCGCGCTGTCCGCAGCGCTGGACGCGCTGGGTGAGGTGTGGGACGCGGGAATCCCGCTGCTGCTCGGGCTGGTGCCGGCGGTGCCGCCGCAGCGGACGCGCTCGGCGGTGGACTCATCTCGTGCGACCGGGGAGGCGTCCCGGCGGGAGTCACCCGACGCCGACCGCGGCTCGGACGACCCCGGCGCGCCGTCCAGCCTGCGCGCCCTGGCTCGCCGGGCCTTCGACCTCGCCGACCGCCTCGGGTTCGACCGAGCCCGCCTCGCCGAGCTGGCCGTCCCCACCCCGACCTGCGGGCTCGCCGGCGCGACGCCGGAGTGGGCGCGCCGCGCGATGACCCTGTCGCGCGAGCTCGGCCAGGCCTTCGTCGACCCGCCGGAGACCTGGTGACCGCCGCGTCCGTCGTGAGATGAACCTCAGCGCCCCTGCGTGCGCCGATGAGGGCGCTCAGGTTCACCTCGCGGGCCGGTTCTCCCGAAACGCCTCGGGCGGGGACCGGTTCCGGTCATTCTGCGGTCCGTGTCCGCCCTGCCCGCGTCGTCACCACCGCTCGGCTGGCCCGTCGCCTTCCGCGGGTCGGCGGCTGTCGCGGCCGGGCTGGTCACCAAGAAGGTCCTCCGTGGGCCCCGATACCTGCGTCTGTATCCGGACACCTATGTCCGCCGCGGCGCCGACCCTCCCGACCTGCGGCTGCGGTCCCTCGCGGCGTACCGCTACGTCGAGGGACGCGGTGTGCTCTCGGGCCACTCGGCCGCGGTGCTCCTCGGAGCGGACTGTGCGCCGGAGGACGCCCCGGCCGAGGTGCTGGTGCCCGGTGGTGGGCAGCGGGAGCACGCCGGCCTGGTCGTGCACCGCGACGCCCTCGCGCGAGACGAGATCCGGCCCTGCCGGGGCGTGGTGGTCACCACGCCGGTACGGACCGGCTACGACCTGGGCCGGCGTCCCGGGCTCGTCGACGCCGTCGTCGCGATCGACGCACTGACCAACAGTTGCCGTTTCGATCCCGCCGATGTTCTCGCTGCGGCGCAGGGTCGGCCCGGTGCGCGGGGGTTGCGCGATCTGCGGCGGGCCGTCACCCTGGCCGACCGGCGTGCGGGCTCGCCGATGGAGACCCGGCTGCGGTTGATCCTCGTTCTGGGCGGTCTTCCGGCGCCCGAGGTGCAGTTCCCGGTCCAGGACGAGGCCCGGCGCCGCGTGGTCTGGCTGGATCTCGCCTATCCCGAGCAGCGCATCGCGATCGAGTACGAGGGTGCCGATCACACCCGTCCGGAGCGCGTGCTCCTCGACGCGGGTCGCTACACGCGGTTGGTCGACGCGGGGTGGCGGATCTACCGGTTCACGAAGTACCAGGTGTACGCCGAACCGGGCGAGATCGTCGCAACGATCGGTCGCGCTCTGGCCGCGACCTGAACCTGAGCGCCCTCATCGACCCTCCAGGGGGCCCGGACGTTCATCTCACTCCTGCTCGCGAACGTGATCGCGTCACTCGCCCGAGGTTGTCGGTGGTGCTCGTTAGCCTCAGCGCGTGAGCACCGATACCGAAGCTCGTGAGCGGCACGCGCGGCTGGCCACCGAGGTGGCTGATCATCAGTTCCGTTACTACGTGCTCGACGCGCCGATCGTCTCGGACGGGCAGTTCGACGCGCTGTGGCGCGAGCTGGTGGAGATCGAGGAGCGCCATCCCGAGCTCGCGACGCCCGATTCCCCCACGCAGAAGGTGGGCGGGAAGTTCTCCACGGAGTTCACGGCGCACGACCACCTGGAGCGCATGCTCAGCCTGGACAACGCCTTCTCCCCGGATGAGCTGCGGGCCTGGGCCGAGCGGGTCGCGCGCGAGGTCGGCGCGGTGTCCTACCTCTGCGAGCTGAAGATCGACGGGCTCGCGGTGAACCTGCTCTACGAGAACGGCCTGCTCACCCGGGCGCTGACGCGGGGCGACGGGCGCACGGGGGAAGACATCACGCTCAACATGCGCACGTTCGAGGAGGTCCCGGAGCGGCTCACCGGCACCCCGGAGTTCCGGGTTCCCGAGCTGGTCGAGGTCCGCGGTGAGGTCTACTTCCGGCTGGCCGACTTCGAGGCTCTCAACGCCTCGCTGGTGGAGGCGGGCAAGCCGCCCTTCGCGAACCCGCGCAACACCGCCGCGGGCTCGCTGCGGCAGAAGGATCCGCGGATCACCGCATCGCGGCACCTGCGGCTGATCTGCCACGGCCTGGGCAGGCGGCGGGGATTCGAGCCGTCACGCCAGTCCGAGGCGTACGCGGCGCTTCGCGCGTGGGGGTTGCCGGTGTCCGAACGCACGGTCGTCCTGCACGGCGTGGACGAGGTGCTGACGCACGTCGGGTACTGGGGCGAGCACCGCCACGACATCGAGCACGAGATCGACGGCGTGGTGGTGAAGGTGGACGAGGTCACGCTGCAGCGCCGGCTCGGGTCCACGTCGCGGGCGCCCCGGTGGGCGATCGCCTACAAGTACCCGCCGGAGGAGGCGACCACCACGCTTCTCGACATCCGCGTGAACGTCGGGCGCACCGGGCGCGTCACCCCGTTCGCGTTCATGGAGCCGGTCACGGTGTCGGGCTCGACCGTGTCGCTCGCGACCCTGCACAACGCGGACGAGGTGCGTCGCAAGGGCGTGCTGATCGGTGACCGCGTTGTGATCCGCAAGGCGGGCGACGTCATCCCCGAGGTGCTCGGGCCGGTGGTCGCCGCGCGGGACGGCACCGAGCGCGCGTTCGTCATGCCCACGCACTGCCCCGAGTGCGGTACGGCGCTGGCCCGGCAGAAGGCGGGCGACGTCGACCTGCGGTGTCCGAACGCGCGCTCGTGCCCCGCGCAGCTGCGCGAGCGGCTGTTCCACCTCGCCGGCCGCGGGGCGTTCGACATCGAGGTCCTGGGCTACGAGGCGGCGACGGCCTTGCTCACCTCCGGTGTCCTGCGCGACGAGGGTGACGTGTTCTCGCTGACGGAAGACGACCTGCTGCGCGTCGAGCTGTTCCGCACCAAGGCCGGTGCACTCTCGGCGAACGGGCGCAAGCTGCTGGACAACCTGGAGTCGGCCATGGACCGGCCGCTGTGGCGGGTGCTGGTGGCGCTGTCGATCCGGCATGTGGGCCCCACGGCGGCACAGGCGCTCGCGCGCGAGTTCGGCTCGCTGGACGCGATCGAGGCAGCGGCGGAGCAGGCGGCGCACGACACCGCCGCGGCGGGTGTGGCGCTCACCTCGGACGGCGCGGCGGGCGAGGCGGACCCGCTGGTCGAGGAGATCGGGGAGGTCGGCGCCGGGGGCCCCGATGCCGCTGAGGGGGAGGGGAATGCCGGCGCGGAGGCGCGGGCCGTCGCCGGGGGGGAGGTCGGCGCCGGGGGTGCCGATGCCGCCGGGGGGGATGTCGGCGCGGAGGTGCGGGTCGTCGCTGAGGGGGAGGTCGGCGCCGGGGGCGCCGATGCCGCTGAGGGGGATGTCGGTGCGGAGGCGCGGGTCGTTGCCGGGGGGGATGTCGGCGCCGGGGGCGCCGATGCCGCTGAGGGGGAGGTCGGCGCGGAGGCGCGGGTCGTCGCTGAGGGGGAGGTCGGCGCGGAGGCGCGGGTCGTTGCCGAGGGGGATGTCGGCGCCGGGGACGCCGAGGGGGATGTCGGCGCGGAGGCGCGGGTCGTCGCCGAGGCGAAGGCGGCCCGCGAGGCCGCCCGCTCCCGGGCCCGTGCCGTCGCGGCGGCGCTCGCGCCGATCGCGTCCGTCGACGGGGTGGGACCCACCATCGCCGCGGCGGTGCGCGACTGGTTCGCCGTCGACTGGCACCGCGACGTCGTCGCCCGCTGGCGGGCCGCAGGGGTGCGGATGGTCGACGAGGTCGACACCTCCGTGCCCCGCACCCTCGAGGGCCTGTCCATCGTGGTCACCGGCTCGATGGACGGCTTCTCCCGGGACGAGGCGAAGGAGGCGATCATGTCGCGTGGCGGCCGTGCCGCCGGGTCGGTGTCGAAGAAGACGGCGTTCGTCGTCGCGGGCGATGCTCCGGGGTCGAAGTACGGCAAGGCCCTCGAGCTGGGTGTCCCGTTGCTCGACGAGGACGGCTTCCGCGTCCTGCTCGAACGCGGGCCCGAGGCGGCGCGGGGGGTGGCGACGATCGGCGGATGAACGAAGCCCTTTCGACCCGGCTCGTCGGTCGATCGGGCGACGACCAGCGGTCGACGAGGGCTCGACGGACGGGCACACTGCACATCCGGTCACAGACAGTGATGATCTTCGGCTGTCGTGTTCGGCGGTTAGTCTTGTGCTGTCGGAGTGACTGACGGCCCGGAAGGACGGTGAACGGTGCTGCAGGCGGCGCTCAACGGCTCGCGGCCGGAGGACGCGCATCCGGCGCTCCCGGTGCAGGCCCGCCACCTCGCGCGCGATGCGCGCGCTGTCGCCCGGCTCGGCGTCACCTCCGTGCACGTGCACCCGCGAGGGCCGGACACGCTCGAAACTCTTGAACCCGTGCATGTCGGGGACGCTGTCGCAGCGATCCGCACCGAGGTGCCGTCGATGGAGATCGGCGTCACGACCGGGCGCTGGATCCAGCCCGACCCCCGCCTGCGGATCGAGGCGGTGGTCGCGTGGGGCCGTCTCGGCCTGGCCAAGCCCGACTTCTGCTCGGTGAACGTGCACGAGCTGGGCTGGGAGGAGATCTGCAGCGCGGCCGCGTCCGTCGGTATCGGCGTCGAGTTGGGCATCTGGACGAGCGGCGACGCTGTCACGCTGCGTAAGCGGGGGATTCCACCGATGACGACCCGCGTGCTCGCCGAGTCGACCGTGACGGACCCGGACACAGCTGTCGCCGAGTCCGTGCGGATCCTGCGTGCGCTCGGCAAGCTCTCGGTGCCGGTGCTGCTGCACGGCGAGGAGGGCGGTGCCTGGCCGGTGCTGGAGTACGCGCTGCGCACCAAGCAGGACACCCGCATCGGTTTCGAAGACGTGCTGCAGCGGCCCGACGGCTGGCTCGCCACGGGCAACGACGACCTCGTCCGCGCCGCGCAACAGATCCGGATGTGAGCGGCGCCGGGCCGGTCGCGAGGCGTCGTTGAGCGGCCTTTCGGCACGGGTTTTGGCGTTTGCAACGGAATCAGCGCGTCGAGCGTGGGTCACGGCGTGGTAATCCGTCGGTCCGCTCAAATACTGTCCGACTCATGGCGCAGTGGCGGGAGATCGGTAGCCGGGCGGCGGCGCGGACACGGGACGTCGCGAACCTGCTCACCACACCGCTCCTGCCCGATGATCTGCTGGGCACGCTGAACCCCGTCTGGTCGACCACCGAGCCGGCCGGGCGGGTCGTCGAGGTGCGCCGGGAGACGGCCGACACCAGCACGCTGCTGATCCGCACCGGCCCGCGCCGCCCGCAGCACCGGCCCGGCCAGTACGTCGGGGTCGGCGCCCGGCTCGACGGCGTCTGGCACTGGCGCACGTACTCGGTGACGTCGCGGCCGGACGACCGGCTGCTCGCCGTCACCGTCACCGCGATCCCGGGCGGCGTCGTGTCGAACGCGCTCGCGCATGCCACCCCGGTGGGGACGGTGCTGCGGCTCGGCCCGCCGGCGGGGGAGTTCGTGCTGCCCGAACCGGTGCCCGAGAAACTGCTGTTCGTGACGGCGGGGAGCGGTGTCACCCCTGTGATGGGGATGCTGCGCCACCTCGCCGCCCGCCGGCCGGACGCGCTCGCCGGCGCCGTCGCGGTGCACTGCGACCGGACCGCGGACGACGTCGTGTTCGGTGCCGAGCTGCGCGTGCTCGCGTCCGCGACCGGGATGCGGCTGGTCGAGCGGCACACCGCCGTCGACGGCCGGCTCACCCCGGACGCGCTCGCCTATTCCGTGCCGGACTGGGCCGCCCGGCAGGCGTGGGCCTGCGGCCCGGCCGGCCTGCTCGACGACCTGGGCGACTGGTGGGCCCGCCACGGTGACACGGACGCGTTGCACGTCGAGCGGTTCGTGGCGCCGCGCCCGACCGGGGACGCCAGTACCGGCGGCCGGGTCAGCTTCACCACCAGCAAGATCGAGGCCGAGGCCGCGCCCGGCGAGCCGCTCATGGCCGCGGGTGAGGCGGCGGGGGCGCTGTTGCCCAACGGCTGCCGCATGGGCATCTGCCACACCTGCGTCGGGCGTTTGCTGTCCGGCGCCGTGACCAACCTGCACACCGGCGAGCGCCACGACACCCCCGGGGAACCGGTCCGGACGTGCGTGTCGGGCGCCGCTGGCGACGTCGAGATCGAGCTCTAGGAGAACACGCCGTGGCTACGTTGACCGCCGACCACCTCACCGACGAGCAGATCGACGCGCTGGGGACCGAGCTCGACGCCCTGCGCGCCGAGGTCGTCGCCAGTCTCGGTGAGCGGGACGCCCGCTACATCCACAAGATCATCAGAACGCAGCGCGGCCTGGACGCCGCCGCGCGGGCGCTGCTGCTCTTCGCGAAGTTCCCGCCGGCGTGGATCGCCGGGACGGCGGCGCTGTCCGTGGCCAAGATCCTGGAGAACATGGAGCTGGGCCACAACATCATGCACGGCCAGTGGGACTGGATGCGTGACCCGAAGATCCACTCCACGACGTGGGAGTGGGACCACGCGTCGGCGGCCGAGGGCTGGAAGAAGTCGCACAACTTCGAGCACCACACGTTCACCAACGTGCTCGGCAAGGACCGCGACCTGGGCTACTCGATCATGCGCATCTCGCCCGACCAGAAGTGGCACCCGGCCCACCTGGCCCAACCCGTCTACAACCAGCTGCTGGCGCTGTTCTTCGAGTGGGGCGTGGCGTTCTACGACCTCGAGGTGGACCTGGTCAGGGACGGCAAGAAGTCCAAGAAGGAGTTCAAGCGCGACGCCATGCGGTTGTGGCGCAAGGCGCGCCGCCAGCTCGCCAAGGACTACGTGCTCTTCCCTGCGCTCTCGATGGTGTCGGGCCGGCAGTCGGTGGTCGCCAGCATGGCCGCCAGCTTCGTCGCGAACTGCGTGCGCAACTTCTGGGCGCACGCCGTGATCTTCTGCGGGCACTTCCCGGAGGGCGTCGAGACGTTCCCGGAGGAGCAGCTCGAGGGGGAGACCCGCGGGCAGTGGTACGTGCGCCAGATGCTGGGCTCGGCGAACCTCTCGGGCGGCCCGCTCATGCACACCATGACCGGCAACCTCAGCCACCAGATCGAGCACCACATCTTCCCGGACATCCCGAGCAACCGGTACGCCGAGATCGCGCCCCGGGTGCGGGAGATCTGCGAGCGCTACGGCCTGAGCTACACCATCGGCCCGCTGCACAAGCAGTACGGCAACGTGCTCCGCAAGATCAACCGGTATGCGCTGCCCCGCCGCGCGGAGAGCGCCGCCGCCCGGGAGAGGCTGGCCACCTCGTTCGCGACCCTGCCGGTACGGACCGCGAACCCGGGCGCCGAGAAGCAGCCGGTGCGCCTGGCCGGCTGACCGGTCGGCCGATCCGGCAACCGGCGGAGCCGGTCCAACAGAGCGGTAGCCGATCCGGCAACCGGCGGAGCCCGTCCACGGCACTACGTGGCGGGCTCCGCCGCGTCGGGCGGAGCGGGATGGGCCATCCGCAGCGCGATCGCGAGCTCCAGGCGCGTCCCCGGGTCGTCCAGAGCGTCGCCGAACGCCTCGCGCAACGCCGCCAGGCGGTAGCGGACCGTCTGCGGATGCACGTGCAGGGTGGCGGCGGCCACGGAGACGTCGCCGTGGGCGTCGAGCCAGGCGCGCAGCGTCTGCTCCCCCCGAGCACCCGCGCCTGCGGGCAGCGTCTGCAGCGGGGCCAGGGCGTGCTCGCACAGCTCGGCGGCCAGCTCCGGCTCGGCGGCCAGGAGCAACGCCAGCAGGTGCGCGTCCGCCCGGACCATGCCGACCGGTTCGGTGCCGAGCAGCCCTGCCACGTGCAGGGGCCACGCCGCCTGGGCCCGGGCGACCGACCGGCTCGCCCGGCCCAGGGTGACCACCGGCCCGAGCACCGCGGGCCGGTCGCGCACCGCGATCGTCACCCGGTCCTGCCATGCGGTACGGCCGGGCACGGGCCGTTCCGGCACGGGTACGAGCACGACGCCCACCGGGTCGAGGTTCGCCCCCACCGCACCGGGCAGCCGGGCCGCCACCGCCACCGCGTCCTCGACCACCAGCGCGGCCAGCCGCTCGGGCAGCCGCCACGCGGCGGCCGCGGCCACCCGCTCCACCTCGGTCACGGGCGCGGGCGGCCGGCGGGCGAGCAGCTCGACGAGGGCGTGCCGGCGCGTCTGCACGGACCCGGCGTTGCGCGCGTCCTCGTAGGCCCACCCCGCCACCGACGCCGCCCCGAGCTGCTCCACGTAGGTGAACAGCGCCTCGGCCAGCGCGAAGATCACGTCAGGGGGGAGCCGATGGGCGGCCGGGCTGCCGGCGATCCGCCGCCACGCCGTCCGGGCGCCGACCTGGTAGGCCGACTGCAGCGCCGCGAGCGTCCGTCCCTCGCGGTGCTCGAGCTGGCCCAGACCCCGGTAGACCCGCAGGTCACCGGGAGAGGAGTCGACGCCGAGCAGGTCGACGAACTGGTTGAGCGCCACCGACACGCCCTCGGTGATCCGCCGCCCGAACCGCCCCTCCAGCGGCCGCGCGTACTCCGGCACCCCGGCCCGCACCGCCGCGATGATCTCCTCGGTCGCACCGAGGAGCTCGGGACGCAGTGCGGGGCCGACCCAGTCGGGCACCCGCGCCCAAGGACGGTCCACTACCCGTCGGCCAGCACCGTCGCGATGATCCCGCTGAGGTGGGTGAGGCGAGCCAGCTCGGACGGGCGGAAGGCCGGACCGCCCGGGCGGCCGACGACCAGCGCCCGCGGCGCGAGGCCGAGGGGGGCGGCGGCCAGCTCGGTGTCCAGCGCCGTCCACGGGCCGGGCACCCACTGCGCATCGGGATCGATCACCACGGTGCGCTCCAGCGGCAGCCATGGCAGGTCCGCGGCCACCGTCTCCGGCGCAGCCGCGCTCTGGGCCAGCCGGTAGGCGCGGGTGCTCTCGCGGACGACGACGATCGCCCAGCCGGCCCGGAAGATCCGCGGCACACCCTCGGCGAGGAGCGCGAGGCCCTCCTTGGGGTCGTTGGTGATCTCCTCGATCAGGCCCAGCTCGCGGGGGGTGTCGAGGCGTCCGGAGTGCGGGCGGACCGACTCGACCGCCACGCCCGGCACCGACTCGGCCGCCGTGATCAGGACGTCCGGCGGGCGGCCCGAGGGGAGCTCGACGGCCAGGTCGTCGACCGCGTGGCCGTCGGCCCGCTCGACTACGTCGACACCCAGGATGTCGGCACCGGCGTTGCCCAGAGCCGTCGCCACCGCCCCCAAACTGCCCGGCTTGTCCGGCAGGACCACCCGGAGCAGGAACGACACGCGGCACACCCTCTCGATGCGATCGGCGAGGCCCCCCGGCCTCCGGCAGCCGCATGGTCACGGCCGTGCCCGTCGGCACGGCTGCTGCGGCGGAGTCACCGATTCTGTCAGGCGCGGGCGCCCGGAATGCAACAGGCGCGTGACGCTTACCGCATCGCGGCGGAACGGCGGGCCGTCGAGAAGGGGGCGCAGCGCCATCGGGGAGGTCTGCGCGGCGCGCGCGCACCCGAGCCTAGGCTGTGAGTACCGCAGCTTCTAGGAGGGACATGTCCGCCGACTCCCCGGGCACGATCAGCCGGGACGAGGTCGCGCACCTCGCCCGGCTCGCCCGGCTCGCCGTCACCGACCGCGAGCTCGACCTGTTCGCCGGTCAGCTCGACGTCATCCTCGGCGCCGTCGCCCGCGTCGGCGAGGTCGCGGCCCCGGGCTCCGATCTGGCTGAGATACCGCCGACCTCGCACGCCGTCCCGCTGGAGAACGTCTTCCGTCCGGACGAGCGCCGCCCCGGCCTGACGCAGGAGCAGGCGTTGGCCTGCGCGCCCGCCGCCGAGGACGGGCGCTTCCGCGTGCCGCAGATCCTGGGAGAGGAGGCCTGATGGACCTCACCCGCCTCACTGCCGCCCAGCTGGCAGAGAAGGTCCACTCACGGGAGGTGTCCGCGGTCGAGGTCGCGCAGGCGCACCTCGACCGGATCGCGGCCACCGACGGCGCCGTGCACGCCTTCCTGCACGTCGCCGCGGAGTCGGCGCTGCAGTCGGCGGCCCTGGTGGACGCCGCACTCGACGCCGGCCGCCCACCCGCGTCGCCGCTGGCCGGCGTCCCGCTGGCGCTCAAGGACGTCTTCACCACGATCGACATGCCCACCACCTGCGGCTCGAAGATCCTCGAGGGCTGGCATCCGCCGTACGACGCCACCGTCACGGCGCGGCTGCGGGCCGCCGGGATCACGATCCTGGGCAAGACGAACATGGACGAGTTCGCCATGGGCTCGTCCACCGAGTACTCGGCGTACGGGCCCACCCGCAACCCGTGGGACACCAGCCGTATCCCGGGTGGCTCCGGCGGCGGCTCGGCCGCGTCGCTCGCGGCCTTCGAGGCCCCGCTGGCGATCGGCACGGACACCGGCGGCTCGATCCGCCAGCCTGCGGCCATGACGGGCACGGTGGGGGTGAAGCCGACCTACGGCGGCGTCTCCCGCTACGGCCTCGTGGCCTGCGCCTCGTCGCTGGACCAGGGTGGCCCCTGCGCGCGCACCGTGCTCGACGCCGCTCTGCTGCACGAGGTGATCGGCGGGTACGACCCGCTCGACTCCACCTCGATCGACGCACCGGTGCCGTCGGTCGTCGAGGCCGCGCGGGCCGGGGCGTCCGGCGACCTCACGGGTCTGCGGGTCGGGGTGGTCCGCGAGCTGGGCGGCGAGGGCTACCAGCCGGGTGTCGAGCGCGCCTACCGAGGCGCGGTGGAGCGGCTGGAGAAGCTCGGCGCCGAGGTCGTCGAGGTCAGCTGCCCGCACTTCGAGTACGCCCTCGCCGCGTACTACCTGATCCTGCCCAGCGAGGTCTCGTCCAACCTCGCCCGGTTCGACGCGATGCGCTACGGCCTGCGGGTCGACGGTGGCGCGTCCGCCGAGGAGGTCATGGCGCTCACCCGCGAGGCCGGGTTCGGTCCCGAGGTCAAGCGGCGGATCATCCTCGGCACGTACGCGCTCTCGTCGGGCTACTACGACGCCTACTACGGGCAGGCGCAGAAGGTCCGCACGCTGATCGCCCGCGACTTCGCCGCGGCGTTCGAGCAGGCGGACGTGCTGGTCTCGCCCACGGCGCCCACCACCGCGTTCCCGATCGGCGACAAGGTGGACGACCCGCTGGCCATGTACCTCAACGACCTCGCGACGATCCCGACGAACCTCGCCGGTACCGCCGCGATGTCCGTGCCGTGCGGGCTCGCCGAGGAGGACGGTCTGCCGGCCGGGCTGCAGATCATGGCCCCGGCGCTGGGCGAGGCCCGGATGTACCGGGTCGGCGCGGCCTACGAGGCCGCGCGCGACGCCGACGACTCCGACGATTCACGGGTCCCGCTGATCCAGCGGGTGCCGACTCTGGAGGTCTCCCGATGAGCACGCCGACGCTGGTCGACGTCGCCGAGGTCGTCGAGCGCTTCGACCCGGTGCTCGGGCTCGAGGTGCACGTCGAGCTGTCGACGAACAGCAAGATGTTCTGCGGCTGCCCGACGGAGTTCGGCGCCGAGCCGAACACCCAGGTCTGCCCCGTCTGCCTGGGCCTGCCCGGCTCGCTGCCGGTGGTGAACCGCACCGCGGTCGAGTCGGCGATCCGCATCGGCCTGGCGCTGAACTGCACGATCGCGCCGTGGGGGCGGTTCGCGCGGAAGAACTACTTCTACCCGGACATGCCGAAGAACTTCCAGACCAGCCAGTACGACGAGCCGATCGCCGTGAACGGCTGGCTGGACGTCCCGCTCGACGACGGGTCCAGCGTGCGTGTCGAGATCGAGCGCGCGCACATGGAGG
Organism: Pseudonocardia sp.; assembly: GCA_016794615.1. Lineage (GTDB taxonomy): Bacteria > Actinomycetota > Actinomycetes > Mycobacteriales > Pseudonocardiaceae > Pseudonocardia. The sequence goes on along the minus strand of JAEUJO010000095.1, from coordinate 985 downwards.
AGGACACCGGGAAGTCGCTGCACGTCGGTGGCGCGACCGGCCGTATCCACGGCGCGGAGTACTCGCTGCTCGACTACAACCGCGCCGGTGTCCCGTTGATCGAGATCGTCACGAAGATGATCCCGGGGACGCGGGAGCGCGCGCCCGAGCTGGCCCGGGCCTACGTGACGGCGCTCCGCGACCTGCTGCGTGCGCTCGACGTCTCGGACGTGCGGATGGACCAGGGCTCGCTGCGCTGCGACGTGAACCTCTCGCTGTCGCCGCGGGACTCCGGGACGCTCGGCACCCGCTCCGAGACCAAGAACGTCAACTCGCTCCGGTCCGTCGAGCGGGCGGTCCGGTACGAGATGACCCGGCAGGCCGGGGTGCTCCTCGCGGGCGAGAAGGTCGTCCAGGAGACCCGGCACTTCGACGAGTCCACCGGGGCCACCCGGGCCGGCCGCCGCAAGGAGACGTCCGAGGACTACCGCTACTTCCCGGAGCCGGACCTCGTGCCGATCGCGCCGCCCGCGGAGTGGGTGGAGGAGCTGCGCGCGACGCTGCCGGAGCTCCCGTGGGCGCGCCGGGCGCGGGTGAAGGCCGAGTGGGGCCTGAGCGACGCGGAGCTGCGCGACCTCGTCAACGCGGGTGCGCTCGACCTGATCGCGGACACCGTCACCGCCGGTGCCCCGCCCGCCGAGGCACGCTCCTGGTGGGTCGCGTACCTCGCGCAGCAGGCCAACACCCGCGGCGTCGAGCTGCTCGGTCTGCCGATCACGCCGGCCCAGGTTGCACGGGTGATCGAGCTGGTGTCGTCGGGCGAGCTGACGAATGTGCTCGCGCGTCAGGTCGTCGACGGCGTCCTCGCCGGCGAGGGCGACCCGGACGAGGTCGTCGAGCGCCGCGGCCTCGCGGTCGTCTCGGACGAGGGCGCGCTGGTCGCCGCGGTCGACGAGGCGCTGGCCGCGCAGCCGGACGTCGCCGAGAAGATCCGTGGCGGCAAGGT
>JAEUJO010000092.1 GCA_016794615.1 Pseudonocardia sp. | reverse complement strand
CTGATCGCGACGCTGCGGTGCTTGCCGCCGGTGCAGCCGACGGCGAGGGTCAGGTAGCGCTTGCCCTCGCGCCGGTATCCGCCGCTCACCAGCGCCAGCAGCTCCAGGTAGCGGTCGACGAACTCCAGCGCACCCGCCTGGCTCAGCACGTAGTCGCGGACGTCGTCGTCGCGCCCGGTGCGGTTGCGCAGTTCGGGGATCCAGTGCGGGTTGGGCAGGAACCGCAGGTCCACGACCAGGTCCGCATCCATCGGCAGGCCGTACTTGAACCCGAACGAGACGATGCTGACCCGGGTGGCCTGCGGCACGTGCTCCCCGAAGGCCCGCTCGAGCAGCAGGCGCAGCGCGGGGACGGCGACGGTGGACGTGTCGACGATGAGGTCCGCGGCGTCGCGCAGCGGGCCGAGCAGCGCGCGTTCGGCGGCGATGCCGTCGACCAGCCGGCCGTCACCCTGCAGCGGGTGGCTGCGCCGGACCTGCTCGAACCGGCGAACGAGCACGGGGTCCGACGCCTCGAGGAACAGCAGCCGCGGCCGGTAGCCACGGGCGTCGAGGTCCTTGAGGACGACCCCGAGGTCCGCGCTGAACGCGCGGCTGCGGACGTCCATGACCACGGCGATGCGGGTGACGTCGCCCTGGGCGCGGGCCCCGAGGTCGACCATCGTGGCGATCAGCTCGGGAGGAAGGTTGTCGACGACGAACCAGCCCAGGTCCTCCAGGACCTTCGCCGCGGTGCTCCGGCCGGCCCCGGACAGGCCGCTGACCAGCGTCACCTCGATACCGGGCGGCTGCCGCGGCGATAGTGGGGGATGATCACTCATCGCTGTCCCTCGCTTCGCTCGCTCATCGCGTTCTCCTCGGTGCCGGAGAGGACGGGGTCGCCTGCCGATCCGTGCAGCGCGGTCAGGACCGCGACGGCCGTCCGGCGGCCGAACCCGGGGACCGCGGCGATCTCGTCGACGCCCGCGGCCCGCAGCTTGCGGACCGACCCGAAGTGTTTGAGCAGCGCGGTCCGTCGCGACGGGCCGAGCCCGGGGACGCCGTCGAGCGCGGAGGCCGTCATGCCCTTGGAACGACGCTGGCGGTGGTAGGTGATGGCGAACCGGTGCGCCTCGTCCCGGACCCGCTGCAACAGGTACAGCCCTTCGCTGGTGCGGGAGAGGATGACCGGGTCCGGATCGGCCGGCAGCCAGACCTCCTCCAGGCGCTTGGCCAGCCCGCAGACCGCCACGTCGGTGATCCCGAGCCCGGCCAGCACGTCCGCGGCGGCCTCGACCTGCGGGGGGCCGCCGTCGACGACGAACAGGTTCGGCGGGTAGGCGAAGCGGCGCGGTCGGCCGGTGGTCGGATCGATACCCGGACGTGCCGTCGGGGGGTCCGTGGAGGGGTCGATATCGCCCGGATCGGCCGGGCCGCCGCGACCGTTACCGCCCGCCTCCGTCCCCCCTGTCGACTCGGCCGGATGTCTGCGGAAGCGCCTGCGGGTGACCTCGGCGATCGCGGCGACGTCCCCGCCGTCCGCGCCGCTGTGCGGATGGTCGGCTCCGGCCGCGTTCCGCTCCTCGCTCGCTGCGCTCGCTGCGATGCTCGCGCGGCCTGCGCCCCCGCGGATCTCGAAGCGCCGGTAGTCCGACTTGCGCGCCAACCCGTCCTCGAACACCACCAGCGAGGCGACGACGTCCGTGCCCTGCACGTGCGAGACGTCCACGCACTCGATGCGCAGCGGTGCGCTGTCGAGCCCGAGCGCGTCCTGGATCTCCTGCAGTGCCGCCGAGCGGGCCGTGAGATCGCCCGCGCGGCGCAGCTTGTGCTGGGCGAACGCCTCCTTGGCATTGCGCTCGACGGTCTCGGCCAGCGCCCGCTTGTCGCCACGGTGGGGGACGCGGATCTGGACGCGGGAGCCGCGCAACGTGCAGAGCCACTCGGCCAGCGCGTCGACGTCCGGGGGCAGTTCGGGGACGAGGATCTCGCGGGGCACGGGCTGGCCCGCGTCGTCCGCCGACTCCGCGAGCGCCGCCTGCTCGCCGTAGAACTGGGTGAGGAACCGCTCGACGAGCGCGGGCGTCTCGGTCGGCTCGACCTTGTCGATCACCCAACCGCGCTGGCCGCGCACCCGGCCGCCGCGCACGTGGAAGACCTGCACCGCGGCCTCCAGCTCGTCCTGCGCGAAGGCGACGACATCGGCGTCCGTCCCGTCGCCCAGGACGACGGCCTGGCGTTCCATGGCGCGACGCAGCGCCCCGAGATCGTCGCGCAGCCGGGCCGCCCGCTCGAATTCCAGCGCCTCCGCGGCGGCCTCCATGCGGCGTTCCAGCTCGCGTACGAGCCGGTCCGTCCGGCCGGAGAGGAACTCGCAGAAGTCGTCGACGATGTGGTGGTGCTCGTCCGCGCTCACCCGGCCGACGCACGGCGCGGAGCACTTGTCGATGTAGCCGAGCAGGCACGGCCGCCCGATCTGGCCGTGCCTGCGGAACACACCTGCGCTGCACGTGCGGGCCGGGAACACGCGGAGCAGCAGGTCGAGAGTCTCCCGGATCGCCCAGGCGTGCGCGTACGGGCCGAAGTAGCGCACCCCCTTGCGGCGGGGCCCCCGGTAGACGTGCAACCGCGGGAACTCCTCGCCCACGGTCACCGCCAGCACCGGGTAGGTCTTGTCGTCGCGGTAGCGGACGTTGAACCGCGGGTCGAACTCCTTGATCCAGTTGTACTCGAGCTGCAGCGCCTCGACCTCGGTACCGACCACCGTCCACTGCACCCCCGCCGCCGAGGTCACCATCTGGCGCGTCCGCGGATGCAGGTGGGCGAGGTCGGCGAAGTA
>JAEUJO010000086.1 GCA_016794615.1 Pseudonocardia sp. | reverse complement strand
CGCGTCCGGGCATCCCGTGTCACCGGCGACGCTGCACCCCGAGCGGTGGGGGCGGGTCGACGCCGACGGGACGGTCTACGTCCGCACCGCGGACGGTGAACGGGCCGTCGGCTCCTGGCAGGCCGGCGAGCCTGCCGAGGGTCTCGCCCACTTCGCGCGCCGCTTCGACGACGTGCTCACCGAGACCGAGCTGCTGGCCAGCCGGCTCTCGGCGGGTGGCGCCGACCCCAAGCACACGCTCGGAAGCGCGCGGACCCTGCGCGACGGCCTGGCCGAGGCCCACGTCGTCGGCGACATGACCGGGCTGGCCACCCTGCTCGACGGGCTGGTGGTGCAGGCCGAGCAGGCCGTGGGCGCCCAGCGCGCCGAGCGCGACGCCGCGCGGGTCGCCGCCGTCGCGCGCAAGGAGGCGCTGGCCGCCGAGGCCGAGACGCTGGCGGCCGAGGCCTCGCAGTGGAAGCAGGCGGGTGACCGCTTCAAGGCGATCCTCGACGAGTGGCGCACGGTCCGCGGCATCGACCGCAAGACCGACGAGCTGCTGTGGAAGCGGTTCTCCAAGGCGCGCGAGGCGTTCAACCGGCGCCGCGGCTCCCACTTCGCGGACCTGGACCGGCAGCGGGCGGGTGCCCGAGCACGCAAGGAGGAGCTGGCGCTGGAGGCGGAGAAGCTCGCCGACTCCGACGACTGGGGCCCCACCGCGGCCCGCTTCCGTGACCTCATGACCGAGTGGAAGGCCGCGGGCCGCGCCCAGAAGGACGCCGACGACGCCCTGTGGCAGCGCTTCCGGACCGCTCAGGACGCGTTCTTCGCCCGCCGGTCGCAGAACTTCGCGGAGCGCGACGCCGAGTTCGACGCGAACGCTGCGGCGAAGCGGGCGCTGCTGGACGAGGCCGAGAAGATCGACGTCGGCGACCCGAATGCCGCCCGTGCCGCGCTACGCAACGTCCAGGAGCGCTGGGAGGCGATCGGCAAGGTCCCGCGGGACGACATCCGCCCGCTGGAGGCGCGGATGCGGGCCGTCGAGGAGAAGGTCCGCGAGGCGGCCGACCGGCAGTGGCGGCGCACGGACCCGGAGGCCGAGGCACGCGTCGCGCAGTTCCGTGAGCGGGTCGCACAGTTCGAGGCGCAGGCGGCCAAGGCACGCGCCGCAGGCGACGCCCGGCGGGCCCAGCAGGCGCAGGGGCAGGCCGACCAGTGGCGCGAGTGGCTGGCGACCGCGGAGCAGGCCGTCCAGCACCGCTGACCCGCCCACCCCGGTTCGTGATCGCCGTCCCGTCGACGGCCGCGACAGTCCTGTCCGGGTCCGTCGACGATTCGACGATCACGGGTCCGGGTTCCTCCGAAACGCCACGCCGCACGCCGGTGGTCTCAGATCCTGACCCGCGTGTCGCCGGAAACCCTGCTCGCTCCGCTGCTGGTTCGCCAGGACGGCCTGGTCAGCCTCGCTCAGGCCGTCGAGGCAGGCGTCTCGCCGCGCACAGTGCAGCGGCGGGTGCGGTCCGGCGGCTGGGAGCGGGTGCTGCCACGCGTGTTCCTCGTGGCCGGGCATCCGCACACCGATGACACGCGGGTGCGAGCACCCGCGCTGTGGGTCGGCGGACGCGGGGCGGTGTCCGGGCCGGCAGCCGCCTGGTGGCACGGCATGCGGCCGGCGGCACCCGACATCGTCGAGCTCACGGTGCCGCGCGGTGACTGCCCGCGCCCGCAGCCGAACATCTGTCTACGGCGCCGCGCCCTCGCGTCGACGGACCTCGTCAAGCTGCGCGGGCTGTGGCTCACGGACAAGCCGCTCACGGCGCTGGAAACGGCGGCGGTGCTCACCGAGGGCTCGGTCTTCCTCGACCGAGCGCTGCAGCGGCACGTCTCGTTCACCCGCGTGTACCGGGCCTACTGCCGCAACCTGGGCGCACGCGGCTCTGCTCGAGCCGGCGAACTGCTCATCGCAGCGGCGGACCGGGCCGACTCCGCGGCCGAGCGTCGCGCCGTCTCTCTGCTGCGGGCGGCGGGGATCACGGGATGGGTACTGGGACATCCCTTCGGCAGGTATCTGATCGACATCGCCTTCCCCGACGCGCTGGTCGCGGTGGAGATCGACGGGTGGGCGTGGCACATGGGTGTCGACCGCTTCCGCGCAGATCGGCACAAGGGAAACGCCCTGGTCCGCGCTCGATGGGACCTGCTGCGATTCACCTGGCACGACCTGACCAACCGGCCGGACTATGTCGTCGCCGAGATCCGTGCGGCGCTCGCGGCCCACGGTGATCGCTGATCTGTCGACACGCGCGACATGCCCGTCCCCGATCGTCGACCGGACGCCGATCATGCTCGGGAGGACGTCAGCCCCGGCGGCCGGCGATCTTCACCCAGCTCGCGGCCAGCACCACCATGGCGACGACCGCCAGGACGAGCCCGACTCCCGGGCCCGTGCCCCCGTTGAGGACGTTGACCTGGCGCGACCAGATCGCCCACACCCCGTTGACGACGGAGAACCCGCAGCCCACGGCGCAGGTCCAGGCCGCGGCCCAGCGCCGCCCGGCCAGCGCCACCGCCGATCCGAGGACCCCGAACAGCACGGCGGTGGCGGTGAACAGCCGCGGCAGCAGCCCGAAGTTCGCGACCCCCGCAAGGATCTCCCAGCCGGCCACTCCACCGGTCCAGGGCAGCATGAGCGACCCCAGCAGCACCAGCACCGCGATCGCCACCGGCAGCGCGGTCGCCCCCGGGTCGATCCGGCGCACCATCCGACGCTCCGCCTCGGCCAGCTCGGCCTCCAGCGCGCCGAGGTCGTCCGGCAACCTCTCGTTCATCGTGCCCCTTCCCCGGAACCGACAGCCCCGGAACCGACAGCCCCGGAACCGACAGCACAGCCGGCGACGGCCGGTTCCGGTCCCGGGGCGCCGAATCCCGGCAGGCCCAGCCCCGTCGACGGGCCGCCCGGCCGGGTGCCGGCCGCATGCGCGTCACCGGCGCGGGTGCGCCGGTGGGTGAGCGGGGGGCCGTCCGCGACCAGGTGGTGTGGTGCGCCGTAGGTCACCGCGACCGTCACGACGTCTCCCGGTCGCACGGTCCGCTCCCCCGGGGTGAAGTGCACCAGCCGGCCGTCGCGGGCACGACCGGACATGCGCCGGGTCGCGGCGTCCTTGCGGCCCTCCCCCGTGGCGACCAGGACCTCCACCGTGTGCCCCTCCTGTGCCCGGTTCTGCTGCCAGGAGATCTCCTCCTGCAGCGCGACGAGCCGCTCGTAGCGCTCCTGCACGACGGCCTTGGGCAGCTGGTCGGCCGCCGCGGCGGGCGTGCCAGGGCGCGGGGAGTACTGGAAGGTGAACGCCGAGGCGAACCGGGCCTCCGCGACGACGTCCAGGGTGGCGGCGAAGTCGTCGTCGGTCTCCCCGGGGAAGCCGACGATGATGTCGGTCGAGATCGCGGCGTCCGGGATCGACGCCCGCACCTCGTCGAGGATCGCGAGGAACCGGGCCGAGCGGTACGAGCGGCGCATCGCCTTGAGGACCCGGTCCGACCCGGACTGCAGGGGCATGTGCAGCTGCGGGCACACGTTCGGGGTCTGCGCCATCGCCGCGATGACGTCCGAGGTGAAGTCGCGCGGGTGCGGCGAGGTGAACCGGACCCGCTCCAGGCCCGGCACGTCGCCGCAGGCCCGCAGCAGCTTCGCGAAGGCGCCACGGTCGCCGAACTCCACGCCGTAGGAGTTGACGTTCTGGCCGAGCAGCGTCACCTCCAGCACGCCCTCCGCCGCCAGCGCCTCGACCTCGGCGAGCACATCGCCCGGCCGCCGGTCGCGCTCCGTGCCGCGCAGCGAGGGCACGATGCAGAACGTGCAGGTGTTGTTGCAGCCCACGGAGATCGACACCCAGCCCGCGTAGGCCGACTCGCGCCGCGCCGGCAGCGTGGATGGGAACACCTCGAGCGCCTCGAGGATCTCCACCTGCGCCGCGGCGTTGTGCCGGGCCCGCTCCAGCAGCACCGGCAGCGCGCCCACATTGTGGGTGCCGAACACCACGTCCACCCACGGTGCCCTGCGCACGATCGTCTCGCGGTCCTTCTGGGCCAGGCAGCCGCCGACGGCGATCTGCATGCCCGGGTTCGCGACCTTGCGCGGCCGCAGGTGCCCGAGGTTGCCGTAGAGCTTGTTGTCGGCGTTCTCCCGGACCGCGCACGTGTTCAGCACGACGACGTCCGCGGTCGCCGGATCGTCCGAGCGCGCGTAGCCCGCGGCCTCCAGCAGCCCGGCCATCCGCTCGGAGTCGTGCACGTTCATCTGGCACCCGTACGTGCGGAGGGTGTAGCTGCGACCCACGGTTCGAGGGTAGACGCCCTCGACCACGGCGGCTGCACCCGCCACGATGCACCGGTGGAGCTCACCCGGCGTCAGGTGCTGCGGGCCCTCGGCGCCGCGGGGCTGATCACGGCGATCCCCGCGTGCGGGTCGCGGTTCGCGCAAGTGCGGCTGCGCATCGCGACCGGAGGCACGGCGGGCGAGTACTTCCGGCTGGGGCGGGCCCTCGCGCAGGTGTGGCAGGAGCAGCTGGGCCTGGCGACGGAGCCTGCGGTGCTGCCCACCAACGGCTCGCCGGCGAACGTGACCCTGCTGGCCACCGGTTCCGCCGACGTCGCCGTCAGCCAGCTCGACGTCGCCGCGGACCGGATCGCCGGTGCCTCGTCGCTGCGCGCGCTGGCCGCGGTGTACAACGACGCGCTGCAGATCGTCGTCCCGGCACGCTCGCCGATCCGCGCGGTGGCCGCCCTCCGCGGCGCCCGGGTGTCCGTCGGCCCGGAGAACTCGGGGGTCACCTACGTGGCCCAGCGGGTGCTCGCCGCGGCGGGGCTCGCGGAGCCCGACGACGTGCGGCGCTCCCGCCTCGACCTCGCGGGCTCGGTGGCGGCGCTGCGCGCGGGGGACATCGACGCGTTCTTCTGGGTCGGGGCGCTGCCGACGACCACCGTCACCGATCTCGCCGCGACCGTGCCGGTGCGCCTGCTCGATCTCGAACCGGTGCTCGACACCCTGCGCATCCGCTACCCGGTGTACGCACCCGGCACGGTGCTCGCCGGCACCTACCGGATCCCGGACCCGGTCGCGACGCTGCTGGTGCGCAACGTCCTCCTGGTCGACGCCGGGCTCGACGCCGACCTGGTCCAGGCGCTGACCGGGGCGCTGTTCGCCGACCAGCAGCGCCTCGCCGACGCGACCGCGGCGGCCCGGACCGTCGACCCGCGCTCGGCGATCCTGACCCAGCCCGTCCCCCTGCACGACGGTGCGCTGCGCTGGTTCTCCGCCGACGCGATGGCGTGATCAGCGGCCCACGCCGCGTCGCACGGCGTCGACATCGGCCGACATCCGGTTGATCGCGGCCTCGAAGAACGCGGCACCGTGCTCGTTGAACGGGTGCAGGTGCCCGAGCAGTTCGAGGGTCACGAGACCGTGCATCCGCGCGCGCAGCTCGATGAACAGCGCCGCGGCGCCGAGCGGGAGTGTCATCTTCCCGAGGTCGGCGTCGGCGAGGCCCGGGGCGGCCGGCACCGCGGCGAGCTGCGCGGGCGTCCACCCGTCGAACACGACCTCGGCGAACGACTGCCCGAGCCGCCACGCCGCCCGTCCCACGTCGCTCTCGGGCAGCGGGGTGAACCCCGGCACGGGCGTTCCGTAGAGCAGCAGGAACGCCGACCGGTTGGCCAGCGCCCAGTCCCGGAACGACCGGCACGCCGCCAGCCGCCGCTCGTGGGGGGGCCGCCCCCGGGTGCGGTCCACCGAGGCCTGCACCGCGTCCGCCGCCGAGTCGTGTGCGTCGACGACCAGGGCGGTGAGCAGCGCGTCGCGGTTGGCGAAGTAGTGGTAGAGCGACTGCACGGTCATCCCGACGGCCCGCGCCACACCTCGCAGCGAGAACCCGCCGGGACCGGCGTCGACGAGCTGCTGGAGCGCGGCCTCCTTGATCTCCGCGACGGTCTCCGCGCGCCGTCGATCCCGAACCGGGGAAACTGACACTGCTCTACTCCCTTGACACTGTCAGACAAGCAGTCGCACACTGGCACCGCTCATCGAGCCTAACAGTGTCAGGGAGTTCTGATGACCACCGCACTCGCCGACGCTCGCCGCGGGCACCGCGGCCTGTTCGCCTTCGCCGTCGCCATGGCGGCCCTGACCCCCGTGCTCGCGATCCTGGTGCTGGTCGACGACCGGGTGCTGCTCGGCGCACCGCTCTGGCTCAAGCCGCTGAAGTTCGCGGTCTCGCTTGCGCTCTACTCCGCCACGCTGTCCTGGATGCTGGGGCAGCTGCGCGAGCGCGCCCTGTCCCGTACGGGCTGGATCATCACGGTCGCCGGCGGCGTCGAGATGGCGATCATCGTCGGGCAGGCGGCGGTCGGGAACCGCAGCCACTACAACATGGACACGCCGCTCAGTGCCGCGCTGTGGGGCACCATGGGCGTGACGATCACCGTGCTCTGGCTGGCCACCCTGGCCGTCGCCGTGCGCTTCCTGAGGGTGCCCGGGCGCGACCGGGCGGCCGGCACCGCGATCCGGCTGGGTGTCGTCGTCGCCCTGATCGGGCTGGGCGAGGGCTTCCTGATGGCCTCGACGGGCGCGCACGCGGTCGGGGTGCCCGACGGCGGGCCGGGCCTGCCCCTCGTCGGCTGGAGCACCACGGGCGGCGATCTGCGCGTCGCGCACTTCATCGGCATGCACGCCCTGCAGGGGCTCCCGCTGCTCGCCTTCGCGCTCGCCGCGACCCGGCTCGGCGAGGACACCCGCGTCCGGCTGGTGCGCATCGCCGCAGCGGCCTGGACCGGCCTCGTGGTCCTGCTGACCTGGCAGGCCCTGCGCGCGCAGCCGCTGCTCGCCCCGGACGCGGTGACGCTGGCCGCGCTCGCCACGCTGGTCGCGGTCACCGCGGCCGCGACGGTCGGCACGCTCGCCCCGGCCCGCCGCACCACCGCCCCGACGACCGTGTGAGACGTTGCCGGACCCGCCGCTGCGCTTCGCCCTCGCCGCGCCGTTCTCGGCGCTCGTGCCCACGATCCTGCTCGGCCCGCTCGGGATGCCCGCCCACCTCGTCGTCCGGGCGGTCCGTCAGCGCTCCGCCGTCGGCGCGGTGCCCTGCCCCACCGGCAGCCACGCCACCACCCGCAGGCCGCCGCCGTCGGGCGACTCCAGGCACAGCGACCCGCCGGACTGTTCGACGGTCCGCGCGGCGATCGCCAGGCCCAGCCCCGAGCCCTCGACATTGCTCTGCGACGGGCTGCGCCAGAACCGGTCCGTGGCCCGCTCCAGTTCCTCGGGGCCCAGACCGGGGCCGGTGTCGCGGACCGAGATCTCCACTCGGCCGTCGTGCCGCGCGGTGTGCACCGTGATCGCGTCACCCGCCGAGGAGAACTTCACGGCGTTGTCGAGCACGGCGTCCAGCACGGCCTCCACGGCACCGGCCGGCGCGGACACCGTCAGGCCCGGCTGCCCGCCGAGCTCCAGCCGCAACCCGGTGTGCTCGGCCAGCGGGCGCCAGGCCTCGACCCGGTCGGCCACCGCGGCGTCGACGTCCACCTCGACCAGGGGTGCGGTCCGTTCCGTGCGGGCCAGCGCCAGCAGGCCGGCGAGCAGCTCCGAGAGCCGCTCGGCCTCCTCCAGCGCGGCGCCGTGGTCGTCGACCGCCGCGCTGTCGACGTGTCCCTGCAGGTTGGACAGGCGCAGCCGCAGTGCGGTCAACGGGTTGCGCAGCTGGTGGCTCGCGTCGGCGACGAACGCGCGCTGCGCGGCGAGCGCCCCGGTCACGGTCTCGGCCATGCGGTCGAACGACACCGAGAGCCTGCGCAGCTCCGGCGGGCCGCTGTCGTCGGCGACCGGCTCGGCCGCGCCCCCCGCGAGGACCGCCGACGCGACCCGGCCGGTGCCCTCGTCGAGTCGGCGCACGGGGTGCAGGATCCAGCGGACGACCGGCAGGGACACGAGCACGCCCAGCGCGAGCGCCAGCAGCACCGCCCCCGCGATCATCGCCCACGTCTCCAGCTCGCGCTCGTGCAGCGCGGTGGTGGGCGACACCGTGACGACGGCACCGCGCACCTCGCCGTCGACCAGCACCGGCTCCGCGATCACCAGCGGCTCGTCGTCCCACGGCATCTGCAGCATCGGCGACTCCGAGCGCCGCCCGGCGAGCGCGGCGTCGAGCCGCTCGCTGCCCGTCGCGTCGAGCCGGGCGGGCAGCGCCGACGGCGCGAACGGTGCCCCGTCCGCGGTGACGACCTGCACCGACATGCCGTAGACCTGCTGGTAGCGACCCAGCAGCGCCTCCAGGTCCGCACCCGTGGCCTCGGTCAGCGACCGTTGCACGAGCGAGGCGAGGTAGACGGTGTCGGTGAGCCGCCGCGTGAAGAAGCCCTCCTGCTGTGCCTGCGCGGTGGTGTAAGCGAGCAGCCCGCCGAGCCCGAACGCGACGAGACCGACGACGACCAGCACGATCACCAGGAGCCGCGCGCGCATGCCTACTCCGCAGGCGGGGTCGGGCCGGCCTCGGCGTCGATCGGGGCATCGCTCTTCGCGTCCACCCCGGCGTCGGGGCCGCCCAGCCGGTAGCCGACGCCGCGCACCGTCGCCACCAGCTCGGGCCGGCCGAGCTTCGTGCGCAGCGTCGCGACGTGCACGTCGAGCGTCCGGTTCGCCCCCGGCCAGCTGCGGCCCCACACCTCGGCGACGATCCGGCCGCGCGTGCACACCGTGCCGCCCGCCGCGGCGAGCAGGGCCAGGATCTGGAACTCCTTGCGGGTCAGCGCCACGGACCGGCCGGCGGCGGTGACCTCGTGGCGGCGCAGGTCCACCCGCACGTCCGCCACCATCACGACCTCGCCCGGGTCGCCCGGTGCCGGCGCCGGAGCGCGGCGGCGCAGCACCGCGTGCATCCGGGCCAGCAGCTCGCCGGTGTCGAACGGCTTGACCAGGTAGTCGTCGGCGCCGCAGTGCAGGCCCTGGATGCGGTCGTCCACCTCGCCGCGGGCCGACACGACGATCACGGGCACGTCACCCGCGGCGCGGATCTCGCGGCACACGTCGACACCGTCCACATCCGGCAAGCCCAGGTCGAGCAGCACGACGTCCACGCCGGCCAGGTGCTGGGTGACGCCCCGGCCGCGGGAGAGCCGGGTCGTGGTCATGCCGTGCCGGTGCAGGGCCGGTCGCAGCGCGGCGGCCACCCGGTCGTCGTCCTCGACCAGCAGGATGTGCATCTGCGAAGTGTGCCGGGGGAAGGAGGCCGGGGCCCAGCACAGCACCGCAACGGCCCAGCCGTGTCCTCCGACCTCGTTCCCCCGGTGGAGATCGGCCGCGGTGCGGAGCGGGCGATGTCGAGTGTTATCGGACGGCAACCTCATCAGCTCCTCAAGGTGCTGGACTGTGCTGTCCGATTCGCCCTAGCGTCCCGCCATGCCCGGAGGCTGCCGATGACCGCTGCGACCCCGCTGATGATTCGCATGCAGGCCGTCGAGAAGCATTTCGGCCCGCTGCACGTGCTCCGGGACATCAACCTCGAGGTGGACACCGGCCAGGTGGTCGTCGTGCTCGGCCCGTCCGGGTCCGGCAAGTCCACGCTGTGCCGGACGATCAACCGGCTCGAGCCGATCGACAGCGGCACCATCGAGATCGACGGCAAGCGCCTCCCGGCCGAGGGCAAGGCGCTGGCCGCACTGCGGGCCGATGTGGGCATGGTCTTCCAGAGTTTCAACCTCTTCGCCCACAAGACGGTCCTCGACAACGTCACCCTCGCCCCGCTCAAGGTGCGCAAGGTGAAGAAGGACGAGGCCCGGAAGCGGGCGACGGAACTGCTCGAGCGGGTCGGGATCGCGAACCAGAGCGACAAGTACCCGGCCCAGCTCTCCGGTGGCCAGCAACAGCGCGCGGCGATCGCCCGCGCGCTGGCCATGAAACCGAAGGTGATGCTGTTCGACGAGCCGACCTCGGCGCTGGACCCCGAGATGGTCCAGGAGGTGCTCGACGTCATGACCACACTCGCGCGCGAGGGCATGACGATGCTCGTGGTGACCCACGAGATGGGCTTCGCCCGCCGCGCGGCGAACCGCGTGATCTTCATGGACAGCGGCGAGATCGTCGAGGACGCGCCGCCGGACCAGTTCTTCACAGCACCGCGCAGCGATCGTGCCAAGGACTTCCTCGGCAAGATCCTCACGCACTGACCGTTCCCCTAAGGAGATTCCCATCATGAAGCTGCGCCATCTCGCGGCGGGGCTGCTCGTCGGCGCCCTCGCCCTCTCCGCCTGCGGCAAGGAGGGCAGTCCCGGCGCGGAGAGCTCGGGACCGACGCAGAGCGTGGCCGCCGACGTCACCGTCGAGGGCTCGCCGACGTTCCAGGCGATGACCCAGCGGGGCCGCGTCGTCATCGGCGTCAAGGAGGACCAGCCCGGCCTGGGCTTCAAGGACGCCACCACCGGGCAGTACTCCGGCTTCGACATCGAGATCGCCCGGCTGGTCGCGGCGAACCTCGGCTTCGGACCCGACAAGATCGACTACAAGGCGGTGCCGTCGGCGTCGCGCGAGGACGCGATCTCCCGCGGGGAGGTCGACTACTACGTCGGCACGTACACGATCAACGACAATCGCAAGCAGCTGATCAGCTTCGCCGGCCCCTACTTCGTGGCCGGGCAGAGCCTGCTGGTGCGCAGTGACGAGACCGAGATCACGGGCAAGGACACCCTCAAGGGCAAGAAGGTCTGCTCGGTCACGGGCTCCACGCCGATCCAGCGGGTCAAGGACCAGCAGCTGACCGAGCCCGAGAACATCGTCGAGTTCCAGAACTACAGCCAGTGCGTGGACCAGCTGCTCTCGAGGCAGGTGGACGCGGTCACCACGGACGACGCGATCCTCAAGGGCTACGCGGCACAGCAGCCCGACAAGCTCAAGGTCGTCGGCGCGACGTTCTCCACCGAGCCCTACGGGATCGGCCTGAACCACGACGACGCAGCACTCCGTGGCAAGATCAACGACATCCTGGCGGCCGCCGCGGCCGACGGCACCTGGAAGCAGATCTACGACTCGACGCTCGGCAAGTCCGGCTCCCCCGCCGATCCGCCGGAGCTGCAGCGCTACTAGCCACATCCGGTGCGGGGTGGGTCGTGACACATCGCGACCCACCCCGCCTGCTGTAACCGATCCGGCGCGACCCGGCGGAGGAGTCCATGAACGTCCTGCTCGACAACCTGGGCCTCTACATGTCGGCCTTCGTCGGCACCGTGGAGCTGTTCCTGGTCGCCGCCGTCGGCTCGATCATCGGCGGCCTGCTGCTCGCCGCGATGCGGGTCAGCCCCGTCCCGGTCCTGCGGGCCTTCGGCACGGTCTACATCAACGTCGTCCGTAACACCCCGCTCACGCTGGTCTTCTTCTTCTTCGCGTTCGCCTACCCGCGCCTGGAGATCTTCGACCTGTCGTTCTTCGCCAGGGCGTGCACCGCGCTGATCGTCTACACGTCGGCGTTCGTCTGCGAGGTCGTGCGCTCCGGAGTGAACACCGTGCCGGTCGGACAGGCCGAGGCATCGCGCGCGCTGGGCTTCACGTTCGGCCAGACGCTCGGCTCGATCATCCTGCCGCAGGCGCTGCGGTCGGTGGTGCCTCCGCTGACCAGCGTCGAGATCGCCCTGTTGAAGAACACCACGATCGCGGCGGGCTTCGCGGTGTTCGAGGCGGGCGGGATCTACCAGAACCTCTCGGAGAGGGGCTACAACGTGCTCGTGGGCCTGCTGTGGGTGGCGTTGGGCTTCCTGATCCTGGTGGTCCCGCTGACCCTGCTGCAGCGCAACCTGGAGCGGCGCTGGAGCGTGGCGCGGTGACGTCGCGCCGACGTACGCCCTCCCGCGGCGGCGCCCTTCATCCGGTCGACGTACGTCCTGCGGAGGCGCGATGACCACCGTCCTGTACGACGCGCCGGGGCCCCGGGCCCGACGACGCAACCTGCTACTCGGGGCCGTCGGCGTCGTCGTGGCGCTCGGCGCCGCCGCGTTCGTCGTCTACCGGTTCGCGGTCACGGGCCAGTTCGACCCCGACGTGTGGCAGTGGATCCTCTACAAGAACATCCAGCTGCTGCTCCTCGACGCCCTGCTCAACACGTTGCGCGCGTTCGCGGTGGCGGCGGTGTTGGCGCTGGTGTTCGGGGCGGTGTTCGCCGCAGGCAGGCTGTCGGACCATCGGTGGCTCAGCGGGCCCGCGACCGCCGTCGTCGAGTTCTTCCGCGCCGTCCCCCTGCTGATCCTGATCTTCATCATGTACTTCGGCGTGTCCCGCGGGCTCGGGATCAACGTCTCGGCGTTCACCGCGCTCGTGCTGGGCCTGATGCTCTACAACGGCTCCGTGCTCGCGGAGATCTTCCGCGCGGGGGTGGCGTCGCTGCCGCGCGGGCAGAGCGAGGCCGCCTACGCGCTGGGCATGCGCAAGACCCAGGTGATGACGAACGTCCTGCTGCCGCAGGCGCTGCGCGCGATGCTGCCGACGATCGTCAGCCAGCTCGTGGTCGTGCTCAAGGACACCGCGCTGGGCTTCATCATCCTGTACCCGGAGCTGCTCTACCAGGCACGCTTCCTGGGCAGCCAGGTCCAGCTGGGCTCGCCGATCCTGCCGGTGGCGATGGTCGTCGCGGTCATCTACATCACGATGTGCCTGCTGCTCTCGCAGTTCGCGCACTACCTGGAGCGCCGGACGCGCCGGACCCGCCCGGGGGACCCGGCGGCCCCCGCCGACGGCACCGCCGTCGAGATGGAGCAGGTCCGCGTCGGCACGCCCTGACATCGGCCCCCTGACTTCATGACGTTGTTGCCGCGCATGGCGATCTCTCCCGTCGCGCAGTTCGGGGTCCACCACCCGCATCCGCTCGGCCTGGATCACCCCGACGCCCTGCCGGGCCCGCAGCCGCGCCCGCTGCTCCGGCTCGAGCGCGTCCCACCGACGCTGCCACTGGCACACCGCGTACGGACCGTAGGTCTCGGTGAGGCCGTAGACGTGCACGATCGAGAAGCCCATCCGCTCGGCACGCGCGAGGGCGGTCGGGCTGGGCGGCGCCGCGGCTGTCTCCGAGCCGTCGGGTCAGCGGCCCCGCTGCTGGCTACCGAGCAGCACCGCGACGACCGGGATGAGGAGGAACACCACCCAGGTCCTGGTGAGGAAGAACAACCCCAGCGCGAGGAAGGGCGTGACGGCCATCAGCCGCGGCCCCCACATCTGAAGGCCCGAGGGCTCCCGGCGGGCGGGCGGAGCGGGTGGCGGCGCCGCGGCCGGCAGTACCGGGCCCGCGATCCCCGGCAGCACCGGGTGTGGGGCGGGCAGGTCGTCGAACAGCTCGGCGAGCTCGGGCGCGGTGGTCGCGACCGACGCCCGGGCGGAGCGGTCGCCGTACTCGTCGACATCCAGCCGACCTGCCTCGAGGTGCGCGCCGAGCGCCTTCATCGCCGCGTCGCGCTCCGCGGTCCCGATCCGGATCGGTGGCCGCTCGTTCGTCATGCTTCGAGAGTGCCACCGCGGCCTAGAGGTTCTCCACCTCAACGGGCACGATGTTCTCGTCGAGGGGGAAACCGAGCACCTGCGCGTAGAACGACAGCTCCGCGTCCAGTGCCCTGCGGAGGTTCTCGGCCCGGCGGAAGCCGTGCTGCTCGCCGTCGAAGAGCAGGTAGGCGACCGGGACACCCTTCGCCCGGAGCGCCGCGACGATCGTCTCGGACTGGGCGGGCGGCACGATCGGGTCCTCCGCGCCCTGGAGCACGATCAGCGGGCTGGCGAACCGCTCGACGTGCGTGATCGGTGCGCGCTCGAGGTACACCGCGCGCGCCTCCGGGTAGGGCCCGACGAGCCCGTCGAGGTAGCGGCTCTCGAACTTGTGCGTGTCACGGGCGAGCGCCTCGAGGTCGGCGACGCCGAAGTGGTCGGCCCCGGCCGCGAACGGGGTGTCGTCCCGGGCGAGCGCCGCCAGCGTCGTGTAACCACCCGCCGACCCGCCGCGGATGCAGAGCCGGCCGGGATCGACGAGGCCGCGGTCCGCGAGTGCCCGGGCGGCGGCGAGGCAGTCGGCCACGTCGACGACGCCCCACTGGCCGCGGAGCAGCTCGCGGTACGGGCGGCCGTAGCCCGACGAGCCGCCGTAGTCGACGTCGACCACCGCGAAGCCGCGGCTGGTCCAGTACTGCAGGCCGACGGCCAGGACGGGCAGCGCCTTGGCCGTCGGGCCACCGTGGATCACCACGAGCAGGGGTGGCCGCTCCCCCGCCGGGCCCCGGTACCGGGGGTTGACCGGCGGGTAGAACAGCGCGCGCCCGGTGCGCGGCTCCCCCGCCCCGTCGACCGACGGGAACCGCACCGCCTCCGGCCGCGAGATCTCCTCGGGGGCGAGCCCCAGGTCGCGCGGCGGGCGCAGGGTGTCGACCCGTGGTATCGCGCCGGACAGGTCGATGCGGTGCACCCCGGGCTCCGCGGTGGGGCTGCCGGCCACCACGACGACGGAGTCCCGGCCGGCGGCGGTCACCGAGCCGACGGTGGTGAAGGGCAGCTCGAGGTCGGTCAGCACCCCGTCGGGCCCGCGGACCGCCAGGCCGTCGAACCCGTCGCGCCAGCGCGCAACGACCACCTTTCCGTTGTCGAGCACCGCGTAGCGGGACGTGCCGAAGGTCCATGCAGGCACCCCGATGTCGGCGTCGGTGCGCACCACGGCCTCGATGTCGTGGCCGGGCTGCCAGCGGTAGAGGTTCCACCAGTCGGTGCGGTCGGAGAGGAACCACAGCGAGCCGTCGGCGCGCCATCGCGGCTCGGTGACCGACTCACCGGGCCCACCCGCGACGATCGTCTCCTCTCCGGTGACGAGATCGCGGACGACCAGCTCGGCGGCGTCCCACGGCATCGCCGGGTGGTTCCACTGCAGCCAGGCCAGTGTCGTGCCGTCCGGGGACAGCCGCGGGGCCGCGACGAAGTCCGGGCCGGTCACCACCACCCCGGGCACGCCCGGAGCATGGGCGTCGAGGATGACGATCTCGTTGACGACGTCCGTCGCCGCATCGCCGCGATGGCGTTCCCGGACACAGACGATCCTGGTGCCGTCCCGGCCGAGGTCGCCGTCGGCGTAGCGGTCACCGCGTGGCCGCCCCGGCTCGGGGGTGAGCGGGACGGGGTCGCCGCCAGGCTCGAGCCGGTACAGCCGCTGGTCCGCCCAGTCGGTGAACCACACCACTCCGCCGTGCACCCACCATCCGGCTCCGCCGTACTCGTGGACGGCGGTGCGCGCGTTGCGCCCTTCGGGCAGCAGCTCGTCCGTGCCGCCGTCGGCGCGGCGGCGGACCAGCTGCGTCCGGCCGCCCTCGGCCGGTCGGCCTTCGGCCCAGACGACGTCGACGCAGCCGTCGTGCGGCCCGTCCACCTGCACCTCGCCGAGGCGGACGGCCGCGGCCACGACGACGTCGGACGTCACCGAGGTGGACCAGGCGCCGAACGGACGCTCGACGGTTCGGTCGGGCTCCGGGATCGGCGCGATCACCACGGGTGCAACGCTAACGGTAATCAGCCACGGGCGCGCGGCGGAATAGACTGTTGTCGACCGGAAAGAGCCGATCGCGTCCTTTGATCGACGCCGCGTCGGGAGCGCGGCGGCGATCCACAGGTGGAGGGCCAAATCAATGAGTGATTCTCCGGATCCGCCGGAGCCGCAGCGCAGCGACGTCGCGGCGCCGGCGCCCACGGGTGACTACGACGAGGCGGGTGTGCCGACGTTCGAGCACGTCCGCGACAAGATCGAAGGCCGGTACGCCACGGCCATCGGCGCCACCGAGTTGGCCGAGGAGACCGCGGCCGGTCGGTCGATCGCGCAGCAGCAGGCCGACCGGGATGCCGCCGTGCGGGAGCGGCTCGAGCAGATCCGCCGGTCGGTGCGGGACCAGCAGTAGTGTTCCCGGAATGGAGAAAGCCCCGCCGGTTTCCCGGCGGGGCTTCTCGTTTTCCACATTGAATGTCGGCGGCGACCTACTCTCCCACACCCTACCGAGTGCAGTACCATCGGCGCTGGAGGGCTTAGCTTCCGGGTTCGGGATGGGACCGGGCGTTCCCCCTCCGCCAACACCACCGACAACACTATCCAAC
>JAEUJO010000079.1 GCA_016794615.1 Pseudonocardia sp. | reverse complement strand
CCGGGATCGACGTACCGCGGTCGGTCATGACCGCGTCGATCAGGTCGTCGATCAGGTCGTGGCTCAGGTCGTGGCTCAGGTCGGTGTCGACGTACCGGCCGCCTGCCGCCATGACGGCGCGAATGCCGGGCAATCGCCGCCACGTCGGCGTGGAGACGGAACCTCGGAAGAGCGCGACCGGCAGTGCACAGGCCATCACGTGGAGGTGAACCCTTTCAGGCGGGAGGGCTACGGGGTCGCACATGCGGAACGCCGCAGTGCACCAGTCTGTTGGTCGTACGCCGGCCCCGACATGTTGCAACTTTCTCATGTCGGCACCCGGCAATGACGTCGCTGACGACTTTCACAGCTCACGCATATGGTGCAGCAACGCCCATCCTCGCCTGAGAATGTGATTGCGCCAGATGGTGCAGAACGGTGGGGGAGTCGGGATGTTCACGCGCATTTCGGCGCGCTGGAACAGCCGATGGGCGCACGTCGCAGATCGCGATTCTCAGGTTTGCAGGGTGCAGGCAACCTGCGCCGTAGTCTTCGCCATCACACCCAGGACGTTAATCTTGCGCGTCGGCTCGGCGCGATCGATCCCGCGACGGCCTCCGGCAACTGATCCGCGCCCGATCGGCACCTCGGCGGCCGATCGCCGCAAACGGTGCACGGTTCCGGTCTCGGCGCGGACGAGTGCCGTGCGCGTGGTCGATCGTCGGTCCGGGCCGCGGGCACCAGTGCATCGAGTCGAGGAGACCCGTGACCTTCAGTACGCCCGCCCGGCACACCGCGGCACGGTCCTCGTGGCACCGCTTCACGGCGCTGCTCGGCGGCGTGGTCGCCCTCGTCGCTGCCATGGTCGTCGTCGGCGTGACGCCCGCCGCTGCGGCCCCCGAGGCCGGTGGGGGCGGCGGGGGGGTCGACGACGCGCCGTCCCAGACGTTCCGGTCGCCGAGCACCGGTCGGGTCGGCCGGTACCGCATCTGGGCGAACGGCCTCGACGCGAGCAGGCCGGTCGGCCTCATGCTGCAGTTCCACGGCGACGGGGGAGCCGAGTTCGACAGCCCGGACTCCGCTTACTCCCTCGGTGGTGCGGCGGGGCTCCGGGAGCAGGCCAGGCGGCACAACATGATCCTCGTCGCGTTGCGGTCGCCGGACGACGGGAGCCCGGCCTGGTGGCGGTCCGGAGGAGTGAAGGCCGACTACGTGCGGGACCTGGTCGAGCAGGTCGTGTACGCGCACCACGACGTCGCCAGGGACAGGTCGTGGCTCGTCGGTTACTCCGGCGGTGCGGAGTTCATCACGAGGTTCCTGCTGCCGAAGCACAGCTCGCTGTTCGGTGGGGGCGGAGCGGTGCTGTTCGGTGGGGGCGGCGAGCCGGTCGTCGACGGCGACTCCTTCGCCCCGGCGTTCGTCGCGGACTTCCCGATGTACTGGTACACGGGTGCGAGCGACGACGGCACCTGCGCCGGCAGCGACTACAACGCGCTCGGCGACGCGAGGGAGGGCTCGTCGGCCTACCGGGCCGCGGGCTTTCCCGTGACGCTGAGGACGCCTTCCGGGCTGTGCCACGACCTCACCGGACGATTCGGGCCGGTGACCGGCGAGCGCCTGGACCTGCGTTACCGGTGAGTCGCACCCCGCTCGTCACGACCGGCCGGCCCTCCCCGGGATCCGCCTGGATGGCCGGGTCGCGGGCGGTGA
Source organism: Pseudonocardia sp. (assembly GCA_016794615.1). Classification (GTDB taxonomy): domain Bacteria; phylum Actinomycetota; class Actinomycetes; order Mycobacteriales; family Pseudonocardiaceae; genus Pseudonocardia. The sequence continues at coordinate 3,789 of JAEUJO010000079.1, read as the reverse complement.
GCGGGGAAATGGATCGGCTCGAAGACTTGACTGGTTCCAGATAAAGCGGCAGGCTCGGTGGAGCCATGACGACTCCCGCCGAGACCCCCCGCGTCGACCCGGACGTGGCGGCCCTGCGCGCCGCCGGCCTGCGGGTCACCGCTCCGCGCCGGGCCGTGCTCGCCTGGCTCGCGCAGCACCCGCACTCCACGGCCGACGCGATCGGTGTGGCCGTGCGCGCCGAGCTGGGCGCCGTCTCCACCCAGGCCGTCTACGACGTGCTGGCGGCCTGCGTCGACGCCGGGCTGGTGCGCCGGATCGAGCCCGCCGGGCACCCGGCGCGCTTCGAGCGTCGCGTCGCCGACAACCACCATCACGTCGTGTGCAGGCGGTGCGGCACCACCGAGGACATCGACTGCGTCGTGGGTGCCGCGCCCTGCCTGGACCCGCCCGAGGCGCACGGTTTCGTCGTCGACGAGGCGGAGGTCGTCTTCTGGGGCCTGTGTCCCGCGTGCCAGGGCACGCGGGACGGGGAACCTCGGCTCGCCCACCACGAGGAGGGCAGGTCGTGACCGACACCTCAACCCCGTGCGCGACGACTCGATAACACGGCGACTCGATACACGGCGACTCGATACACGGCGACTCCGTACACGGCGACTCCGTACACGGCGACGGACGCCGGAATCCCCGTCGCCGGCGACGAGCATTCACCGACCGTCGGCCCGAACGGGCCGATCCTGCTACAGGCCCGGGAGAGCGCGCAGGCCAACGCCTGACCGCGCGGGGGTGTCCACCACCACCCCCTCCCCGCCCCGACCGCGCCCGCGGCTCTGCCCCCCAGAGCCGCGGGCGCACCCTTTCCCCGCGAGACGTCGGACGGTGGCGCGAGGGCAGGCGCCCGCGCAACTCGCGGCGGGAGCGGACGCCGAGCTTGCCGACGACGTTGCCCAGGTGGAACTCGACGGTCGTCACGCTGCGGAACAGCCCCGCCGCCACCTCACTTGTTGCAGGGATGCTCCCCGGTCGCCCGGTGCCCGTCCGCGGTGCATCCTCGTCGTGCGGCTCGACGAAGGAGGACCGCGAACCGATGACCCCCGATGTCGCGACGGGCTATCCCGTCCTGTCCGGCGAGACCCTCGTCGTCCCGATCCTGGGCGACCCGATCGCACAGGTGAAGAGCCCCGACGGGATCACTCGCGCGCTCGTCGCCCGGGGGCGCGACGCGGTCGTCGTCCCGATGCACGTGCTGCCCGACGACCTCGACACGGTCGTCCGCGGCCTCGGCCCGGTCCGCAGCATCGTCGGCCTGATCGCCACGGTGCCGCACAAGTTCGGGCTCGCCGCGCACTGCGCCACCCGCACCGACCGCGCCGCCTTCCTCGGCTCGGTGAACATCGCCCGCCGCAACATCGACGGCACCTGGCACGGCGACCAGGTCGACGGCGCCGCGTTCGTCGCCGCCTGCCGCACCAACGGCGCGACGTTGCAGGACGCGCGGGCGCTGCAGGTGGGCGCCGGTGGGGCGGGGTCGGCGATCGCCCTGGCCCTGCTCGACGCCGGTGTCGCCGAGTTGACCCTGCACGACGCCGACCCCGCCCGCCTCGACACGCTTGCCGGCCGCCTGCGCGACCGCTTCGGCGACCGTGTCACCACCGGCCCCGCCGACCCGGACGGCCACGGGATCGTCGCCAACGCCACCCCGATGGGCATGCGCGAGGGCGACCCGCTGCCCGTCGACGCCGCCCGCCTCAAACCTGATACGTTCGTCGGCGATGTGATCACCAAGCCTGCGGTATCGCCGCTGATCGCCGCCGCGCGCCAGGCCGGGTGTGCCACCTCGACGGGTACCGACATGTTCGCCGCCGTCTCCGTCCTGATCGTCGACTTCCTGACGGATGAGTCGTGACCACCCACGATGTCGCCGTGGTCGGCTCCGGCGCGGCTGGTCTCGTCGCCGCGTGCCGCGCCGCCGACGGCGGCCGCTCGGTCGTCGTGCTGGAGAAGGCCGAGCTGCTCGGCGGCACGTCCGCGGTCTCGGGCGGCGTCATGTGGATGCCGGCGAACCACCTGATGGGTGCGCAGTTCCCCGACTCCGTCGACGGGGCGCTCGCCTACCTGGTGGCGGCCACGGGCGGTCGAGTGCCGGAGGGGCGCCTGCGCTGGTACGCGAGACGAGCCGCGAGGCCGTCCGCTGGCTCGACGAGCAGACCCTCGTCGCCCTCGCGGCCCTGCCCCGCCCGGACTACCACCCGGAATGGCCCGGCGCCGCGCGCGGCCGCGGGCTGGACAACCTGCCGTTCGACGGGGCGAAGTACCCGGGCCTGTCGGCCCGGCTGCGCCCCCCGACCTACTTCCCGACGATCACCATGGCCGAGCGTGACGCCTGGGCCGCCACGGGCATCGACGCCGAGCTCGTCGCCCGGCGGGATGCCGAGGGCACCCGGACGATGGGCGGCGCGCTGGTCGCCGCGCTCGTGACGTCGGCGGAGGAACGGGGCGTCGAGATCCTCGCGGGCCGCCGCGTCGAGGACCTGGCCTACGCCGACGGCTGCTGGACGCTCGCCGGCGTGCGGGCCCGCTCCGTCGTCCTCGCCTCCGGCGGGTTCGAGTGGAACCCGCGGTTGCAGGCGGCGTTCCTGCCCAACCCGGTGACCCCGATCAGCGCGCCGAGCAACACCGGCGACGGGCTGGAGCTCGGGTTGGCCGCAGGCGCGGCGGTCGCGACCATGGTCGGCGTGTGGGGGGTGCCCGTGCTGGCCGATCCCGCGCACGTCTACGACGGACACCCGTCCGGACGGATGGCGAACGTCGAGCTGACACTGCCCGGGTCGATCCTCGTGGACGCCCGCGGGCGCCGGTTCGTCAACGAGGCGACCAACTACCACGACCTCAACAAGGCGTTCCGCACCATCGATCCCGCGACCGGCACGCACGCGCACATCCCGGCGTGGATGGTGGTCGACAGCGCCTACGTTGCGCGGTACCCGATCGGCGGCACCCCGGCCGGCACCCCGCCGGCCTGGGCCCAGCGGGGGGAGACCGTCGCCGAGCTGGCACTGCGGTGCGGCATCGACCCCGACGGGCTGGCCGCGACGCTCGCCGAGTTCAACAGGAACGCCGCGCTGGGCCGCGACCCGCACTTCCGCCGCGGCGAGAGCGTGCAGGACCGCCACCTCGGCGACGCCACCCGGCCGCACCCGTGCCTGGCACCACTCGAGCAGGGCCCCTACCACGCGATCCCGATCAGCCCGGGCACGCTCGGCACGTGCGGCGGGCTCGTCACCGACGACGACGGCCGGGTGCTCGATCGCCACGGCCGCCCGATTCCCGGCCTGTACGCGGCCGGCAACGTCTCGGCCACGGTGTTCGACGACGCCTACCCCGGTGGGGGGCGACCCTGGGGTCCGCGATCACGCGGGCCTTCGCCGTCGGGCGAGCGCTCGCCCGACCAACTGGAGAGGACTGACATGGCCCTGTTCGCCGTGATCTACCGCTACGCCGACGACGCCGCCGCGCTCGACGAGCACCGCCCGCGGCACCGTGATCACCTGCGCGGGCTGCACGGGGCGGGGCACCTGGTCGTCAGCGGCCCGCTGGCCGAAGGCGGCGGCCCCGGCGCCCTGCTGATCTTCCGCGCCGAGGCCGCGGAGCAGGTCGCCGGCTGGCTGGACGGCGACCCGTTCAAGGTTCTCGGGCTGATCGCCGAGCGCGAGATCCGGGCCTGGAACCCCGCCTTCGGCGCCGAGCGGCTCGCCCCGCTGCCCGTGTCCTGAGCCCCGGGTCCTGAGCCCCGGGTCCTGAGCCCCG
>JAEUJO010000058.1 GCA_016794615.1 Pseudonocardia sp. | reverse complement strand
GGCTGGAGCTACGTGACCGTGGTCGGCCGGGCATGCGAGGCCTTCCACGCACCGCAGCTCACGGCCGAGTCGCTGGCGGTCGACTGGGTGCCCGTCGAGCGGATCCACGACCTGCCGCTGCACCCGGGCTTCATGGCGAGCTGGGCGAAGGTGCGGGAGATCGGTTAGCAGTCGTGCAAAGGCCGGGGGATCCGTGCACAGCGCACACCGTGTGCACGAGTGTCGGCCGGTGCGCACGAGCGGCCTGACAGGATGCGACCGTGGGACGACTGGTCGTCATCGAGGGTCTCGACGGGGCCGGGAAGCACACGCTCACCCGCCGGCTGCTCGACGCGTTCTCCGCGCTCGGTGTCCGCGCCACGACCGTCGCGTTTCCCCGCTACGACGTCGACGTGCATGCCGAGCTGGCCCGCGACGCCCTGCACGGACGGCTGGGCGACGTCGCCGACTCCGTGCATGCGATGGCGGTGCTCTTCGCGCTGGACCGCCGTGCGGCCGCCGACGACCTCCGGGCGGTCGTGGCCGGCCACGACCTCGTGCTCGTCGACCGCTACGTCGCCTCGAACGCCGCCTACGGCGCGGCCCGGCTGCACCAGGGAGCCTGCGGGGAGTTCGTCGGCTGGGTGCACGCGCTGGAGATCGAACGGTTCGGCCTTCCCGTTCCCGACCGGCACCTGCTCCTCGACGTGCCCCGCGCCGTCGCCGCCGAGCGCGCCGCACACCGGGAGCGCACCGAGCCAGGGCGGGCCCGCGACCGGTACGAGTCCGACGCTGGGCTGCAGGACCGGACCGCGGAGGTCTACCGCGGGCTCGCCACGGCGGGCTGGCTCGCTCCGTGGACCGTGCTCGACGGGGCGGTCGACCTCGATCACTTCGCGCTCGCCGACGATGTCCTCGTGTAGTCCGGACCCCCGACAAGCAGGGCGTTTCACGAACTGTCGGTGGGGGATGGGATATTGTGTCCATGAAGTCGCGCGTACTGGTGGTCGACGACGACCCGGCACTGGCCGAGATGCTGACCATCGTGCTGCGAGGCGAGGGTTTCGACACCGCCGTGGTCGGCGACGGCACACGGGCCCTGCCCGCTGTCCGCGATCTCCGGCCGGACGTCGTGCTGCTCGACCTGATGCTCCCCGGCATGAACGGCATCGACGTCTGCCGGGCGATCCGCACCGAGTCGGGCGTCCCCATCGTCATGCTCACGGCCAAGACCGACACCGTGGACATCGTGCTGGGCCTGGAGTCGGGCGCGGACGACTACGTCGTCAAGCCGTTCAAGCCCAAGGAGCTGGTGGCGCGGATCCGGGCACGGGTACGGCGGACGGATGCCGAGCCCGCCGAGCAGCTCTCGATCGGCGACGTCACCATCGACGTGCCGGCACACCAGGTCGCGCGCAACGGCGAGCCGATCGCGCTGACGCCCCTGGAGTTCGACCTGCTGGTGGCGCTGGCCCGCAAGCCGCGCCAGGTGTTCACCCGCGAGGTGCTGCTCGAGCAGGTGTGGGGTTACCGGCACGCCGCCGACACCCGCCTGGTGAACGTGCACGTCCAGCGGCTGCGGTCCAAGGTCGAGCGCGATCCCGAGCACCCCGAGGTGGTCCTGACGGTTCGCGGCGTGGGGTACAAGGCCGGCCCTCCGTGACTGCCCGGCTTGTGATACCCGGCGCGGAGCCGTGACCAGCGCCGTCGACCGGTTGTCGACACGGCTCGGGCGGCTGCCGCTCATGCGCCGCGCCCGGCGGACGGTGGTGCAGATCCGTGCGGTCGCCGTCGAGGTCGGTGCGCTGGTCGACGCGATCTGGCGACGGTCGCTGCAGGTGCGGGTCGTCGTCAGCACACTCGCGCTCTCGGCGGCCGTCGTCCTCGTGCTGGGCCTCGTGCTGCAGACGCAGATCGCCGGCCGGATCCTGCAGGGCAAGGAGGTCGACGCCCTCGGCCAGGCCGAGGCGGGTGCCGCTGTGCTCGAGCGCGAGCTGGCGGGCGTCGACCCGGACGGCGAGGGCGCGCAGGGCGAGCTGAACAAGGCGCTGGACCGGCTGACCAACGCCTCGCTGTCGGACGACGCGGGCTCGCCCTCGGCGGGGGAGTTCCGCGCCGTCCTCACGACGGGTCCGCGCGAGTCCGGCGGCGTCGACGGGGCAGGGGCCAGCGAGGTGTCGGTGGGCACGGTCGCGGACGTCCCGCCGGACCTGCGCGGGCACGTCGCCGGAGGCTCACTCGCCCGCCGCTACGTGACGATCGCCGCGGGAGGCGTCGAGATCCCGACGCTGATCATCGGCCAGCCGGTGCGCACGGCGGGCCGAGACCTGGAGTTCTACCTGCTGTTCCCGCTGGACGCCGAGCAGCGCACGCTCTCGCTGGTGCAGAGCACGCTGATCGTGGGCGGTCTGGTGCTGCTCCTGCTCCTGGCCGGGATCGCGAGTCTGGTCACCCGGCAGGTCGTCCGCCCGGTCCGGCAGGCCGCCGAGATCGCCGAGCGGTTCGCCGACGGGCACCTCGACGAACGCATGCCCGTGCACGGCAACGACGAGGTGGCGCGCCTGGCCGAGTCGTACAACGAGATGGCCGGCAGCATCCAGACCCAGATCCGCCAGCTCGAGGAGTTCGGGGCGCTGCAGCGGCGGTTCACCTCGGACGTCAGCCACGAGCTGCGCACGCCGTTGACCACCGTGCGGATGGCGGCGGACGTCCTGCACGCCTCCAAGGACCAGCTGCTTCCCGCCCTGCGCCGCAGCTCGGAGCTGCTGGTGACCGAGCTCGACCGGTTCGAGGCACTGCTCGCGGACCTGTTGGAGATCAGCAGACTGGACGCGGGGGTCGCGGACCTGACGGCGGACCGGGTCGACATGCACGGTGTGGTCACCCGCGCGATCGAGGCCGTGCGGGGGTTCGCCGAGGACGCCGGCACACCGCTGCGGCTGCACCTGCCCGTCGGGGTCTACGCCGAGGTCGACCCGCGGCGGGTCGAGCGGATCGTGCGCAACCTCGTGGCGAACGCCGTGGACCACGGTGAGGGACGTCCGGTCGACATCTCGCTGGCGGGCGACGCCGACGCCGTGGCCGTGGCCGTGCGCGACCATGGTGTCGGGCTGCGGCCGGGGGAGGCCGCGCTCGTGTTCAACCGCTTCTGGCGGGCCGAGGAGTCGCGGGCCCGCCGCAGCGGGGGGAGCGGGCTCGGTCTGTCGATCAGCATCGAGGACGCCCGCCTGCACGGCGGCTGGCTGCAGGCGTGGGGTGAGCCCGGCCGCGGGTCCGCGTTCCGGCTCACGCTGCCGCGCACCGTCGGCGAGCCGATCGCGGTCAGCCCGCTGCCGCTGGTGCCGGACGACCGCGCCGCGAACGAGGGTGTGGACGCCGAGCCCGCGCCGCCCTCGTCGACCTCGGATGCCGCCGCCGGGTCGGTGCCCACCCCGGTGCACGGCCTGCCCGCGGTCCGGGCGGCGTCCCTGCCGGACCGGGAGGAGGTCCGGTGACGGGGCGCGCGCTGCTGGTGTTGCTGCTCGTCCTGGCCGGGCTCGCGGGTTGCGCGAGCGTCCCGGAGAGCTCGCCGGTCCAGGTGCTGCGCCGCGTCGGCGACGGCGACGCGCCGGTCCTGCCGCCCGGCCCGGTGGACGGCAGCAACGCGTTGGACCTGGTTCGCGGCTTCGTCTACGCCTCCGGGAGCAGCCCGGACCGGCACGGGGCCGCCCGCCGCTTTCTCGCTCCCGAGGCAGCGGACTGGAACGACGGCACGGGCGTCACCGTGCTCGCCGAGCAGTTCGACACCGTCTATCCCACCTCGGTGGATCCCGAGGCGACCATGCGCACCGTGCGCGTCCGCGGCACCGCGCTGGGCAGGCTGACCCCGGGGGGCTGGTTCGAGGCTTCCCAGGCCCCGGTCCAGATCGATGTGAGCGTCGTCCGCCGGGACGGCCAGTGGCGGATCGCCCGTCTGCCCGGCGGCGTGCTCGTGCGGATGTCGGACTTCCGCGTCAACTACCGCACCGTCAAGACGTGGTTCGTGGACCCGGTCCGCCGGGTCGCCGTGCCCGATCTGCGCTACCTGCCGGGCTCGCCGGCCCGCGCGCAGGCGGCCCGCGCGATGGAACTGCTGCTCGCCGGTCCGTCGACGGCGCTGCAGGGTGCGGCGTCGACCATGTTCGTCGCGAGCGCCCAGCTGCGGTCGAACGTCGCCACCAGCCCGGACGGCGCCCTGATCGTCGACCTTACCCAGCTCGGCAACCTCGACGAGACCGGTCGCCTGCTGCTCGCGGCCCAGGTCGTGCTCTCGCTGGCCGAGGTGAGCGTGGGCCGGGTCCGGCTGCTCGTCGACGGCGCGCCGCTGCTGCCGGACCGCCCCGACCTGACCCGGGACGACGTCGCGTCGCTGGTCGCCGAACCCGCTCCGACGACGGTGCCCGCCCTGGTCGTCTACAGCGGCCGGGTGCACCAGCTCAACGGCGGGCAGCTCGACACCGCACTGCCGGGGCCGATCGGCAACGGCGAGGTGGCGGCGCAGTCGGCGGCGTCGAGCCCGGACGGCAGGCGCGTGGCGGTGGTGGCCACGGACGGTCCCCGGCGGCGGCTGCTGATCGGTGGCACCGAGGGCGCTGTCGCTCCGGTCGGTCCGGAGGCCGGGACGATGACCCGGCCGTCATGGGCGCCCGGCGGATCCGAGGTCTGGACGGTCCTGAACGCCACGACGGTGGCGCGGGTGGTACTCGACCCCAACGGCAACGCGCGCGTCGCACCGGTCGACGCGAGGGAGCTGACCGGACTGGGGCCCGTCCAGGACCTGCGCCTGTCGCGCGACGGCCTGCGCGTGGCGGCCGTGGTGCGCGGCGGGCTCTACACCGCCGCGCTGGCCCGCAGCCTGGACGGCGGCGTCACGGTTCGCAACGTCCGCTCGGTTCGGCCGTCGGACCTCGGCGAGGTCGTCGCGGTGGACTGGCGGGCGCCCGAGACGATCGTGGCGGTGAGCCACCGCATCGACGGTCCGGTTTCCCAGGTGTCGGTGGACGGGCTGACCTGGGACCTGCTGCCGGGAAGCAACCTCACGCCGCCGCTGCTCGCGGTCGCCGCCGCGCCGAACCGTCCCGTTCTGGTGACGGACCAGTCCGGGGTGTGGAGCTTCGCGGGCGGGGACCTCGAGTCCTGGCGCCAACTGATGGGCGGCGTGCCGGACGCAGTGCCGCTCTACCCCGGCTGACGCGGGTACCGCGCCCTGCTGCGCGAGAGCCTGTGGACGGCTACCGGGAGGCGGGCCAGTGCGCCGTCGTTCACGGCGGTGGTGAAGGCCCGCGCGGACAGGCCCGTCAGGGGCCGAGCCGTGCCCTGGACGGGACGGTTCTGCTGCTCGATGTACTGGAGCATGATGTTCAGCGGCGCGCTTGCGACGGACCCGGCGAAGTGGGACCCGGACCGCAGCCGTTGCGTACGCCGGTGGTGCCGGACCAGGTCGGGGAACTCCTGCCGCAGATGCCGGGGGGACACGCCTTTCAGGCTGTTGACCAGCTTGGAGACGGCGGCCTTGGGCGGGTGGTTGACCTGCAGGTGGACGTGGTTGGCCTCGCCGTTGAACTCGACCGGCTCGGCCTCGAAGTCCGCGCAGACCGCCCGCATGATCTCTTCCATGCGGCGCAGGTGCCGGTCGCCGAACACTCCGCCCATGTCCCGGTACCGGTACCTCGTGACGAAACCAAGTGCACGTGCATCAGAAACACACGGTGTCGGCCGGTGCGGATGCTGTCGTAGCCGCCTATAAACCAACATGGTACTCTGATCTTCGTGCAGCTTCGGTACTCCTACCGTCTCGACCCGACCCCGGTACAGCGCCGGGCGTTGGGGCGGGCGTTCGGGTGTGCCCGGGTGGTGTTCAACGACGCCATCGCCGCCCGGCGACATGCACGGGAGGCGGGAGCACCGTTCCCGACAGACGCGCAGCTGTCGAAGGCGCTCACCGCGAGCAAGCGCACCCCGCAGCGGGCGTGGCTGGCCGAGGTGTCCGCGGTCGTGCTGCAACAGGCCCTGGCCGAGGCGAACACCGCGTA
>JAEUJO010000055.1 GCA_016794615.1 Pseudonocardia sp. | reverse complement strand
CCCGTCGGGATGGTGACGAACCGGATGTCGCCCTCGGACATCCGCCCGAACTGGGTGATGAGCCGGTCGAGGTTCCATCCGCGGTCCAGGACGACGTTGCGGGTGACGGCGTCGACGAGCCGGCGGACCGCGCCCGGGTCGGAGAGCGTCCCGGTCGACAGCATCCGGTTCGCCAAGCCGGCGAGGAACGCCTGCTGGCGGGCGATGCGGTCCAGGTCTCCACCCTCCAGGCCGTGGCGCTGCCGGACGAAGGCGAGCGCGTCGGCGCCGCTGACGATCTGCGGGCCTGCGGGCAGGTCGACCCCGGACCGGACCTCACGCTCCGGCCGCTTGAGGCACACCGGCACCCCGCCGATCGCCTCGGTCATCTCGACGAACCCCGCGAGGTTGATCTCCGCGTAGTGGTCGATCGGGAGCCGGGTGAACTTCTCGACGGTTGCGACCAGCGCGCGGCGGCCGGCGTCGCGGGATCGCCGGTCGAGCTCGGGCCCGCTGACCCCCTGGGCCTCGAGAGCGGCCTTCGCGTCGTCCGTGGCCCGCCGGTACGCCGAGTTGATCTTATGGCGGGTGTTGCCGCCGTCGGCGAGGGCGACGAAGGAGTCGCGGGGGATCGAGATCGCGACGGTGCGCGCGTTCGGCCCGGCCGGGACGTGCAGCAAGATGATCGTGTCGGTGTGCAGCTGGCCCTCGTCGTCGCCTGCTCGCAGTTGCGCCAGCAGCCCCGGAGGCAGGGGGTTGCCCGATGCGTCCGTGCGGCTGTCCAGCCCCACGAGGAGTGCGGTGAACGGCTGATCGGGCTGCGGCGCCGTGGTCCGGCTGCTGAGGACGTCGCTCGTGACGACGCGGTCGGCCAGCGTCCGCTGGACCGCCCAGCCGTACCCGGTGCCGACGAGCAACGCGAGCGACAGCATCGCGGCGACCGCGCGGCCGATCGCGCCGGCGACCACACGCAGCAGGCGGGCGACCCCGTTCATCGCACGGATCGTCGCCCGCGGGCGTAGGCGGGCGCCACACGAGCTCTGCAGAGCGGCGCTGCCGACCTGCGCACCGGACAGGGAACGGCCGGGCCCGGTGGCGCGGGGACACTGCTCACCCCATCATGGTCGGCTGACACGAATGCCGATGTCGATCACGGTCGGGTGATCGTTACCGGGCGGCCGTCACTCCCCGCGTCCGCACCGGCCCCTCGGCATCCCCGGATGGATCAGACGCCGGAGCGATCGGTCGATCCGGAGCCGCGTGCGCGCCAAGTGACTCGACGACTTGCTCGTGGCCGTCAGCCGAGGTGGCGAATCCTGACCGCACCGTGTTCCCGAGTCGATCTCGAGCCGGTCGATGCGCTGGTCGACCCGGTCGAGGCGGGCGACCGCCTGCTCGCCGAGCGCCTTGATCGCGCGCCGGTTCGCGTCGACCTCGATGCCGCTGTCGGCGAGATCACGATCGTGGACGGCGACGAGGTAGCGGGCGGCTGCGACGTCGCGTCGGGCGGCTGCGGCGTCGGCCCAGCGGCGAAGGATCAGGATGTTCGTGTCGAGAATGCCTTGATCATGGGGTCGTGTCCTACGGTCTGGCGGTTCCGATCGCAACCGACCGAGGAGCCGTCATGTCCCGCACCCGAGTCCACAACCTGCTGGTCTCCCTCGACGGCTACGCCGCCGGCGAGTATGTGACGATGGAGGAGCCGATCGGCGGTGCCGCGCGGCTCTTCCAGTGGTTCGACGGCCGCGTCATCCACGGGATCGACCGGATCGCCGACCCCGTCACTCTCGACCGCGCCCTGATCAGCATGTGGGGCCAGGGCGTCGGCGCCGAGATCATGGGCCGGCGGAAGTTCGGGCCGCAGGTGGGCGAGTGGCCCGACGACGGGTGGCGCGGCTGGTGGGGTGACGAGCCACCGTTCCGGACACCGGTCTTCGTCCTCAGCCACCATCCGCATCCCACGATCGCATTTCCCAACGGAACCGTCTTCCACTTCGTGGACGCCACCCCTCACGAGGCGCTGCGCCTGGCCCGGGAGGTCGCGAACGGCGGTGACGTGCGCATCGGCGGAGGCCCGTCCACCGTGCGGCAGTTCCTCCGCGCCGACTTGATCGACTTCATGCACCTGATGGTCGTGCCGATCACGTTAGGACGAGGCATCTCTCTCTGGGACGGCACGGGCGGCATCGACGATCGCTTCACGATCGAGACCACCACGTCGCCGAGCGGTGTCACCCATCAGTTCTGGAACAGGAAGAGCCGCGCCTGAGCCCGGACGGCGGTCGGACCACCGG
>JAEUJO010000047.1 GCA_016794615.1 Pseudonocardia sp. | reverse complement strand
TGTCCCCGTCCTTCCTCCCCCGGCCGCGGCTGACCCGCGAGCTGGACCGCGCGACACCCGGGCAGGTGGTCGTCGTCTGTGCGCCCGCCGGGTTCGGCAAGACGCAGCTCCTCGCCGGCTGGCCGGCCGGCCGGGCCGGGGCCTGGGTCACCCTCGACGCCGACGACGACACGGACGACCTGTTCTGGGCCGGTCTCCTCGCGGCGCTCGACGGTGTGCCGGGCGCGGACGGGACGCTGTCGGCGCTGCCGCGGCCGGCGAGGCCGAGCCGGGATCCGGCGTTCGTGGCGTCGGTCGTCGACGCCGTCGCGGCGGCGGGACCGATCACGCTGGTCCTCGACGACGTCCACACCGTCTCCGCACCGGAGCCCTTGCACGGACTCGCCGCGCTCCTGCGTTACCGGCCCCCGAATCTGCTGCTGGTGCTCGCCACGCGATCCGACGCGACGCTGCGGCTCGACCGCCTCCGGCTGGGCGGGGAGGTCGTCGGCCTGCGCGCGGGCGACCTCGCGTTCACCGGGGACGAGACGTCGGCCCTGCTCACCGCCTCCGGGGTCCCGGTGAGCCCCGACCGGCTCGACCTCCTGTGTGCGCAGACCGAGGGCTGGGCCGCGGCCGTGGCCTTCGCCGCGCGGGCGCTCGCCGGGTCGGCCGACCCCGACGTGCTGCTCCGCGACCTCGCCGGGCACCCTCACCTCGCGGACTACCTCACCTGCGAGATCCTCGCCCCGCTGCCCGCCGACATCGCGGACGTGCTCACCGCCGTCAGTGTCTGCGACGAGGTCACCGCCCCGCTCGCCGCAGTTCTCGCGGAGCGCGCCGACGCCGGGGACGTGCTCGCGGAGCTGGAGCGCACGACGGCGCTCGTCACCGGGTCCGGTGCCGCGCGCGGCGCCTTCGGGGTCCATCCCCTCCTGCGCGCCCAGCTGCGCGCCGACCTGCGGCGCCGCCGCCCGGACCGGTTCGCGGCGCTGCACGGACGGGTGGCCCGCGCGCGGCTCGACCACGGCGACGTGGTCGGGGCGCTGCACCACGCCGCCCTCGCCGACGACGCCGTGCTGCTCGGTGAGCTGCTCGACGTCCACGGGCCCGAGCTGGCGACCGGCGGCCACCACGCGGTGGTGCTCACCGCTCTCGACGCCCTTCCCGCGGTGGATGTGTCCGCGCGTCCCCGGCTGCTCCTGGTCGCCGCGCTCGCCCACGGCGAGATCGGCGGACGCGCCGTCGCGCACCGGCTGCTCGCCCGGGCGGACGCGGTCTGGCCGGCCGACCCGGCCCCGGGGCTGGCCGCGCTGCGGGCGCGGGCGGTGTGGCTCGGCCGGCGCGACCCGCCCGGCGGCGACCTGCCGGGCGCGCGCGGCGAGCCGGGCGCCGGGACGGCTGTGGTCGACCTGCTGTCGCGGGTCGAGCATGCCCTGGCCGCCGGGTGCTGGGACGAGGCGGAGTCACTCACCCGGGCGGCGGGTGCCGAGGCCGCCCGGCAGGGAAACACCTACCTCGAGGCGCGCGCCGTCGTCACGCTCGGCGTGGTGGGGAGCCTGCGCGGCGACGTCGCCGGTTCCGTGGCGCTGGCCCGGCACGCCGCCCGGATCGCTCCGGCCGATCGCTGGCGGGGCACCGTGGGCGATGCGTACGCCTGCTTCCTGCAGGGCTACGGCGCGCTGCTCGGGTTCCGGCCCGAGGAGTGCCTGCGCTGGGCCGCGAGCGTGGAGCGGGTGACGGCCGTCGCCTCCGCTCCTCCGGAGCCCGCCGGCGTGGTGTCCATGGTGGGCGTGCTGCGCGCGGCGGCCCGGTTCGATCTCGGCGAGCACCGCGCCGGGCTCGCGGCCCTCACCGCGGCACGCGCGGAGGTCGACGCCGGTCACCTGCTCGGGCGCCCCATGCTCGCGTTCGCCGCCGCCCTCGAGCACGGCGCGGCGGCCACGCTCGGCATGCGCGCCCACGCGCGCACGGTCGCCGAGTGGACGCACGCGCGGCTGGGCGGCACGGGCGACGTGCTCCTCATGCAGGCGTGGGGACCGGCGTCGATCGGCCGGGACGCCGCAGCACGCGAACGGCTGCGGCCGGTACTCGACGGCTCCGTCCCGTGCGCCGTGCCCGGGAACCGCACGGAGGCGGAGTTGCTCGACGGCGCACTCGCGCTGCGGGCGGGCAACGCCGCGCACGCGCGGCGCGCGGTGGCCCGGGCGGTGGCGGACGCGGCGACGACCGGTGTGCTGCGCCCGCTCGTCACGGCACCGCCGGACATCGGGGCGCTGCTCGGCGAGCCCGTGCACTCCGCCGAACGGGCCGAGCTGCTCCGCGAGGTCCGGGCACTGCGCGCGGCCCGCGACCGGACGCTGCCGGGCACCCCGCTGACCGACCGCGAGCGTGACGTCCTCGCGCTCCTGCCGACGGTGCTGTCGCTCGAGGAGATCGCGGACACGCTGGCCGTCTCGCTCAACACGGTGCGCAGCCACGTCCGGTCGCTGCACGGCAAGCTCGGGGTGGGCTCCCGTGCCGAGGCGGTGCGGGCGGCGACCCGCAGCGGTCTGCTCGACGTGCGGTGAGAGCGAGTTTTCATCTCCTGCTGAGGAGGCTCCGGCGCGGCGACGGGGTCATCGTCGGCGGCGTCACGCCCGCGCGGGGCCACACCGTGCGCGCGACCACCGGGGAGGGCCGACGTGGACAACTGCGCAGCGACGCCGCCCAGCCCGGGCGGCCCCGGACCGGACATCCGGCACTACGAGTTCCGTGTCTCGGGCCTGCTCTCGGAACGCACGCGCGGTGCCTTTCCCGACATGACCGTCGTCGACGCGCCGCCCGAGACCGTCATCGTCGGTGACGTACTCGACGACGCGCACCTGTACGGCGTCCTCGGCCTGCTGCAGGACCTGGGGCTGCGGCTGACCGCACTGCGGCAGGTGCCCGACCCCTCAGCGCCGGCCGACGGCGACCGCGCCACCGCGCCGGCCCGCCGCGACCGCCGCTCGCCGTGAGCGGACGCCGAGCTTGGTGTAGATCGCCCGGACGTGCGTCTTCACCGTGCTCGGGGCGACCCCCAGCACCGTCGCGATCTCCTGCAGCGAACGTGGCGAGGAGAGCAGCCCGAGGACGTCGCGTTCCCGCTCGGTGAAGGCGGACGGCCCGCGGTGAGGCCCGTCCGGCCGGTCACCCACCGCGAGGACGCGGGCCGCCACCGCGTCACCGGCGCCGAAGCTGCCGACCTGCCGGGCGAGCAGGCCGGTCACCGCGGCGCCACCGGCGAGCAGGGGACGCAACGCCCCGGTCGCGCCGGCCGCGGCCAGCGCCGCCTCGAGCTCCCGCCGCGCGAGGGGCGACCGGCCGTCCGCGAGTGCCGCGGCGCACGCGCGGGCATGCGCCTCACCGACCGCCCACGGGACGACCGGGGCGACGGCACCGGCGAGGACGTCGCGCACCGCCCCGCTGCCGGACACCTCCTGCCGGGCGGCCATCAGCACGAGGTCGCCGGTGCTGCCGAGCAACTCCCCGGCACGGCGGGTCAGGTCGGCGGCCAGGTCGGGGCGACCCAGGTCCACGGCGACGCCGTGGGCGAGCAGCACCGCGGGGGCGGCCAGCCGGGGTGGCACCCGGCAGGCGAGGGCCGACCGGGCGAGCCGCAGCTGCGGCTCGGCGTCGCGGTGCAGGTCGGTGAGCGCCGCCGCGCGCAGCGCCGAGCGCAGCGGCACGAACACGGTATCGGCCGGGTCGGCCGGTGTCGCGGCGAGCAGGTCCAGGCAGCGCTCGGGGTGCAGGTCGAGCAGCGCCCCGTAGGCGCCCAGCAGGCGCGGGAGCCCCGCACCCGCGGTCGCCCGCCAGCCCCCGCTCGCGAGCTCGGCATCGGCGGCCGCGGCGAGCTCGGCCATCCGCCGGTACTCCCCATCGGCCGCGGCGACGAGTGCGAGCACGCTCGTCGCGCGGGCGGCGAGGTAGCCGCGGTCGTGGCGACGGGCATCGGCGAGCGCGTCCTCGACGTACCGGCGCGCCTCCCCCGACCGCCCGGCGAGCACCAGCGCGACGGCCCGGTCGAGCCGCCCCATCGTGGCCAGGTCGGGGTCGGCGGCCCGGACCGTGCCGGCCCGGGCGAGGTGGCGCCGCACCGCGGCAGGTGCGCCGTCCTCGGTGCCCACGAGCGCGGCCAGCAGCGCGATCCGCGGATCTCCTGGCCGGACGGCGGCCCGGTCGAGGGCGCGCAGCGCGTCCCGCACCGCGGCGTGCTCCCCGGACGCGACGAGCGCCACTCCCTGCGCGACGAGCAGCTCCGCGAGCCGCGCGTCGTCGTCGGCCTGCCGGGCGTGCGCCAGGGCCCGGGCGGGCCGGCCGCGCACCGCGAACCAGTCGGCGGCCGCCGCGTGCAGGCGCGCGACCCGCTCGGGATGGCGGCGCCGCAGGTCGAGCATCAGATGGGCGCGCAGGAGCGGGTGGGCGCGGTACGCGGTGCGCCCCTCGCCGAAGCTCTGCACCAGCGCGGTCTCCCGTTCCAGCGACGCCAGCACCTCACCGGCGTCCGGGCGCCCGGTCAGCGCGACCGCGAGACCGGCCGAGAGCTCGTCGCAGACGCTGACGGCCTGCAGCACCTCGGTGGTGCCGGGCGGCAGGGCCGACAGGACCTCCCCGACCAGGTAGTCGGAGAGGGCCTTGCTGTTGCCCGCGAGGTCGGCGAGGAAGCGGTCGACGTCGCCCGCATCACGCAGCGACAGCGCCGCGAGCCGCAGGCCCGCCGCCCAACCGCCGGTCTGGTCCACCAGCGTGCGCACCTGTCCGGGCGCCAGCACCAGGTCCGCGCCTGTGAGCAGCGCGGCCGCCTCGTCCGGGGAGAAGGCGAGGTCGCGGGCGCGGATCTCGCGGAGCTCGCCCGAGAGGCGCAGCCGTGCGATCGGCAGCGGTGGGTCGGCGCGGCCCGCGAGCACGAGCCGCAGCGCGCGCGGACGTTCCCGGACCAGTGCCGCCAGTGCCCGCACCGCAGCGGAGCCCGGCGGGAGCGCGTGGACGTCGTCGAGGACCAGGTCGACCGGGCCGGGAACCCGGTCGAGCGCCTCGAGCAGCCGGACCAGGAAGCCGTCCTGCGCCGGGTCGAGCCGGTCCAGCGCGGGACCGACCGCGGCGCAGCCGCGCAGGGCGGCGAGCACGGCCGCCCAGAAGCGTCGCGCGACGCGGTCGTCGTCGTCGAGCGACAGCCAGGCGATGCGGTCCGGCCGCCGCGCGGCCCACTCGGCGAGCAGCTGCGACTTGCCGTACCCGGCCGGGGCGCTGACGAGGAGCAGCCCGCCCGGCTCCGCGGCGTCGAGCAGGGCGAGCAGCCGCGGGCGGCCGACGTGGCGCGCGGGGACGCGCGGCATCGTCGTCTTCGCCTTCGGTACCACCGAATCCCCCTGCCGCACCGCCCCGGCGAGCAGGCTACGGAGATCCTGACGCGGCCGGCACGACCGTTCGGCCCATCAGGGTGGTGATCATGAGGACCGGCCGGTCAGCGCGGGCTGAAGGGGACCCGGTCGACCGTGCCCTCGGTCACCACGATCGCCGCTCCCGCGGGGATCTCGTGCCAGACGCCCGGGAGCGGGGTGAGCGGCTCGGAAACGACGACCCGTGAGTCGGCGCCGAAGTGGGCGAACCGCTCGTTCCCCGGGTAGAGCTCGCGCAGGGACTCGACGTCCGCGCTGTAGTGCAGCGTGTTGGCCACGGAGCCGCTGGCGTAGCGGGCTGCCCAAAGGCGCTCGCCGTCGGTGACCCCGATCGTCATCTGCAGCGGCTCGGCGATGCCCGCGTCCGCGCCGAGCGTCTCCACGAATCCGGCCATCCGCTCCAGGCCTGCGATCGGGTCGTCGGCCAGCCCGAAGGTGAGCGCGAGGTGGAACAGCAGCTCGGAGTCGGTGGTGCCCCTGATGTTGGGGAACAGGTCGGGGCGCACCGCCAGCAGCAGGTCGCGGCGCAGCGCCTCGTACCCGTCGACGTAGCCGTTGTGCACGAACATCCACTTGCCATGGGCGAACGGATGGCAGTTGGTCTCCTGGACAGGCGTGCCCGTGGCCGCACGGACGTGGGCGAGGAACAGCCGCGAGGAGATCTCCGACGCGAGCGTGTGCAGGTTGCGGTCACCCCAGGCGGGGGTCGCGCTGTGGAACAGGGCAGGCACGTCCCGGCGCCCGAACCAGCCCAGACCGAAGCCGTCGCCGTTGGGGACGGCCATGTCGGGAGCATGGCGCCGGCTCTGCTCGATGAGCGAGCGCTCGGGGGTCGTAGAGCAGCTCGCGGGGCTCGATCGGGCTTCCGAGATATCCGAGCCAGCGGCACATGACGCCCCTTCCTCGCGATGGTGATACCCCAGGCTGCCCGAGGGCGCCGGCCCCGGCCTCCCCCTCCGCGCGCGAGATCTCCTCCCTCCCGGAGGAGGTCCCGCGCGCGGAGGCTGCGGAATGCTCGGGTGTCCTGCCCGCGTCGGTGATCATCAGAGGAGAACCCCATGCCCGTGACGTCCCCACCGGCCGGGCCGGTGGAGTGGGTCGCCATCACGTTCCCGGGATCGGGGCTCGGCCCCGAGGTCACCGCGCCGCTGGCCGCGCTGGTGGACACGAAGACCGTCCGCGTGCTGGACGCCGTCATCGTCCGGAAGGCGGCGGACGGCACGATCAGCGAGGTGGAGATCGACGCGGGGGCACCGGCATTCGACCGGGTCGACGGCGAGGTGCTCGAACTGCTGAGCCACGACGACCTCCTCACGATCGCCGCACGCCTCGGCGACGACACGACCACGCTGGTGCTGGTCTGGGAGAATCTGTGGGCGGTGACCTTCGCGGAGGCGGTACGCGACCGTGGTGGGATCGTGGTCGCCCACGACCGGATCGCCGCGGCGGACGTCGCCGCGGCGGTGGCGGCGCTGGACGACGCGGCCGCGGAGATCGCGCAGGAGGGGAGCCCGGTATGAGGGGAAGATCGGGGCGCGGGCGGGGTGGGCCCGGGCTGCTCGGCACCGTGGCCCGCACCGCCGTCATCGCGGGCACCGCCTCGGCCGTCTCCGGTCGGGTCGGCGCGGCGCAGCAGTCCGCGGCACAGCAGCAGCAACAGGCGGCCGCGGCGCAGGAGCAGCTGCGGCAGATGCAGCTGCAGGCCCAGATCGACGCCCAGGTGGACGCCCGGATGGCCGGGGCACCGGCCGCGCCCGCAGCCACGCCGGGGCGGCCCTCGGTCGACGACCTGCACGCCCAGCTCACCAAGCTCGGCGAGCTGCGGCAGGCGGGGCTGCTCACCGACGCCGAGTTCGCCGAGCAGAAGGCACGGCTCCTCGCATGACCGGTGCCACCGGTGCGGGGCTGCCCGGGCCGCTGCCGCCGGGGCGGCCCCGCCGCGTGGCCATCGCCTGCCAGGGCGGTGGCAGCCACACGGCCTTCACCGCGGGCGTGCTGAGCCGGTTGTTCGACGGCCTCGAGTCGGACGGCGGGCGTGACGGGTACGAGGTCGTCGGGCTCAGCGGCACCTCCGGTGGTGCGGTGTGCGCCCTGATGGCGTGGACGGCACTGCGCGACGGCGATCAGCGCGAGGCCCGGGCGCTGCTCGACGGGTTCTGGACCGACAACTCCGCGAACACGCCGCTGGACGCGGCCGCCAACGTCTGGCTGCTGTGGGCGAGCACCATGCAGAGCGCCGGGTTCCTGCCCACCGTCAGCCCCTACCACCTCCCGGCCACCGGGCTCGACCACTTCCGGGACCTGCTCACCCGTTGGGTCGACTTCGACCGGATCGAGGCGGACCCGGTCGGCGCGCAGCCCCTCCTGCTGATCGGTGCCGTCGACGTGCTCTCCGGGCGGTTCCGCGCCTTCAACAGCAGGCGGGAGCGGATCGTCCCGGACATGATCCTCGCCTCCGCGGCGATCCCGACCCTCTTCCCGACGGTGCACGTCGGGGACGGCGCCTACTGGGACGGCCTGTTCTCCCAGAACCCCCCGGTGCACGACCTGCTCGACGTCCGGCCCGACGAGCTCTGGGTGATCCAGATCAACCCGACGGCCCGTGCGGACGAGCCCAGGACCGTGCTCGACATCACCGACAGGCGCAACGAGCTGGCCGGCAACCTCTCGCTCTACCAGGAGCTGCACGGCATCGAGGTGATCGACCGGCTGCTGGCCGAGGGGCAGCTCGTGGGCGACCGGTACAAGCACGTCACCGTGCGGATCCTGGAGTTCTCCCGGCCGGTCTCGTCACGGCTGCTCGGCCCGGCGTCCAAGCTCAACCGCGACGCCCGGTTCATCCGTGAGCTGATGGCGGCGGGCGAGCAGCAGGCCGAGGAGTTCCTCGCGGTGCTGGCGTTCGAGCGGGCCTGGCGGTCGGGGGACGTCGACGGGGTGCTCGCGGTCCTCGCCCCGCACGTCGAGCTGACCTCCACCGCACCGTTCCAGCCCCGCGACGGCCTGCGTGGCGGGGACGCCCGCGCCGAGGTCGCCGACCTGTGCACCACGGTCCGGCTCGACCTCACCCGCAAGCAGCTCACCCGCGAGCGCGCGACCTGGACGGTCAGGCTGGAGGGCGAGGCGGACCGGACCGGCCGGGCGGAGGCCGAGATCGTCGACGGGGCCGTGACCGCGCTGCGGATGGGTCCGGCCTGATCTCGTCCGGCACGGGGGAGGCAGGACCGCCCGGGTCGCATCGACCCTGCATCCAGTGGGCGCGACCGGGCGTCCGGTGAGAAGGAGAGCGATGTCCACAGCGATGTCCACACTGAGCGTCTGGCGCTTCGACACCCCCGACGGCGCCGAGAAGGCCGTCGAAACCCTCGGAGCGCTGTCCCAGCAGCAGCTCGTGACCGTCCACGACGCCGCCACCGTGACGTGGCCGGAGGGGGCGAAGAAGCCGAAGACCCGCCAGCTGACGAACCTGGCCGGGGCCGGTGCGCTGGGCGGCGCCTTCTGGGGGATGCTGTTCGGCCTGCTGTTCCTCGTGCCGCTGCTCGGAGCGGCGATCGGAGCGGCGGCCGGCGCGCTGGCCGGCAAGTTCTCCGACGTCGGCATCAACGACGAGTTCATCCGGCGCACCCGCGAGCAGGTCACCCCGGGGACGTCCGCCCTGTTCGTGCTCACCTCCGACGCGGTCGTCGACCGGGTCCGGGAGGCGTTCACGGGGCAGCGACCCGAGCTGCTGTTCACGAACCTGTCGACCGACCAGGAGAACGCGCTGCGCGAGGCGTTCGCCGACTGATCACGAGTTCTCCTCCGTGACGGACGAGGCGATCCACCGACGCGACGGCTAGAACTCGGCGCGTGACGACTGCTCCGGACGGACCGCCCGCCCCCGGCGACCGGTGGGCGGGTGTCCCCGTGGGGGTGCCGAGGCCGGCCGGCCCCACGGTGCAGCTCCCGCGGACGCTGGTCATCCTGCTCGAGCTGGCCGCCGCGGTCGTCGTCGCGGGCGGCATCCGGACCGCGGCCTGGCTGGTCGCGCCCGTGTTCCTCGCGCTGGTCATCGTGATCACGGTGCACCCCGTGCAGGCCCGGCTGCGTGCCAGGGGCCTGCCGTCGTGGGCGGCGACGATCCTGCTCGTGCTCGCCGTGTACGGCGTGCTCGTGGTGCTGGCCGGCGTCGTCGTCGTGTCGGTGGCCCGGCTGGCGACCCTGCTGCCGACCTACGCGGCCGAGGCCAACGCGCTGCTCGCCTCCGTGACCGCGACGCTGGCGCAGTTCGGCGTCGGCGCCGAGCAACTGCGCGAGATCGTGGGGACGCTGAACTACAGCAAGTTGGTCGGGATCGTGTCCGGGCTCCTGCTCAGCATCACCAGCCTGCTCGGCAACCTCGTG
This sequence comes from Pseudonocardia sp., assembly GCA_016794615.1. GTDB lineage: Bacteria > Actinomycetota > Actinomycetes > Mycobacteriales > Pseudonocardiaceae > Pseudonocardia. Next base: position 8,294 of record JAEUJO010000047.1, on the reverse strand, counting down.
TTCCTGCTCTCGCTGCTCCTCTTCCTGAGCATCGAGGCCTCCGGGGCCGGCACGCGGCTCGCGCTGCTCGCGCGGGACCGCGCGCCGATCGCCACCGCGTTCACCGGGTTCGCCCGCGCGACGCGCCGGTACATGGGAGTCAACACGGTGTTCGGCCTGCTCACCGGGCTGGTCGACGCGGTGGTCCTCGCCCTGATGGGCGTACCGCTCGCCGTGCTGTGGGGGTTGCTGGTGTTCATCACCAACTACATCCCCTACATCGGGTTCTGGATCGCGCTCGTCCCACCGGTGCTGCTCGCGCTGCTGACCGGCGGCTGGGAGCTCGCCATCGGGGTGTTCGTGCTGTTCACCGTGGTGAACTTCGTGCTGACGTCGGTGATCCAGCCCAAGTACGTCGGCGACGCGGTGGGGATCTCGGTGTCGCTCACCCTCGTCGCGCTGGTGTTCTGGGGCTGGCTGCTCGGGACGGTCGGGGCGGTGCTCGCGGTGCCGCTGACGCTGTTCGCGAAGGCGCTGCTCGTCGACGCCAACCCGCACGTATCGTGGGCGAACGCGATCCTCGGGTCCACGCGGACCACCCGCGATGCCGTGGACAACGGCGGCAGGCCGCCGGGCGCCGACGACCCGCCGCCGGCCCGACCGGACGGCCCGCGGGCCGCCGAACCGGGTACGTCCATGATGAGCCCGTCCCCTGGCGAGACCTGACCTGACGGATGGCGACGATGACCGAGCACCTCGACCCCCCTCCCGCCGGAGCGCAGCCGGCCGGACCGCAGCGCCCGCGGCTGGAGGCCGGCCGCCTGTGGGCGGGCGGCCTGGCCACCGCCGTCGTCGCGGCGCTGATCGCCCTGGTCGGCGTGCTGATCGTCCGCGCGCTGCTGCGCATCGCCGTGTACGCACCCGCCGAGGCCGGCGCGTTCGGTGACTCCCGCACGGTCGTGCTGTGCCTGACCGCCGCGGCGGCGGCGCTGGCGGCGACGGGTCTGCTGCACCTGCTGCTCGTGGCGACCCCCCGGCCGCTGACCTACTTCAGCTGGATCGTCGGGCTGCTCACCGCCGCGGCGACGGTGCTGCCGTTCACCTACGCGTCCAGCCTGCCCGTCGCGATCGCCCAGGCGCTCATCAATCTCGTGGTGGGCGCCGCGATCGGCAGCCTGCTGTCCGGTGCCGCCGCGAACGCCACCCGCACCATGCACGTCCCACAGGGCCGCTTCCACGTCGACGAGTACCCGGACTAGTCATGGTTTCGCCCTGGCGGGCGGCCCGTTCCGGGCTGAGAATGGGGGTGGGTCACCCGCCGACGTCGTTGCTCTATGACCCGTTCGAGGTCCTGGATTAGCCCGGACTGGCCCGGCCACTCGCGCGTCAGGCCGACTCGGCGTCCAGGCCCACATGCTCGAGCGTGCGCCGCAGGCTGCGCAGCACGCGCCCACGGGTCGGGCCGATGCTGCCCGGCGGCAGGTCGAGCGCCTCGGAGATGTCGGCGTAGCGCACGTCGTCGTCGGCGAAGAGCGCCCGGACCAGCACCCGGCGGCGCTGCGGCAGCTGCGCCACGGCCTCCTGCACCATCCCCCGGGTCTCCCGGTTCAGGACGACGGTCTCGGGGCACGTGCCGCTCCCGCTGACCTCGGCCTCGAACAGCCCGTCCGGCACCTCCCGCGACATCCGGCGCAGCACGGCGAGGCATTCCCGGCGGGCCGTGGTGGCGAGCCATCCGCTCAGCCGCTCGGGGTCGCGCACGGTGTCGAGCCGCTCGAGCGCGCGCAGCCAGGTGTTCTGCAGGACGTCCGCGGTATCGGCGTCCGACAGCCGGTACGACCGGGCCACCTTGCCGACCATCCCGCGGTAGCGACGCACGATCTCCTGCCAGGCCTGCGGGTCACCCGTGCACGCGGCGTTCACGAGGGCGTGACCGGGCGATACGGCTCCGGGAGGGATCGGCTCGACGAGGACCTTCTCGGGGGCAGTCATCGGGCAACTCCTGGCACAGCGACCGTTCGGGGACGGTGTCACTGTCCGCCGGGTCGCTTGCAGGCTTCTTGCAAACCGCGCCCGCTGCGTCGCCCGCAGTAATCAGGTCGTTCCGGACGGAACCTCGCTGTTACGCCGTTCGGCAGCAGCCTCGTCGACCTCGGCCCGGACCGTCCCGGCGCGGACCGGCTGCGCGGCTGCGACCAGTGCGTCGACCAGCCGGTCACCGGCCAGCAACGTGCTGGAATGGGTACGCCCCAGCGCCGCCGCGAAGATCGTCCGGGCACGGCTCTGCGCGCCGACGGCCTGCTCCCAGCTTCCGGCGTCGGCCAGTGCCAGCCCGAGGTTCGTGAGCGCCATCCCCACCCGCGAGTCGTCCGGCCCGAGCACCCGCTCGAGCAGGCGGACGCCGCGCTGGTGCGCCTCGATCGCCTCCGGGACCTCTCCCTGCAGGCGCAGGACGTAGCCGAGCTTGTCGAAGGTCTGGGCGGTGTCGGGGTGGTCAGCGCCGAGGACGTCGGTGAACGCCGCGATCGCCGCACGCTGGTGGGCGACCGCCTCGTCCAACCGACCGGCGTCCTGTTCGACCATGCCGAGCCCGGCGGTCGCATGGGCCCAGCCGCGCTCGTCGCGGCGCCCCTGCTCCTCCAGCATCGCGCGGCCCGAGCGGAGCGCCTCCTGCGCGGCGTCCAGGGCACCGCTGCCCCACAGGGTGTAGCCGAGGTCGATCAGCACCTCCGGCTCCAGGTCGCACCGCCCGGCCGAGCGCAGCACGTCCAGGGCCCGCCGATGCGCGACGACGGCGGCCGCGGCCTCGTCGGCGCAGTTGAGCACGTGGCCGAGCCGGTTGTACGCGTGCGCGAGGACGGCCGGTGGGACCGGGTCGTCCGGGTGGACGGTCCCGTCCAGCAGCGCCACCGCCTCCCGGTGCAGCTCCAGCGCGGGCGCCAGGCTGCCGGCCGAGTCGAGCACCTGGCCGAGCGCGCAGGTCAGGCGACCACGGACGGTGGGGGCGACCACCGCCCCCGGCAGCCGCAGCGCCGCGCGCAGCACGTGCTCGGCAGCCGGGTAGAGCGCCCTCTTCGCCTGCCGGGCGGCCACCTGCTCGAGGGCCTCGACCAGCCCGTCCGGCTGCACGCCGAGCGCCTCGGCGTGCAGAGCGAGGGCGACGAGGTGCGCGGCGACGTCGTCCGGGACGTCGCGCCCGGCCTCGGTGCACTCCGCCGTCTGAGTGATGCACGCGTGCGCCACGCCGGCCAGCCGGTCGCGGCGCGCCGCCTCGCTCATCCGGGCACGCACCACGTCCTGCACCAGCCGGTGCACCCGCACCGTGTCGGCCTCGCGGTCGACCAGCGACAGGCGCAGCAGTTCGCGCAGCGCGTCCTGCAGCTCCAGCTCCCCCGGCTCGAACCGGCCCAGCGTGCCGACCGAGATCGCGTCGGGGGCCAGGAAGGCGATCGTCTCCAGCAGCTCCGCCGCCCGCGGCGAGCGGGCGGCCAGCCGGTCGAACGCCAGCCCCCACGTGGTGGCCACGGTGCGTCCGGAGCCCTCCACCTCGCGGAGCAGCAGCCCGTCGCGGTGGCGGCGGAACAGGCTCACGTAGTCGGGCAGCGAGATCCGTGTCTGCTCGATGTAGGCGCAGGCCTGTTCGAGCGCCAAGGGGAGGTCACCGAGCAGCTCGGCCAGCGTGTCCGCCTCGACGGGCCGGTCCCCGGTGCGGGTGGCGACGTAGGCCAGCGACTCGCCACGGGCCAGCGGCCCGATCGCCACGGGGTGGGCGATGCGCCGCCACGCCGGGTTGCGGGAGGTGATGATGACGTCGCCGTGGCGCGCCGCGGGCAGGAACGGCTCGAGCTGCGCGGGCTCGTCCGCGTTGTCGTAGACGAGCAGCCAGCCCGGTGTGCGGTCCAGCTCGGCCCACAGCGCCGCACGGGCGTCCTCGCGCCGCTCGAACGGCGCGATCCCCAGCGCCGCGGCCAGCGCGGCGAGCCCGGTGGCGGTTCCGGCGGGGTCTTCGGCGGAGATCCACCAGGCGACCCGGCCGTGCCGGTGCCGCTGGTGGGCCAGCTCCAGCGCCAGCTCGGTCTTGCCCACCCCGCCCAGCCCGGTGAGGGCGACGGCGCGCGGACGGCGGGTGTCGTCGTCCAGCGTCGCGTCGATGTGTGCGAGCAGCCCGCGGCGGCCGACGAACGAGCGGTTGCGCGGGGGCAGGTGCGTGGGCAGGAGGGTGCCGCCGAGGCCGGGCAGCGGGTCGTGGGCCAGCACGGCGGCGCGCACGCGACGCAGCGCCGGTGTCGGCTCGACCCCCAGCTCGTCGGCCAGGGCACCGCAGCAGCGGTCGTAGGCGGCCAGCGCGTCGGCCTGCCTGCCCGCGGCGTAGAGCGCACGGACGAGCTGGACGGCCACCGACTCCCGCAGCGGGTCGCGGGCCGCGAGGTCCTCCAGCAGCTCGACGTCGTCCGCGGCCCGGCCCTGCCGGGCGTGCGCGTCGGCCAGCGCCTCGGCCGCCACCACCCGCTGCTCCTCGAGACGCGCGGCGACCGGGGCGAGGAACGACATCTGCGCCTGCGCGCCCGGCCCGAACGCAGCCGGTCCGGTCCAGCGGGCCAGGGCCGCCTCGAGCAGCGCCGCTGCGTCCTCGTCGTTGCCGTGGGCCAGCGCGCGGCGCCCCGCGTCGACGTCGGAGACGAACAGGTCGGCGTCGACGGCGACCGCCGTGCGGTCCAGGACGTAGCCGTCGAGGCGCCGGGGCAGGGCGTCCGGCCCGAAGAGGCGGCGCAGCCGGGAGACGTAGGCCTGCACGGCCCCGACGGTCGCCTCGACGGCCCGCTCGCCCCAGACGTCGTGCAGCAGCAGCTCGGCCGACACCGCCTCGGCCCCGCCGACCAGGATCCGGGCGAGCACACCCCGCTGACGGGGCCCGCCGAGGTTCACGGCGTCCTCGCCGACGGTCGCGGTGAACCCGCCGAGCACCCGGACCACGGCCCGGGAGCGGGGGGTGCCTTCCGTGGGGGAGCCCGTCGCGGTGTCGCGCTCGTTCCGGACCATCACGCCGTCATCCACCGTCGTCCCTGACGTCGACGGCAGCTCCCCGCACGGGACCACCGCCTGCCTCACCCATGTATCGAAACGGGTCGCTGCGCCGTCATGCATCTACAGGTCCCGTGCCCGAGGAGCCGCGATGCCGCTGACGATCACCCACTTCACCACGGACAGTCTCCCACGCGTCGTCACCGGAGCGGCCGGGACGTCGACCCTGGACGTACTGCTGCCGTTCCGCGTCGACCTCGACGACCCCGCGCTCGCGGTCACGGGCTGGAGCCTCGACGTCGAGGTGGACGGGCGGTCATGGGGATCGCGGGTGTGCACGCGGCGGCTGCGGCCGGGGCTGGCGGGCGCGCTGCGCGAGCGGATGGCCCGCACGGGGGTGTTCACCTTCGACCATCTGCCGTACTACGCCGGGCTGCACGACGATGACGTCCGCGCCCGCCGTGCGGCGTACCTGGAGTGCCGCGTACCGGGTGTGCCGCCCGGCGCGGCGGTGACGTACGCGCTGTCCGTGACGGTGTGCCGCGACGGCGGGCAGCCCCGGGCGATCACGACCCCCACCCGGACCCTGCACGCAGTCGACCCCCGCTTCACCCGCGATGACGTGCGGCGCATCTTCAGCCCGGGCGCGTTCCGCGCCGGCGAGGCATGGGTCCTGCACCACCGACGCGCGGGCGGCGTGGACCAGTTCCGGATCGACGTCACCGACCTGGGTCCGGTACCCGAGCGCGCCGAGTTGGTCGTGGACGTGGGCGGGTCGGTCGTCGACCTCGCCGCCGGCCGGTACCCGACACTGCCGCTGGTCGACGTCGCGGCGGACTCGGTGAGCTTCGCCGTGCCCCACGACGGGGACGCCCTCCCACCGGTCACCGTGCGTTACCGCGGCGGGGACACCGTACCCGTGGACATCGCGGCCCGCGTCGACGTCGGCACCGTCCGTGTGATGTTCGTCAACTTCGCCATCCAGGGCCTGAACGATCTCTTCGCGACGCCGGACGACGACTACCAGCCGCCCCGCAGCTACACGCAGCTCACCATGCGCGACGAGGCCGCGAGCTACAGCAGCCGCCCCGGCAGCGAGGAGAACTCGGTCGGCGACGGCTACGCGTTCACGATCGACGCGCACCGGCGCTACGGCATCCCGCAGATGTGGGCGATGAACGGCGGCCTGGCCACCCTGCTCGCCCACGACTGCCCGGACGACGTCGCCGCCATGCGACGCGACGTCGAGGCCGGCCTGCTCGTGCCGGTCGTCGCCGGGTTCGGCGCCCACCGCCTGCCCTACTACACGGCCGGGACGAACGTCGACGCCATCCGGTTCGGCGCCCGGGTCCTGGAGAAGGTGCTCGGCGCGGCCCGCCCCGTCTACTACCCGGACCAGCGACTCACGACGTGCAAGGACAACGTCGCCGGGGCGCTGCGGTCGGCGGGCATGGAGTACGTCGTCGTCGACGCCGGCACCGGGCAGGGCGCGGTGCCCGAGGGGGCCGAGGAGAGCGGGGGCAATACCGCGATCGCGCAGGCGAAGCCCGCGATGGGGGCGTTCGACGACCGGCGCTGGATGAACTGGCAGTACGTGTGGCGGGACCGGCGCAGCGGCACGAAGGTCCTGTTCATCGACCGGGAGATGAAGGACGACCTGTTCGCCGCCGACGGCGACACGGCGGACCGCGGCAAGCCGGCGCAGTCCATCCGCTGCAAGTTCCTGGAGCTGGCGAGCGCGCCGGAGGCGCACGCGGGCAACCTGCTCGTCTACAGCGACGACGCGGACAAGGCGAGCGGCAACGGCTGGTTCGACGGCGGCTACGACACCCGCGCCGCGAACAACTTCCGCTACCAGGCCGTGCTGTCGTGGCTAGCCACCCACCCGTGGGTCGAGGTCGTGACCACGGACGACCTGACCGACGCCGACGTCGTCGGCGAGCTGGACCTGCTGCGGGCCAGCGACCCCTACATCGAGGAGCAGTGGCGGCTGCCCAACCCACCCGCGGAGGGCCACGACAACGGGCTGGCCTACGACACCTGGTACGCCGCGTGGGCCGACACCAGGGCGGCCTGGCTCGGGGAGACGCTGCGCACCGTCTCGGACCGCGCCGAGCAGGCGCTCGACCGCGCCCGCTCCGATGACCCGGACGACGCGGACGAGCTGCTGCTTCTGGCCCGCCTGTACTTCCTCATGTGCCTGCACGAGTCGCAGTGGTCGAAGCGGCCGCGGATCGAGTTCGGCCACGACGGTTTCGACCACTGCGAGAACTTCGTCGCCGCCGAGTCGCTGCAGCTGCGCAACGCGCACGTGTACCTGGCGGCGCGCCAGTGGGCGCGGTGGGCGCGCGACGGAGGCACCGGGGCACACCGCGACGACGGGCCGGTGGTGGCGGCGGTCGCGGAGGCGGGCGTCCCCGGCCCGACCCCCCCGTGGTGGCGGCCCGAGCAGGCGGGGCTGCACTGGGACCACGACCCGCTGACCACCGTCGTGCTCTACAACGAGCACGCGCTGGTGGTCATCGACCGCAACGGCGGCCGGATCACGCAGCTGTTCGCGCTGGTCGGCGACCGGCCGGTCGCGGTGAGCGGCACGTTCAAGGCCTACCAGTTCATCGAGTCCGACTGGGCGAGCGACAGCGGCGTGGAGTGCGACGGTCTCGTGCTGCAGAACACGGTCTGGAGCCCGAACCACGGCTACGCCGCCTGCGACGTCGAGGCGAGCCGCGGCACGCTGGGCTCGCGGCCGCCGAACGACGGCGGCCTCGACATGTACTACCCGGACAACTTCAACCTGTACGACGAGGTGCCCGGCGACCCGCTCTCGGTGACGTTCGTGTACGGGCCGGGGACCGGCGAGACGGCGCCGGAAACCCTCGACGACCTCGAGGCGCTGCTCGAGCACGACCGGGACGAGAAGCTGGCCGGGCGGCGCGGGACGGTGCTGCACGACGTCGACGAGTTCGGCGCCTTCCGCAAGACGGTGCGCCTCGACGGCCGCACGGTGCACATCGCCTACCGGGACGTCGCGCCGGGCCACCGGGTCGCGAACGAGTTCTGCGTGGACCTGCTCGCCGCGGCGCTGCACGGGCATCGGCAGACGCACGCGGTCGCTGCGGACGGGTGCAGCGCCACCGTGACCAACACCGACGGCATGTCCGTGCGCGTCGAGCTCGGACCGGGGTGCCGGTTCGCCGACGCCGTCGCGACCCCGATGGACATGCCGACGGCGGACTCGCTGCGCCTGCACCGGGTGCTGACCGACGACCTGGAGATCATCGCCCCGGAGGGCG
>JAEUJO010000324.1 GCA_016794615.1 Pseudonocardia sp. | reverse complement strand
GCCGTGCAGCCGACGCCGGGACCGGGGCGCTCGAGCGTTCGGTGATCGGCGGCGTGCCTCATCGGCGGGCGTCGGCGGTCGACGTCGTTCGACGCCGGTCCCGTGCGTGGGAGTGGACGGCGACGGCGAGGCCCGCGGCGGTGAGCAGGGCCGCGACGAGGTAGATCGACGGCAGGCCGAGGTTCTCGATGACCCGCCCGCCCAGCCAGCCTGCGAACGCGGCTGCGACCTGGAATGCGGAGGCGTTGACCGCGACGGCCGAGGTGGCGGCCCCGCTCGCGGTGCTCATGACCCGCACCTGCATCCCGGGGATGATGGCGAAGGCGAGCCCGCCGAGGACGAAGGTCAGGACGGCGGCGGGCACCTGTGCCCCGCCGGCGAACCAGAACAGCACCAGCACGCCGGTCAGCACCGTGAGCAGGCCGATCAACGACGGCATCAGGGCCTTGTCGGCGAGCCGGCCGCCGAGCAGGTTGCCGGCCACCGCGCCGGCGCCGTAGAGCAGGAGCAGCAGCGGGATCGCCGCGCCGGGAAACCCGCTGACGGTGGTCAGCAACGGGGCGAGGTAGGTGAACACGGCGACGGCTCCGACGTTGCCCACCGCGGTCAGGGCGATGGCCAGCTGCAGATCCCGACGGGCGAACACGCGCAGTTCGGCGAGGACCGGCCCGGTCGCCACGCCCGGCAGTGCCGGGACGAAGCGCAGTACCAACGCCAGCGCGGCGACGGTGCACGCGACCACCGCCAGGAACGTGGCCCGCCAGCCGAGGTGCTGCCCGACGACGGTGCCCAGGGGCGCACCGAGGATGATCCCCAGATTCATGCCCAGCGCCACCCTGGCCACGGCGGAGGCCTGTCGGCCGGCCGCCGCCATGGACGCGGCGGTGGCGATCGTCACCGCGAAGAAGGTGCCCACGACCGATCCGGCGAGGAGCCGGGCGAGCAGCAGCCCGGGGTAGCCCGGTGCCAACGCCGAAGCCAGGTTCCCCGCCACCGACACGGCGATCAGGCCGACGAGCAGCGGCTTGCGGCGCAGCCGCGCGGTCAGGACCGTGACCAGCGGCCCACCGACGATCATTCCCGCGGCGTACGAGGTCACCAGCAGGCCGGCCGCCGGAACCGATACGGCCAGGTCGGCGGCCACGTCGGGCAGGATGCCGGCGACGACGAACTCCCCGGTGGTGAGGCTGAAGACGACGAGTGCGAGCGCAAGCACGGGCAGCGACATCGGATCCTCCTCCGATGATTAGAGTCTGTATGTTGCAGACTAGAACCATCATGACTCGCATCGCCAGCGCTAGACTCGATGGATGGCGGATCGGGCGGACGTGTCTGCGGACGATCAGCTCGACCGCGACGTCTGCCAGCTGGTCCACCGGTTCACGCAGGGCCTCGACGGTCACGTGCGCCTCGTCGCCGATCGGCTCGGCCTGACGCCGACCCAGGTCGTCGCGCTGCGTGAGCTCACCGACCCGATCACCGCGCGCGAGCTGGCCGGCCGGATGTCCTGCGAGCCGTCGAACGTGACCTTCGTTCTCGACCGCCTCGAGCAGCAGGGCCTCGTCCGGCGCCGCCCCCACCCGACCGATCGCCGGGCGAAGCAGATCGTGCTCACCGCGGACGGTCGGGCCCGCCGGAACGAGGTACTCCGACACCTGCGCACCCGTTCGCCACTGGAACCACTCACGGCAGACCAGCGCCGGTCGCTGCGCGAGCTCCTGGAGGCGATCGTGGCACCCCGGACGTCGGGCTGACGCCGGCCCGTCGCGCTCACGGTCGTCTCACCGCGGACCCGACGCAGCCGGGGGCCGGACGGCCGGGCGCGCACTGATCGACGGCCTCCGCCGTGGCACCTGGCCGGGCCGTGAGCCAAGTCGCCGTCGGGCCGATGCCGTCACGCGGTGGCGCCGCCGTCGACGACGAGGTCGTGGCCGACGGTGAAGCTGGACTCGTCCGAGGCCAGCCAGAGCACCGCGCCTGCCAGCTCGTCCAGGTCACCCACGCGCCCGATCGGGAGGACCGCGTCGAGCCGGGCGGCCCGGTCCTGCGGGGTTTCCCCGGAACGCAGGGACATCCCTGTGTCGGAGGGTCCGGGGCTCACCGCGTTGATCCGCACACCCTCACGGATGTACTCCAGTGCGGTGTTGCGGGTCAGCGCGCTGACCGCCGCCTTGCTCGCGGCGTACGCGCCCAGGCCCGGTCGGCGCCCGTGCGCGCCGATGTTCGAGGCGATGTTGACGATGGTGCCGCCCCGGCCTCGCATCTGCCGGATCTCGTACTTCATGGACAGGTAGATGCCGGTCAGGTTGGTGGCGATCACGTGATCCCAGACGCTCTCGTCGAGTTCGGCCAGCGGCGCGATGTCGCCGAGGACGCCCGCGTTGTTCACCGCGATGTCCAGCCGGCCGTGGGTGGATACGACCGCGTCGATCAGCGCCTCGACCTCGGCTGCGATGGTGACGTCGGTGGAGACGGCGGACGCGACACCGCTCTCGCCGTCGATCAGCTTGACCGTCTCCGCGAGGGCTTGCGGACTGCGCCCGGCGACGACCACATCCGCGCCCTGCCGGGCGAGTGCCTGCGCGACACGGCGGCCGATACCCGAGCCACCGCCCGTGACCAGGGCGACCTTGCCGGCGAAGCGTGAGGTCATCGGAACGTCCTTTCCTCGTCGTGACCGGACGC
>JAEUJO010000291.1 GCA_016794615.1 Pseudonocardia sp. | reverse complement strand
CTCAGGATAGCACGGACGGGAAGGCCGCGGACAGGCCTACATTCGAACAGGAGGTCGAGGCCGAGACCGGGCGGATCCGCCGGCTGCACGCGCTGCTCGCCGACGAACTCGCGGCCGCCGCGGCCCAGGCGCGGGGCTCGCTGGCCGCGCCGACGGGTGGGCAGCTCAGTGCTCGCTGGGAGCGCGACATCTCCGTGCACCGCTGGTCGGAGCGGGTGGGCGCGCTGGCCGCCGCTCGTTCGGGGTTGTGTTTCGGCCGGCTCGACCACACCGACGGGTCCACGAGCTACATCGGCCGCATCGGGCTCACCGATCCCGCGGACGGGGAGAGCGCGCTCACCGACTGGCGGGCACCTGCCTCCCGGCCGTTCTACTGCGCGACGTTGGCCACGCCGCTCGGGGTGACCCGGCGGCGGCATTTCGAGATCGCCGGAACGGCGCCCGACGAACGGGTCGCTGCTTTTCACGACGATGTGCTCGACCGGGAATCCGATTCCGCATCCTCGTCTGATCCGGCGCTGCTCGCCGCACTGAAGGCGCCGCGCGGGTCGACGATGCGCGACATCGTGACGACGATCCAGGCCGAGCAGGACGCCGTCATCCGGCTGCCGCTCGCCGGTGTCGTCGTGATCGAGGGCGGACCGGGGACCGGGAAGACGGCGGTGGCGCTGCACCGTGTCGCTTACCTGCTCTACACCCACCGCGAGCGGCTGGCCCGCAGCGGCGTGCTGGTCGTCGGCCCCAGCGCCGCGTTCGTCCGGTACGTCGGGGGCGTGCTCCCCGCGCTGGGTGAGTCGGCGGTGGTGTTCACCACGCCCGGCCGGTTGGCGCACGGTGTCGTCGCGACGGCCGTCGACGAGGACGACGTCGCCCGCGCGAAGGGCGGCCTGGCGATGCTCGATGTCCTGCGCCGTGCCGTCGCCGACCGGCAGGAGCTGCCCGGGCCCGGGATCGCGATCGAACTCGACGACGTCACCGTCGAGATCGACCGGGCGACGGCGGCCGAAGCCCGTAGGCGCGCCCGGGCCACCGGCCTGCCGCACAACGCCGCTCGGGCGACGTTCCGTGACACGCTCGGCAGCCTGCTCGTCGACCAGGGCATGGAGCGGCTGAACGTGGGCCTGGAGGACCCGCCCGAGCTCGCTGAGCTTCTCCGCGGGCTCGCTGACCTCCCGGAGATCGAGCCTGCGGGTGCGGCGGAAGTGTCGGCGGAGATGCGCCACGAGCTGCGCGACGACCTGCGGGCCGACCTCGGCTTCCATGCGGCCGTCGACGAGCTGTGGCCGGTGCTGTCCGCGGAGCAGGTGCTCGCCGAGCTGTTCGCGTCCCGTGAGCGGCTGGTCGCGGCGGGCGCGGAGCCCGCGTTGTTCCGTGCCCGCCACGCCCCGTGGACGATCGCGGACGCACCGCTCCTCGACGAGCTGGCCGAGCTGCTCGGTCCCCCGCCCCGCCCGACCACTGCGAGGAGCGAGCCCGACCGCGCCTACGCCGCCGACGTGCTGAACATCCTGGAGTCGGCCGACCGCCAGATCGCCGGGGAGGATCCCGACGAGCTGCGCCCGACCGACTTCGTCACCGCCGACATGCTCGCCGCCCGGCAGGTCCCCGGGCACCTCATGAGCGTTGCCGAGCGGGCGGCCACCGACCGGGACTGGCGGTACGGGCATCTCGTCGTCGACGAGGCGCAGGAGCTCTCCGCCATGGACTGGCACGTCCTCCTGCGGCGCTGCCCTTCCGGGTCGATCACCGCCGTGGGTGACCTCGCGCAGCGCAGCGCCCCCGCGGGAGCGCAGGCGTGGGCGGACGTGCTCGCCCCGCACCTCGGCTCGCGATGGACCTACCGGACGCTCACCGTGAACTACCGGACGCCCACGGAGATCATGGCGCTGGCCGCCGCGGTGCTGGCCGAGTACGCGCCCGACCGGCAGCCGCCCGAGTCGGTGCGGGCGACGGGCGAGGAGCCGTGGCAGCGCACCGTTCCCGCGACCGGCCTCGCCGCGGCGGTGCGCACGGCCGTCGAGGCGGAGGTGGCCCGACCGGGCCACGGGACGGTGGCGGTGATCGCTGCTGACCCGTACGACCTGGCCGGCCTTCCCGATCTTCCGGTGCAGCTGCACACCCCGGTGTCGGCCAAGGGGCTCGAGTTCGACGCCGTCGTGATCGTCGATCCGGAGCGGATCCGGGCACACCACCCCGCCGACCTCTACGTCTCGATGACCCGCGCCACCCGACGGCTCGGGCTGCTGCACGTCGAGGGCTGACCGTGGTGACGCCCGTCCACCGCATCCGGTGCACCGTCCGTCGCGCGGTCCGATCCCGCGCACACCTGCCGGGTACGGTCCGTTCCGGCACCTCGTCGCGCGGATCCCCACCCGCGCTGAGCACTCCGATACCGGCTCCCCTCCGGAAGGCGCCCGCGATGGCCGACTTCGTCATTCCCGACTCCGCCCTGCCGTCCCGCCGCGCACGCCGTGCGGAGGACGCCGCGCTCCGTGCCGACATCCGCCGTCGGAACCGGATCGACCGGTACGCGCGCACCCCCACCCCGCCGACCGACCGCCTGATCGCGCGCGTCGTCGACGCCGTTCTCCGACACGGTCACGCCTGACCTCGGGCGGCTACGGCGCGCGGCGCCGCAGCCACTCGATCGGGTCGCCGTCGCGAGCAGGGTCCGGCGGCCCGCCCGGTCGTGCCGGTTCGCCCACCGCGACACCGGCCTGGCGCAGGAGGGCGCGCGCGAGGCCCCGGCGCTGTGCGGAGTAGGTGAGCACGTGCGCCAGCACGCTGCCGAGCACGAAGCTCTCGGGTGGGTCGCACAGCGCGTCGACCAGCCGGTCGCCCCAGGCGCGCCGCCGCTCGACGTCGCGGACGAACGCGAGCCACCGTGGCGCCACGTCGTCGAGCCGGTCCTGGAGCGTCACCGGGTCGGCGTCGGCGGCGATCCGGCCGGGATGGTCGGCGCCCTCGACGGAGGCCAGCCAGATCTCGTAGGTCCCCACGCAGTTGTTGAGCAGCGCGGCGATCGAGCCCTCCGGACCCGCCCACTGCAGCAGGGTCAGCCCGGGTACCCGCTCTCGGGCGTACTCGGTCGGGTCCAGGCCCTTGGCCAGGTCCACCAGCGTGCGGACGTCGTCGATGTCGTGGTGCACCATCAGCGCGGTGACCTCACCGGCCGACGCCCCGGCCGAGCTCTCGACCCACAGCCCGTCCGGCGCGTGGAAGTGGATGCCGTTGGGTGCGGGCAGCCAGTGCGCCGAACCGCCGGTCGACCCGGCCGGCGTAGCGCTGGTCGGTCCACCTGGGGATCCCCGCCTTGCTTCGCTGCGGCGTTGATCCACGGGACCTGCGCTGGGCGGATGCCCGTAAGCGCGGGCGAACGCGCGCGCGAACCCCTCGACCGAGCCGTACCCGGCCGCGAACGCCGCGTCGGTCACCGGGACACCCCGCGCCAGCTGCCACGCGGCGCGTTCGAGCGATACGCGCCGCCGCATCGTGACGGGCGGCTCGCCGGCGTCGCGGACCAGCCGGCGGCTGAAGTGGAACGGCGAGGAGTACGCCCCGTGGGCCATGTCGGCCAGCGACCGGTTCTCCTCGTCGAGGACGGCGTCGAGGAGTTCGCGGAGCCGGTCCCGCCCGGTCACCCCGACTCCTCGCTGACGCTCGTCGACGGAGTGCCGGATCGGGCTGTGCTGGATGGTGACCTCGCAAGCTCGGTCACCCCGACTCCTCGCTGACGCTCGTCGACGGAGTGCCGGATCGGGCTGTGCTGGATGGTGACCTCGCAAGCTCGGTCACCCCGACTCCTCCCTGACGCTCGTCGACGGAGTGCCGGATCGGGCTGTGCTGGATGGTGACCTCGCAAGCTCGGTCACGATGCCCAATCCGTCGTCCGCGGGCCGAGCACCGCGTAGCGCGCGCACGCGAACGCGCCGTTGCGGGCCAGGTCGGTCAGGCGCAGACCGTAGCGACGCGGGAACACCGGCCGTCCCGCCCCGAGCGTCACCGGCGCGATCGCTGCGACGATCTCGTCCAGGAGACCGGCGTCGGCGAACTGCCCGGCCAGGTCCCCGCCCCCGACCACCCACACGTCCTTCCCGCCTGCGGCCGCCACCAGGTCGGTGTGCACGGCCGTGACGTCACCGGAGGCGAACCGCAGGTCGGCGCCGTCGACCCGGGGCAGGTCGCGGTGGGTGAACACGACTGCGGGCATCGGGTATCCCCACTTCTCGACGCCCGCGGTGATCCGTGCCCGGATCCATTCGTAGGTCGTAGCGCCCATGACGATCGCGCCGACCCCGGCGAGGAACGCGGTGTGGTTCATCGGGCCGTCCGCGTCGATGTCCTGGACGAAGAGCCAGTCCAGCGAGTCCGCGGGGTCGGCGATGTACCCGTCGAGCGTGGTCGCGGTGTAGTAGACGGTCTTGGGCATCGTCTCGCTCATGGTTCCAGCGTGGCCGATCGCCCGCTAGGTGCGCCCGACCGTTCTTGCGCACTCAGGGTTCCCGGCGCCTGCCGTCCTCGGTCCAGTTGGCCTCGACCTTCTTGCTCGGCTGCACCCGCGGCGGCTCGCCCGGCATCTTCGGGTAGTCGGGGGGATAGGGCATCTCGCCGCCACCGGATTCCTCGTAGAGCCGCAGCAGCGGTTCCAGCGAGTTCGCGACGTCGTCGATTGCCGCCCAGGGGTCGCCGTCGGCGAGCCGGTCGGGCACGGTGAACAGCGTGAACGCCGTCGGATCGGTGGTCTCGGCGAGCTCGGCCCAGGTCAGGGGGGTGCTCACCGGAGCGCCGGGGATCGGGCGCAGCGAGTAGGCCGAAGCGATCGTGCGGTCCCGGCAGTTCTGGTTGAAGTCGACGAACACCCGCTCGCCGCGTTCCTCCTTCCACCACTTGGTGGTGACGCCGTCGTCGCGCCGTTCCAGGGCCCGTCCGAACCCGATCGCCGCGTGCCGGACGTCGACGAACTCCCACTCGGGGCGGATGCGCACGTAGATGTGTACGCCGCGGTTGCCCGAGGTCTTCGGGAAGCCGACCAGGCCGAGCTCGTCGAGCAGCTCCTTGGCCACGCCGGCGATCCGCGCGGCGTCGCGGAACGACGTCCCGGGTTGCGGGTCGAGGTCGATGCGCAGCTCGTCGGGGTGGTCGACGTCCGTGCGGCGGACCGGCCAGGGGTGGAACGTGAGCGTGCCCATCTGCGCGCACCAGACCGGCACGGCGATCTCGGTCGGGCAGATCTCGGCGGCCGTCCGACCGGAGGGGAACGTGACGTCCACGCTCTGCAGGTAGTCGGGCGCGCCTTTCGGTACCCGCTTCTGGTAGAACGCGTCGGCCTTCTCGCCCGGTCGGCCGGTCGCGAGCTTGATGTCGGGGTGGACACCGCTCGGCCAGCGTTCCAGGGCGGTGGGTCGATCGCGCAGGGCGCGCATCAGCCCCTCCTCGACCCGGGTGAAGTACTCGGCGACCATCAGCTTCGTGACGGCGGACGTCCGGTCCGTGGCCTCGTAGACGACCCGGTCCGGGCTGGACACGCGGACGGCGCGCCCTCCCGCCTCGACCTCGACGGCGGACGGTTTCGGCATCCGCCCACGTTAGCGCCGAAACCGCTCGTCGTTGATCTCCTGACGCGGGTCGGCGGAGCCGCGCCCGCAATGGCCGTCAACTCAGAGTTGACGCTGCTTCCTCGTCAACTTAGAGTTGACGGTATGACGGAACCTGTCCGGATAGCCGGAACTCCCCGACTCGACGACCTGATCTCGGGCGTCGAGCATGCGCACGCCGACCCGCTGGACCGGGTCGCCGGTGCGGCGATCGTCGCCGACGCCCTCGACGAGACCGGCGACCACCTCGTCGGTCACTTCGTCGACCGGGCGCGGCGCGCCGGGGCTTCCTGGACCGACATCGGGCGCAGCATGGGGGTGACCAAGCAGGCGGTCCAGAAGCGGTTCGTGCCCAAGGAGCCGCCAGAGGACTTCCGGCGGTTCACCCCGCGCGCCCGCAACGTCGTCGTCGCCGCGCAGAACGAGACCCGCGCCGCCGGCAACGCCGAGATCGGTCCGGCGCACCTGGTGCTGGGGCTGCTGGCCAACCGGGAGGGTGTGGCGATGCAGGTGCTCGCCGCGCGGGGAGTGACCCCGGACGGACTGCGCGCGGCCGCCACCGCGGCGCTGCCGCCCGCGACGGACGCGATTCCGGCGCTGATCCCGTTCGACTCGCAGGCCAAGAAGGCGCTGGAGCTGACCTTCCGCGAGGCGCTGCGGCTGGGGCACGACTTCGTCGGAACGGAGCACATCCTCCTCGCGTTGCTGGAGGTCGAAGACGGGTCGGGGGTGCTCAGCGGGCTCGGCCTGCAGAAGGAGGCCGTCGAAGAGGCGGTGGTGGCGGTGCTCGATCCGCACGGCCAGCCCGGCTGATCCACCTCGTCGGTCAGGTCGGCCACGCGGTACCTGCCCGGCCGGCCGCGCCGACGACGGGGGTGCGCCGTCACCGCCCGGCTGTGCCCACTGTCCTCATCGCGCGAAGGGTGGCCAGCTCCCGCTCCGTGGGCGGGGTCGTCTCGCGGAGCTCGTCGGAGATCTCCAGCGACCACCCGGTCTCGGCCCGCGCCTGCTCCACCGTGACACCCGGATGCAGCGCGGTGAGCATCAGCTCCTTGGACGCCGGCTCGGGTTCGAGCACGCCGAGATCGGTGATCACCCGGACCGGTCCCGCGCCGCGCAGCCCGAGCAGGGCGCGGTCGGTCGGCCCCGTCCCGTGGCCACAGGTCGTGACGAAGTCGACCCGCTCGACGAACGCCCGCCTGCGGTGGCGCATCACGACGATCACCTCCCGGCAGCCCGCGGAGATCTCGGGGGCGCCCCCGGAGCCGGGCAGCCGCACGTCCGGCTCGTCGTACTCGCCGATGACGGTGGTGTTGAGGTTGGCGTAGCGGTCGATCTGGGCCCCGGACAGGAACCCGACGTCCATCCGGCCGGACTGCAGCCAGTAGTTGAACACCTCGGGCACGCTGACGACCGCCAGCGCGGTGTCGGCCAGGATGCCGTCACCGATCGACAGTGGCAGCTCGTCCGGCCGGGTGTCGATCGTCCCGGACTCGTAGACGAGCACCAGACCGGGCGCGTGCAGGCGGCGGGCGAGGTTCGCCGCCCGCGACGGGAGGTTGATCCCGACGAAGACCACCTGGCCGTCGCGCAGCTCGCGGGCGGCGGCGACGGTCATCATCTCCTCGGCCGTGTGGCTCACGCCGCCCCCCGGTCCGGCTCGTTCTTCTCCAGGTCACGCAGCCATGCGGTGAACGTCTCCCGGTCCCGGCCGATCTTCTCCCACTCCAGGTACGCGGCGTTGTCCCGGTCGTAGTAGCCGTGCGCGTACGAGGGGGCCGCACCGCCGGGGACGACCGCGACGGCGTCCACCGTGAACCGCGGCAGCACCACCTCACCCGGCACGGGCGTCAGCTCGTCCACGATCTCCTCGACGGTCACCAGCGCGCGCCGGGCCGCGAGCACGGCCTCCTTCTGCACGCCCGGAATGCCCCACAGCGAGACGTTGCCGGCGCTGTCGGCGCGCTGGGCGTGCACGATCGTGACGTCCGGGTTCAGCGCCGCGACGGCCGTCAGGTGCTCGCCGGTGAACGGGCAGCGGACCGTGGTGACGCCCCGCGCGTGCTGGACGAGATCGGTGCCCGCGGAGCCGCGCAGGACCGCGAACGGCAGCCCCGAGGCTCCGGCGACGTACCGGTTCGCCATCCCGGCGTGGGTGTACTCCTCGATCTCCAGCGGCACCGGCCACCCCGCCGTCATCGCGTCACGGAGCCGGTAGAGCGAGCCGACACCCGGGTTGCCGCCCCACGAGAAGATCAGTTTGCGGGCGCAGCCCGCGCCGATGATCTGGTCGTAGACGAGGTCCGGGGTCATCCGGGCGAGCGTCAGGTCGCGCCGACGCTGGCGGATGATCTCGTGTCCGGCGGCGAACGGGATGAGGTGGGTGAACCCCTCGAGCGCGACCGTGTCTCCGTCGTGCACGAACTCGGCCACGGCATCGGTCAGCGACACGATCTTGGCCACACGGGGAACGCTAGTGGGCGACCCGG
>JAEUJO010000275.1 GCA_016794615.1 Pseudonocardia sp. | reverse complement strand
AAGCACGAGGACCGATTGCCCGAGGTCCCGCCGATCATCAACACTGCGGGCGCCGAGCCGAGCAGGAGGCACTCCCGTGACTCGTCCCCATCCCCTCGATCCGCTCACCGCCGACGAGATCCGCCGGGTCACCGGACTGCTGCGCCGCGAGCGTGGCGTCGCCCGCCCGCAGTGGCGGATCGCCGCGATCGAGCTGCGCGAGCCCGCCAAGGAGGTGGTGCGTGCGCACCGACCCGGGGATCCGGTCGAGCGGGTGGCCCGGGCGATCGTGTGGGACACCGGGGACGGTCTCGCTTATGTCGCGGAATTGTCGGTGTCCGCCGGCACCCTGCTGGCATGGGAACCCCAGCCCGGCCGCCAGCCCAACGCGACCGTCGACGAGTGGCACGAATGCGACGAGGCGATGCGCCGCCACCCGGACGTGGTCGCGGCCCTCGTCGAGCGCGGCATCGACGACCCGTCGCTGACGCTGATCGACGTCTGGACCTACGGGGCCGGCCTGATCCCCGAGCCCTTCGCGGGCCGCAGGATCGGCTGGTGCGACGTGTGGCTGCGCGCCGCCCCCGGGGCCAACCCGTACGCCCACCCGGTGGCCGGGCTCAAGCTCGTCGTGGACATGAACACGATGGAGCTGCTGGAGATCCAGGACGGGCCGGACCTCGGCTTCCCGCCGGTGATGGGCGAGTACACCCCGGCGCGCATCCCGGGCTACGCCGCGCGCACGTCGCGGCGGCCGCTGCAGGTCGTCCAGCCCGAGGGCGTGTCGTTCACTCTGGACGGCCACGCGCTGTCCTGGGAGAACTGGCGGATGCGGCTGGGTTTCACCTGCCGCGAGGGCCTGGTGCTGCACGAGGTGGGGTGGGCCGACGGATCGGGCGCCGACGGATCGGGCGCCGATGGTTCGGGCGTCCGCCCGATCGCGCACCGGCTCTCGCTAGCCGAGATGGTCGTGCCCTACCGGGACCCGTCCTCGGAGCATGCGAACCGGACGGCGTTCGACGTCGGCGAATGGGGCCTGGGCTTCATGACCACGTCGCTGGAGCTGGGCTGCGACTGTCTCGGCGAGATCACCTATGTCGACGCCGTGCTGCACGACTCGGCGGGCGAGCCGCAGGTGATCGGCAACGCGATCTGCCTGCACGAGGAGGACGACGGCGTCGGGTGGAAGCACGTCGACGGGGTCGTCGGCGCGGAGGTGCGGCGGCGTAGGCGCATGGTCGTGAGCAGCCACGTCACCGTGGCGAACTACGAGTACCTCGTGTACTGGCGGTTCTACGAAGACGGCACGATCGAGTGCGAAGTCCGGGCCACCGGGATCATGGTGACCACGCCGTTCCCGGAGGGGGCGCCGCCGCAGTACGGGACGGTCGTCGACGCCCGCACGTACGCGCCGATCCACCAGCACTTCATCGTCGCCCGCCTCGACATGGACGTCGACGGGGAGCCGAACACGGTGGTGGCGACCGAGACGGTGCAGCCGCCGATCGGCCCGGACAACCCGTTCGGCC
Source organism: Pseudonocardia sp. (assembly GCA_016794615.1). Taxonomy (GTDB): domain Bacteria; phylum Actinomycetota; class Actinomycetes; order Mycobacteriales; family Pseudonocardiaceae; genus Pseudonocardia. Next base: position 448 of record JAEUJO010000275.1, on the reverse strand, counting down.
TCGCGCTGACCCAGACCGACGAGCCGCTCACCACCGAAGGCGGCTTCGACCCCAACTGGGCCACCCAGCGCGCCTGGAAGGTCACCAGCAGCACCCGGCGCAACGCCCACGGCGCCCCGACGGCGTACAAGCTCGCGCCGAGCGGAGCCTTCCCGGCGATGCTCGACCCGTCGTCGCCGGTGTTCGAGCGCGCCCAGGTCATCGGGCACTCGCTGTGGGTCACGCCGTTCCATCCCGACGAGCGCTGGCCGTGCGGGGAGTTCGTCAACCAGTCCGCGTACGACGAGGGGCTCGCGGTGTGGACGCAGGCGCAGCGGTCGATCCGGGACACCGACGTCGTGCTCTGGTACGTCTTCGGCATCCACCACGTGCCCCGCGTGGAGGACTGGCCGGTGATGCCGGTGGACGTCGTGTCGTTCCGGCTCACCCCGGCCGGGTTCTTCGACCG
>JAEUJO010000241.1 GCA_016794615.1 Pseudonocardia sp. | reverse complement strand
ACCTGTCGTACCCGGCTCGTAGACTTGAGGCTGTGACCAGCACCCCCGCCACGCGTCCCGATCTGCCCGCCCAGTTCGTCCCGGGCGAGGTAGAGGCCGGGCTGTACGGGCGGTGGGTCGATCGCGGCTACTTCGAGGCCGACCCGAAGAGCGACAAGCCGCCGTTCTCGATCGTCATCCCGCCGCCGAACGTCACCGGCAGCCTGCACATCGGGCACGCGTTCGAGCACACGCTGATCGACCTTCTGATCCGCCGCAGGCGGATGCAGGGGTACGACGCCCTGTACCTGCCGGGCATGGACCACGCGTCGATCGCCGTGCACGCGCTGGTGGAGAAGGCGCTGGTCGCCGAGGGCACCAGCCGCCGCGATCTGGGTCGCGAGGCGTTCCTCGAGCGCACGTGGGAGTGGAAGGCCGAGCACGGCGGCGCGATCCTCTCGCAGATGCGCAGGCTCGGCGAGAGCGTCGACTGGACGCGCGAGCGCTTCACGATGGACGAGGGCAGCAACCGCGCCGTCCGCACCATGTTCAAGCGTCTCTACGACGACGGTCTGATCTATCGCGCCGAGCGGATGGTCAACTGGTCGCCCGCGCTGCGCAGCGTGCTCTCCGACATCGAGGTGGAGCACAAGGAGGTCGACGGCGAGCTGGTCTCGATCCGCTACGGCGATGGGGACGACGCGATCGTCGTCGCCACCACCCGGGTCGAGACGATGCTGGGCGACACCGCGGTCGTCGTGCATCCCGACGACGAGCGGTACCGGCACCTCGTCGGCCGCGAGATCGAGCTGCCGCTGGTCGGGCGCCGCATCCCGATCCTCGCCGACGACCACGTCGACCCGGCGTTCGGCACCGGAGCGGTGAAGGTCACGCCCGCCCACGACCCGAACGACTTCGAGATCGGCCGCCGGCACGGCCTGCCGATGCCGTCGATCATGGACGAGAGCGGTGTCATCACCGGCACCGGCACCCGGTTCGACGGCATGGATCGGTTCGAGGCGCGGGTCGCCGTGCGGGAGGCGCTGCGCGCGCAGGGCCGGATCGTCGCGGAGAAGCGCCCGTACCGGCACAGCGTCGGGCACAACCAGCGCGGGCCGCACGAGCCGATCGAGCCGCGCCTGTCGATGCAGTGGTTCGTCAAGGTCGGGCCGCTGGCGAAGGCCGCGGGCGACGCCGTTCGCGACGGGCGCGTCACCGTCCATCCGCCGGAACTGGAGCCGCGCTGGTTCGCGTGGGTGGACAACATGTACGACTGGTGCATCTCGCGCCAGCTGTGGTGGGGGCAGCGCATCCCGGTCTGGTACGGCCCCGCCGGTGAGGCCGTGTGCGTGGGCCCGGACGAGGAGCCACCGGCCGGCTGGGTCCAGGACGACGACGTCCTCGACACCTGGTTCTCCTCCGGGCTGTGGCCGCTCTCCACGCTGGGCTGGCCGGACGACACGCCGGACCTGCGCCGCTACTACCCGACGTCCGTGCTGGTCACCGGCTACGACATCCTGTTCTTCTGGGTCGCCCGGATGATGATGTTCGGGCTGTACGCGACGGGCGGCACGCCGCCGTTCCACACCATCGCGCTGCACGGCATGGTGCGCGACGAGCACGGCAAGAAGATGTCGAAGTCGGCGGGCAACACCGTCGACCCCATCGCCTGGATGGACCGGTTCGGCACCGATGCGGTGCGGTTCGCGCTGGCCCGCGGCGCGAACCCGGGCACGGACATGCCGCTCGGGGAAGACGCCGTCCTCGCCGCGCGCAACTTCACCACCAAGCTGTGGAACGCCACCCGGTTCGCGCTGGCCAACGGCGCGACGCTGGAGCGGGAGCTGCCCGACGAGGCGGAGCGGACCGATGCGGACCGCTGGATTCTCGGGCGCCTCCGCGAGGTCCGCGAGCAGGTCGACGCGCTGCTCGACGACTTCCAGTTCGCCAAGGCCACCGAGGCGCTCTACCACTTCACGTGGGGTGAGCTCTGCGACTGGTACGTCGAGCTGGCCAAGGCGCAGCTGCGCGCCGGCCCGGCGGACGGCACCCGGGCGGTGCTCGGGCATGTCCTGGATGCGCTGCTCAAGCTCTTGCACCCGGTCGCCCCGTTCATCACCGAGACCCTGTGGACGGCGCTGACCGGCGGCGAGTCGGTGGTCGTCGCCCCGTGGCCGGTCGAGGTGGGCGCGCCGGTCGACGCCGCCGCGGCGGCCCGGATCGTCGACCTGCAGAAGCTGGTCACCGAGGTCCGCCGGTTCCGCACGGAGCAGGGCCTCCCGGACAGCCGCCGGGTCGTCGCCCGGGTCGTCGGGGTCTCGTCGGCGGAGTCTCGGACGGCCCTGCAGTCGCTGGCCCGGCTGGACGCTCCGGGCGCCGGTTTCGCGCCGACGGCGACGGTGGAGGTCGTGCTGTCGGGCGGCCCCGTGCGCGTCGAGCTCGACACCTCGGGCGCGATCGACGTGGCCGCCGAGCGTGCCCGGCTGGGGCGGGACCTGGCCGCGGCGCGCAAGGAGCTCGACACCGCCGAGAAGAAGCTGGGCAACCCGAAGTTCGTGGAGAAGGCGCCCGTGGCGGTCGTCGACGGCATCCGGGCGCGCCGGGATACGGCGGTCACGGAGATCGAGCGGGTCACGGCGCGGCTGGCGGCCCTCGCGTGATGGGCGAGCGGTGATGACCCGGCCCGGCGACGACGTGCCCGAGGGGGAGGGGCCCGAAGGAGCGGGTTGGGTGCCCGATCCCGCGGACGCCGCCCAGGACGCGGTCCTGCGCCACGTCCTGGACGCCGTCCGCGGCGACGACAGCCCGGACGTGGTGCCTGCCGGCTCCTCGGTGGCCGGGTTCGCGGAGTTCCTCGCGGTCGAGGCGGTGCTGGACAAGCGCTGGCCGGAGACGCGGATGGAGCCGTCGCTCGACCGGATCCGCGACCTCGTCGAGCTGCTGGGCGACCCCCAGCGGGGCTATCCGGTGGTGCACCTGACGGGCACGAACGGCAAGACCTCCACAGCGCGGATGGTCGACGCGCTGCTCAGCGAGATCGGGCTGCGCACCGGCCGGTACACCAGTCCGCACCTGCAGAGCGCCGTCGAGCGGATCAACATCGACAACCGACCGATCACGCCGGAGCGCTATGTCGAGGTCTATCGCGACGTGGCGCCGTTCGTCGACCTCGTCGACGCGCGGCACGGCGCAGGAGATGCCGGGATTCCGCTGAGCAAGTTCGAGGTGCTCACCGCGATGGGGTTCGCCGCGTTCGCGGACGCCCCGGTGGAGGCGGGGATCGTCGAGGTCGGCCTGGGCGGCCGGTGGGATGCCACGAACGTCGTGGACGGCACGGTCGCGGTGGTCACACCGATCGGGCTGGACCACGCCGAGTACCTGGGCGCCGATGTGCTCGGCATCGCCCGGGAGAAGGCCGGGATCATCAAGCCGGGCGCCGTCGCGGTACTGGCCACGCAGGGGAAGGCCGTGGCCGAGGTGCTGATCGAGCACTGCGTCGAGGTGGGCGCGCAGGTCGCGCGCGAGGGCGCCGAGTTCGGCGTCCGTGACCGCGAGCTGGCCGTCGGGGGACAGCGGATCGTCCTGCAGGGCCTGTCCGGCGCGTACGACGACATCTTCCTGCCGTTGCACGGGGAGCACCAGGCGTCGAACGCCGCGTTGGCGCTCGCCGCGGCCGAGGCCCTGGTGGGGGCCGGGCCGCGGTCGTCGCTGGATCCGGACGCGGTGCGGGCAGCCTTCGCGTCGGTGCGTTCACCCGGCCGGTTGGAGCGGGTCGCGGCTGGGGCGGACGTCGCCACCGTCCTCGTCGACGCCGCGCACAACCCGGACGGTGCCCGTGCGCTCGCCGTGGCGTTGACCACGGATTTCCGGTTCACCCGGCTGATCGCGGTCGTCGCGGCGATGCGCGACAAGGACGTCCGCGGGATCCTGGCCGAGCTCGAGCCGGCGGTCGCGGAGATCGTGGTCACGGCGAACTCGTCGTCGCGGACGATGGACCCGGACGAGCTGGGCGCGCTCGCGGTGTCGGTGTTCGGCTCCGAGCGGGTGAGCGTCGAGCCGGTGCTCGCGCAGGCGATCGAGCAGGCCCGGGAGCTGGCCGAGGAGGAGGGCACCTCCGGGACCGGAGTCGTCGTCACCGGCTCGGTGGTCACGGCGGGGGAGGCGCGGCGGCTGTTCGGTCTGGAGCCGTCGTGAGTGAGCCGCGGCCGGTTCCGGAGACCCCCGACCCGACGAAGGGGCCGCGTGCGGTGTACGCCGCAGTGCTGGTCCTCGAGGCGATCGTCGTCGGGCTCGCACTGCTCGTGCTGCCCAAGTTCGGAGCGGGGGCGACACCCCTCGGCGTCGGTCTGATCGGCGGGCTGGCGGTCGCGATGGTGCTGGCGGCCGGCGTGCAGCGCAGGCCATGGGGCCTGGGCGTCGCGCTGGCGTTGCAGGTCGCGACGATCGCGTGCGGGTTGCTGGTCCCCGCGCTGGCGCTGGTCGGCCTGATCTTCGCGGCGGTCTGGGCGGGCATCCTGCTCATGGTGCGCGACGTGCGTCGCCGGTACGTGCGCGGCGAGCTGCCTGCCCAGGTCGCGGCGCGTGACGCCGCGGACCGAGCGGCGGCGGCGCCCGACGCCGCCGACCGAGCGGCGGCGGCGCCCGACGCCGCCGACCGAGCGGCGGCCGAAGGCGAGCCGCTGCCGTAGCCCGCCCCGGGTGCCGGGCCTCGGACACGGCCGCGCCGTGGCACCGTGACGGTGGGGGCCCCGGGCCCGGCGAGGGGCCGTCGATACAGTTCCCGGGTGACTGAACGCACTCTGGTCCTGGTCAAGCCCGACGGTGTCGGGCGCAAGCTGATCGGCGAGGTCCTGTCCCGGATCGAGCGCAAGGGGCTCGACATCGTCGCGCTCGAGCTGCGCACCGTGGACCGCAAGCTCGCCGAGCAGCACTACGCCGAGCACGACGGCAAGCCGTTCTTCGAGTCTCTGCTGGCGTTCATCACCTCGGGCAACGTGCTCGCGGCCGTCGTCGAGGGCCCGCGGGCGGTCACCGCGTTCCGCCAGCTCGCCGGCGGCACGGACCCGGTCGAGAAGGCCACGCCGGGCACGATCCGCGGCGACTTCGGCCTCGAGACCCAGTCCAACCTCGTCCACGGGTCGGACGGCCCCGAGTCGGCCGCCCGCGAGATCAAGCTCTGGTTCCCGAACCTCTGAGGCGCCGGGCCTCCCGAGGGCCTCGTCCGCGATAATTGTCGGTGCGCAGGATTAGCGTGCCGGGCATGGGGGACGGACTCGTTCAGGCTCGTGGCCTGCGCAAGAGCTTCGGAAGTTCCGAGGCGGTGCGCGGTCTGGACGTGGACGTCGCACCCGGTGAGATCTTCGGCTTCCTGGGTCCGAACGGCGCGGGCAAGTCGTCCACGATGCGGATGATCGCCTGCGTGTCGCCGCGATCCGGGGGCTTCCTGCAGGTCCTGGGCATGGATCCGGATATCGACGGTCCGCGGATCCGCGCCCGGATCGGCGTCGTGCCGCAGTTGGACAACCTCGACACGGAGCTGACGGTCCGGAGAACCTGGAGATCTACGGGCGGTACTTCGGGCTCTCCCGCACGCACGTGCGGCGCAAGGCGGTCGAGCTGATGGGCTTCGCGCAGCTCGGGGACCGGGCGGACGCCGCCGTCGAGTCGCTGTCCGGGGGTATGAAGCGCCGTTTGACGATCGCCCGGTCCCTGGTCAACGACCCCGAGCTGCTGCTGCTCGACGAGCCGACCACGGGCCTGGACCCGCAGGCCCGCCACCTGCTGTGGGACCGGCTCTACCGGCTCAAGGGCGAGGGCGTCACCCAGATCGTCACCACGCACTACATGGACGAGGCCGAGCAGCTGTGCGATCGGCTGGTGGTGATGGACGGCGGGGTGATCGTGGCCGAGGGCTCGCCCGCCGAGCTGATCGCGCACCACTCCACGCGCGAGGTGCTGGAACTGCGGTTCGCAGGCGGCACCGCGGCGCCGACCGACGTGGTGGAGCCGCTGGCGGACCGGGTCGAGGTCCTGCCGGACCGGCTCCTGCTCTACACCGGGGACGGCGAGCACCTGGCGGCCGAGCTGGCCCACCGGGGGGTGAAGCCGCTGTCCGCGCTCGTGCGTCGCTCGTCGCTGGAAGATGTGTTCCTGCGGCTCACCGGCCGGAGTCTGGTGGAGTGACGATGGCACTCACCCGCGCCGCCACCGGCCGCGCCACCGGCCCGCTGGGCGGGGTGCTGCTCGTCGTCGAGCACCACTGGACGTGGTACCGGCGCAACTGGCGTGCGACGGCCGTCTCGTCGATCCTGCAGCCGCTGCTGTTCCTGCTCGCGTTCGGCGTCGGGTTCGGCACCCTCATCGACGGCACCGGCCGCGCCGCGCAGGCCACCGGCGGTCTGGACTACCTCGTCTGGCTCGCACCGGCCCTGCTCTGCGTCTCCGCGGTGCAGACGGCGGTGTTCGACTCGACGTATCCGGTGCTCTCGGGCCTGAAGTGGCAGCGGCACTACCTCGCGATGACGGCCACGCCGATCGGGCCGGGCCAGGTGGTGGCCGGGCACCTGGCCTGGATGATGATCAAGATTGGCGGCTGCGGAGCGGTCTATGTCGCGGTCATCGCGGTGTTCGGGGGCGTGCGGTCACCGGGGATCATCCTGGCCCTGCTGATCGCGATGCTCGCCGGCGCGGCCACGGGGGCCCTCGTCACCGCCTTCACCGCGGGAGTCGAGGACGAGGGATCGGCGTTCACCGTGCTGTTCCGGCTGGTCCTGATCCCGATGACGCTGTTCTCCGGCACGTTCTTCCCCGTCGACCGGCTACCGGCCGCGATCCAGCGGGTCACGTGGGTGTCACCGCTGTGGCACGGCACCGAGCTGGCCCGCGCGGCGGCGCTCGGCGGCGGGGCCGCACTGCCCGCCGTCGGGCATGCGGCGGTACTCGTGGCGCTGGTCGCGGCAGGGACGGCGCTGGCCGTCGTGCGCTTTCGGCGGAGGTTGTACCGATGACGGAACGCGGTCTCGGCACCGCCGGGGCAGGTCGGGCGGAGGTGGTGCCGCCGCCGCTGCCGCTGCTCGCCCGGTTGCTCCCGGCGGGCAGCTACGCCGGCCGGCCCGGGGCGCTGGTGCGGCGGTCCGCGACGGCGGCGCGGCGCACCTGGCTCGCGATCGTCTCCGGGGTCTTCGAGCCGGTGTTCTACCTGGTCGCGATGGGGCAGGGGCTCGGGTCGCTGATCGGGGCACTGCCCGGGCCGGACGGCACGCCGATCTCCTACGCGGCCTTCATCGCCCCGGGGCTGCTCGCCGCGGCCGCCATGAACGGCGCGGTGTTCGACTCCACGTTCAACGTGTTCTTCAAGCTCAAGTACAACCGCCTCTACGACGCGGTGCTGGCGACGCCGCTGGGGCCATTCGACATCGCGCTGGGCGAGATCGCGTGGGCGTTGATCCGCGGTGGGATGTACGCGCTCGCCTTTCTCGCGGTCATGGGCGGCTTCGGTCTGCTCCTGTCACCGTGGGCGCTGCTGGCATTGCCCGCGGCGTTGGTCGTCGCGTTCGGCTTCGCGGCCGTCGGGATGGCGGCCACCACGTACATGCGCTCGTGGCAGGACTTCGACCTCGTCACGCTCGCGATCCTGCCGATGTTCCTGTTCGCCACCACCTTCTACCCGCTGTCGGTCTACCCCCGGTGGCTGCAGTTCGTCGTCGAGGCCCTGCCGCTGTTCCACGGAGTCGAGCTGATGCGCGGTCTGACCACCGGTGCGGTGCACATCGGCCTGCTCGGGCACCTCGGGTACTTCCTGGTGATGATCGCCGGGGGGCTCGTGGTCGCCGGCAGGCGGCTCGACATCCTGCTCCTGAAATAATCACTCCGGGAGCGGAACGTCGAGTGGGCAGTGCTTGCCGCGCGGGCCGACAATGGGCCCATGCCGGTCACCGCCCGACCCTCGACGTCGACCGATCTCGCGCGCAACCTCGCGGTAGCGGTGCTCGCGGTGATCCAGATCGTGGTCGTCGGCATGGCCGGGAGCGGCGTGCTGGGGGAGGACGTCGGCACCGTCGCCCGCTCCTACCCCACGCCCGTGCTGCCCGCGGGCTGGACGTTCGGCATCTGGGGGGTGATCTGCCTCGCCTTCGTCGGCTATGCCGTCTACCAGCTGTTGCCGACGCAGCGGATGCGTGCGGTGCACCGGGCCACGGGCTGGTGGCTCGCGGTGTCGGCGGTGCTCAGCACGGGGTGGGTCAGCGCGTTCTCGGCACGCCACGTCCTGCTCGCGGAGGTGCTGCTCCTCGCGCTGCTCGGGGTGCTGGCCCGGGTGTACGGCCGGCTGAGTCGCGAACGGGCCGCGAACACGCTGGAGCGAGTGGCGCTGCGCCTGCCCGTGGCGGTCTACACCGGATGGGTCTCCCTGGCCGTGGTGGTCGGCACGGCGGCGACCGGGGTCCGGCTGGGCCTGCCGGGCGACGGCGCGCTCGCCGATATCGCGGCCGTGCTGATCCTGCTCGTCGCTGCGGGGATCGTCGCGAGCGTGGTCACCTACGCGACGGCCGTCGTCGGGTATGCGGTGGCCGCGGTCTGGGCGCTGGTGGGCATCGCGCTGAACGCGCCGGTCGCGGCCGTCGGGGTCGCTGCCGCCGTCGCCGCCGTCGTCGTCCTGTCCGCGACGGCCCGACGGGTGAGCACGTCCGGTGACCCGCGCCGCGCCGCCTGGGGCTGAGCGCCACGGACGACGCCGACCGGGATCAGGGTCCCGGCGGGCAGGTCACCGGCGCGGCAGCGGCCGGGTCCAGCGCCTCGTCGGCGTCAGGCAGCCGCCACAGCGCCGCACCCCGCTCGTCCCGGGCCACGAAGAGCAGCGAGCCGTCGCCCGGCGCCGTCAGAGCCGTCACCGCTCCCGGCAGCACGGCCGGGACCGTGCGGACCGTGCTCCCCGCGTTCGGGTCGAGGTGGGCGAGCCGGTCGCCGTCGGCGCCCGCGAGCACGAACCAGATCCCCGACCCGTCGGCGACGGCGTGATCGAGGCCGGCGGTCCCGGCCGCGCCGCAGCGGGACCCGGCCAGCGGGGTCGTGGCGATCCCCGCGGCGGTGCCGGTCAACATCTCCAGCCGCCCGCCTCCGGAGACGGTCCGCAGGCCCCCACCCGGAACGGGCAGCACGGTCCGGAGATCGACGGGTGGGTCGGGTTCCTGGATCGTGACGACCGGGAGGTAGGTGACCGCGATTCGTTGCTGTCCGTCGAGGGCGGCGACGTCCAGGCGGCGGACGGTGCCCACCGGGTCGGCGTCCGAACGCAGCCACAGCGAGCCGTCGGCGCCGAGCGTCCCCGCCTCGGTGACGTCGCGCAGGACGACCTCCAGCGGTGAACCCGCCTGCAGCTGGGTGATCGTGATGACGTCGGACGCGGTCCAGTGCACGACCCGGTCGCCGACCACCCCGATCGGCGCAGGCGCACCACGATCGGTCCGGGCGAGCACGCGCGCCCGGCCGTCCGGGCCCGCGACGACGATACCTGTCCGGCTGACCACCCCCGGCGAGCCATCGGCGAGCACCGGCCACACGTCGTCCGCCGCGGCGAGCCCGGCCGCGCCGCTGCGCAGGGGGAACGCGCCGACTGCGGCGACCGGGACGAACGGTGCGGCCGCGTCCCGGTGCGGCCGGACGCCTGCCTGGTCCACGGCGAGCGGGAGGCCGACCGCAGCGACCAGCGCCAGGGTCGCGGCGGCCCGCGACGGCGTGAGCCGGAACGCGAAATCCGCCGTGCCGGAACGCGCACCTGGGCGGGCGGGGTCGCTCGGCGTGCCGGTGGCCGCCGCGCTCCGGGGAAGCGCGGTGGCCCCCGCCGCGAGCCCGGCCGCGAGCGCAGACCACACCCCGGCCGCCCCCGACGCGCCCCACCCCAGGAGCACGCGCCCCGCGCCGGCGACGGCTGCGAGACCTGCCGCAACCGCCGCCCACCGTGCGGCGGCCGCGAACGACCCGGCCCACGCCGCCCATCGGGACGGCGCCGCCGGCCGCGCGGCCCGAACGGATCCGAGGATCGCGAGAGCGGCCGCCAGCACCGCGATCCCCGCAGGTACCGCGACCGCCACGGCCCACGGCCCGATCATCTCGACGCCCGTCCAGGTGTCCGGCGGCAGCTCGGTCACCGGTCCCGTGCCGAGGAGCACGGCGCCCCGGTCCGCCTGCCACCACGGCAGCGCAGTTGCGGCGGCCGCCACCGCGGCGAGCGTCGCAGGCGCCGCGACGTCGAGCACGGCCCACCGACGTGCGGCGGGGTCGGGCGTGCTCATCACGAGCTCCTCGGGAGGTGGCTCGGTCAGCGTCCCACCCGGTGCACCCGTCGTCGACACCGGCACGTGACCAGCAGGGCGCGATGCGGCGCCGGGCGACAGCGGGGCTACGCTGGTGCAGCGTGACCGGCGACCTGAGCACCACCGGGGCGGCCCCGTCCGTCTTCCCCGCCCTCGAGGCGTTGCTGCCGCGGGTCGCGAAGCCCGTGCAGTACGTCGGCGGTGAGCTGAACGCCCGGATCAAGCCGTGGGACGGCGCGCTGGTCCGGTGGGCGCTGATGTACCCCGACGCCTACGAGGTCGGCCTGCCCAACCAGGGCATCCAGATCCTCTACGAGATCCTGAACGAGCGGGCCGACGCGCTGGCGGAGCGCTGCTACGCGGTGTGGCCGGACCTCGAGGCGCTGATGCGTGCGGCGGGGGTGCCCGCGTTCACCGTGGACGCGCACCGCCCGCTCGGGGCCTTCGACGTGCTCGGGGTCAGCTTCTCCACCGAGCTCGGCTACACGAACCTGCTCACCGCGCTCGACCTGGCCGCCATCCCGCTGCACGCCGTCGACCGCGGCGAGCACCACCCGGTGGTCGTGGCGGGCGGGCACGCCGCGTTCAACCCGGAACCGATCGCGGACTTCGTCGACGTCGCTGCGATCGGTGACGGGGAGGAGGTCGTCGGCGACATCACCGACGTCGTCCGCGACTGGAAGGCCGCCGGGCGGCCCGGGGGACGCCGCGAGCTCCTCCTGCGGTTGGCGGGGACGCCGGGCTGCTACGTGCCGTCGCTCTACGCGGTCTCCTACGGTCCGGACGGCGCGATCGCCGAGGTCGTGCCGAGCGAGGCCCGTGTTCCCGGCGTCGTGCAGAAGCGCACCACCGTCGACCTCGACACCTGGCCCTACCCGAAGACGCCGCTCGTGCCGATGGCGGAGACCGTGCACGAGCGGGCCAGCGTGGAGATCTTCCGCGGCTGCACGCGCGGTTGCCGCTTCTGCCAGGCCGGGATGATCACCCGCCCCGTCCGGGAGCGGTCGCTTCGCGGGATCGGCGAGATGGTGGACGCCGCGGTGCGCGCCTCCGGGTTCGACGAGGTCGGGCTGCTGTCGCTGTCGTCGGCCGACCACTCCGAGATCGCCGAGATCACCAAGGGCCTCGCCGACCGTTACGAGGGCACGAACACGTCGCTGAGCCTGCCGAGCACCCGCGTCGACGCCTTCAACATCGACCTCGCCAACGAGATCAGCCGCAACGGCCGCCGCTCCGGGCTCACGTTCGCCCCCGAGGGCGGGTCGGAGCGGATCCGGCGGGTGATCAACAAGATGGTGTCGGAGGACGACCTCATCCGCACCGTCTCCGAGGCGTTCGCCCAGGGCTGGCGCCAGGTCAAGCTCTACTTCATGTGCGGCCTGCCCACCGAGGAGGACAGCGACGTCGTCCAGATCGCGGACATGGCGCACAACGTCATCCGCGCCGGGCGGGCCGCCTCGGGACGCAACGACGTGCGCTGCACGATCTCCATCGGCGGGTTCGTGCCCAAGCCGCACACGCCGTTCCAGTGGGCGGCACAGGCGCATCCGGACGTCGTCGACAGGCGGCTGCGCGCGCTGCGCGAGGCCGTCAACGCGGACCGCAAGCTGGGCCGCAACGTCGGCATGCGCTACCACGACGGGCAGCCCTCGCTGATCGAGGGCCTGCTCGCCCGCGGCGACCGGCGGGTCGGTCGGGTGATCGAGCGGGTGTGGCGTGCGGGCGGCCGGTTCGACGGGTGGACCGAGCACTTCTCCTACCAGCGGTGGGTCGACGCCTGCGCCGCGGAGCTGGAGCCGCTCGGGGTCTCGCTGGACTGGTTCACCACGCGTGAGCGCGACCGTGTCGAGGTGCTGCCCTGGGACCATCTCGACTCCGGGCTGGAGCGCGACTGGCTGTGGGACGACTGGCAGGACGCGCTGGCCGGCCGGGAGCAGGACGACTGCCGGTGGACGCCCTGCTTCGACTGCGGCGTGTGCCCGTCGACGGGCACGGACATCGAGGTCGGGCCGAGCGGCACCACCCTGCTGCCGCTGATCCCGGTGACCGCACTTCGGGCGAGCACCGGGCCCCGACCGGGTGGCTGAGCCGGACCTCGTCGTACGGGTGGCCGACGCACGCGACGAGGCCGCTCTCGCCGCGCTGCGCCGCGCCTGGCTGGAGGAACGCGCCGGGCGTCCCGTCGACGATCCGGGGTTCGAGGCCGCGTTCGCGCAGTGGTGGCGTCTCGAGCTGCCTCGGCGGACGTTCTGGCTGGCCGAGGCGGGCTCGGAACGCGGCGGCTGGACGCCGGTGGGCTCGATCAACGTGGTCGAGATCGTGCACATGCCCCGCCCGGGCGCCCGCAGCGGGCGGATCGGGCAGGTCGGCAGCGCGTTCGTGCTCAGCGCCTTCGCCGATCGCGGTATCGCGGGCGCGCTGCTGGCCCGCGCCGTCCAGCACGCGCGGGAGCGGCGGTACCGGCGCCTCGTGCTCGCCCCGACCGGCAGCAGCGCCTCGTTCTACATGCGCGCAGGGTTCCGGCCGGCGGGGGAGTCGCTGCTGGTGCTCGACCCGCTGGCCGTCGCCGACTGAGGTCGCGGCGTCCGGTCGGCAGATCCGCTGGGTCCTGAGGTGGTCGTGCCACCCCGTACGCTGCGAGCCATGGCGCGTGTGCGGCCCGGTGAGGCGGCGAATCCGGCACCTCCGACGGTCCAGCGCATCCGCGTCCGGTTCGCCAAACGCGGGCGGCTGCGGTTCCTGTCCCACCGGGACGTCGCCCGCAGCGTGGAGCGCGCCGTGCGCCGGGCCGGCATTCCCGTCGCGCACTCGCACGGGTTCTCCCCCCACCCGCGGCTGTCGTGGATCGGGGCCGCGCCCACCGGCGCCGCGAGCGAGGCCGAGTACATGGAGATCGGGCTCATCCGCCCGCTGGATCCCGCGGACCTCGCTGCCGCACTGGACGCCGCGCTGCCCGCCGGGCTGGACGTGCTCGCGGCCACGGAGGCTGAGGGCACACCGCTGGCCGAGCGGATCGACGCGAGCAGATGGCGCATCGAGCTGCCCGGAGTCAGCCCGGACGACCTGCGCCGCGCGGTCGTCGCGGTGGAGGGGGCGGACGCCGTCGTCGTGGAGCGGGTGACGCCCTCGGGGCGGCGCCGGATCGACGTGCGCGGCGCGCTCGTCGGCGTGATCGTGTCGGCACCGGCGTCGAGGTCCGCCCCCGGCACGACGGACTGTGCGATAATGACCGCGGTCGTGCGGCAGACGACACCCGCCGTTCGGCCCGACGACGTGTTGGGCGCGCTCGATGTTGTCGCAGGTCTCAAGCTGCCGGCTCCCGCGAAGGCGACCCGGATGGCGCAGGGCCTGCTCGACGACCGGGGCCGCCTCACCGATCCGCTCGGCCCGGACCGGGTTACCACCCGATCCTGACCGACGCCGGAGGGATGGCGCGGCGTCGCGCACGAATACAGCGGCACAGGATTGCTCCCCGCGCACCGCTCGGGGAGAGACGCACGGGCCCCCGCGCGGCCGCCTCCCGATGAGGCGCCCGGGGGCGGAGGAGTTGCATGACGAACAGCGATTCGCCCGCCGGTCCCACCGGCGGGCCGGTCACCCTATCCGGCCTCGACGACCTGCCCGAGAAGTTGCGGGTGCACGCGCTGGCCAAGCTCCTCGGTCGCACGAGCCGGGAGGTGATGGCCGCGTTGCTGGAGCTCGGGTTCGCCGCCCGCAGCGTCCAGTCCAGCGTGAACCGCAAGACGGCGGAGCAGGTCGCGGTCCTGCTGGTGCCGGAGCTGGCCGCGGCGCCCGCGCCTCCGGCGGAGGACGTCCTGCTCGCCGGGGAGCAGCCGGGCGTCGTCGACGAGCCCGCGGGCCCGGCCGACGAGCCGGCCGTGCTGGCGCCCTTGTTCGCGCCGCCCGCGCCCGTCTTCCAGCCGCCCGTCCGGCGCAGCCGGCGTCGTGCCGCCGAGCCCGCCGCCGAGCCCGCGACCGAGACCGCCACTGAGCCCGCGACCGAGACCGCCACCGAGCCCGCCGCGGACGAGCCGGTCCGCCGCACCCGCCGCCGTGGTCAGCCCGGCCGCGCCGCGGCCGAGGCCGCCGCGCCGGGGTCACCACTCGATGCCGTGGCCGACCAACCGCCGACCGACGAGGCCGCGGGCCCGGCCGACACCGACGACGACCGGGCGGACGACGATTCCGACGAGGGCGGTGCGCGCCGCAGGCGTCGCCGCGGGCGCCGCGGGCGGGGTCGCGGGCGGGGTGGCGAGGGCGACGGCACCGAGGCCGATTCGGACACCGATGCCGACGAGGGCGATGCCGACGAGACCGACGGCGCCGACACGGCCGTCGAGGAGCCGGGTGCGGTCGCCGACGAGACCGACGACGAGGCCGGTGCCTCGCGCCGTCGCCGTCGCCGTCGCCGTCGCCGCGGGTCGGGCGACGACCCCTCCGCGGACGACGAGTCGGACCCGCCGCACACGGTCGTCAAGGTCCGGGCTCCGCGGGAGCGGCCCGACGACGCCGACGGCGACGGAGTGCAGAGCGTCCGCGGTTCGACCCGCCTGGAGGCCAAGCGCCAGCGCCGCAGAGACGGGCGCGACGCCGGCCGCCGCCGGGTGCCGATCCTCAGCGAGGCCGAGTTCCTGGCGCGCCGGGAGTCCGTCGAGCGGTCGATGGTGGTTCGTGAGCGCGGCGACCGGGTCGAGATCGGCGTCCTCGAAGACCACGTGCTCGTCGAGCACTTCGTCACGAATGGAGCCGGCGGCTCGGGCTCGGCCACCAATTCCCTGGTCGGCAACATCTACCTCGGCCGCGTGCAGAACGTGCTGCCGAGCATGGAGGCCGCGTTCGTCGACATCGGGCGCGGCCGCAACGCCGTGCTCTACGCGGGCGAGGTCGACTGGGACGCCGCCGGGCTCGGCGGCCGCGCGCGCCGCATCGAGCAGGCGCTGTCCAGCGGCGACAGCGTTCTCGTGCAGGTCACGAAGGACCCGGTCGGGCACAAGGGGGCCCGCCTGACCACACAGATCAGCCTCGCCGGCCGGTTCCTGGTCTACGTCCCCTCGGGCGGCGCGGCGGGGATCAGCCGCAAGCTGCCGGACATCGAGCGCAAGCGGCTGAAGGACCTGCTGCGCGAGATCGTGCCGAGCGAGGCGGGCGTGATCATCCGTACCGCCTCGGAAGGGGTGACGCAGGAGGCTCTCGAGCGCGACGTCCGCCGGCTGCAGGCACAGTGGGAGGTCGTCAAGGAGAAGGCCGAGAAGACCGGCCCGAACAGGCCCAAGGCACCCGTGCTCCTCTACGAGGAGCCGGACATGCTGATCAAGGTTGTGCGGGACCAGTTCAACGAAGACTTCTCCCGGCTCGTCATCGCGGGCGACGACGCGTGGGAGACGGTGGCCAACTACGTCGGGCACGTGGCGCCCGAGCTCACGGGCCGGCTGCATCGCCACATCGGCCCGCGCGACGTCTTCGAGGAGTACCGGATCGACGAGCAGCTGCTCAAGGCGCTGGATCGCAAGGTGTGGCTGCCCTCGGGCGGCACGCTGGTGATCGACCGCACCGAGGCGATGACGGTCATCGACGTCAACACGGGCAAGTTCACCGGCTCCGGGGGCAACCTCGAGGAGACGGTCACCCGCAACAACCTCGAAGCGGCCGAGGAGATCGTGCGCCAGCTGCGGCTGCGTGACATCGGCGGCATCATCGTGATCGACTTCATCGACATGGTGCTCGAGGCGAACCGCGACCTGGTGCTGCGGCGGCTGACCGAGTGCCTTGCCCGCGACCGCACCCGGCACCAGGTGGCCGAGGTGACGTCGCTGGGTCTGGTCCAGATGACCCGCAAACGGGTCGGCGGCGGTCTGCTCGAGCACTTCTCGACACCGTGCGAACACTGCCGAGGCCGTGGCGTGATCGTCGCGACCGGGCCTGTGACCGAGCCGAACGGGCGCGACCGGGGGGAGCGCGAGCGCAACGGCGACACCGGTGGGCGGCGCGGTCGCGGCCGGGGACGGCGCGACGAGGCGAACGGAGACCGGGGCCGGCGCCTCCCCGCGGCCCTGGTACCGGATCTGTCGGCGCTCGCGCCCGCGGCCTCGGAGGAGGCCTCACCTGCGGCCCCGGACGAGACCGTGCCGGACGAGACCGTGCCGGACGAGGCGGGGCCGGACGAGGCGGGGCCGGACGAGGCGGGGCACGGCCAGGTGGTGCCGGTCGAGCCGGACCGCGGCGAGGCCGGCTCGGACGTCGGCGCACCGGAGCCGGTCGAGCCGGAGCCCACGGCGTCGGCGGTGGTCCCCGCGACCGTCGAGACCGTGCGCGACGACGTCGAGGAGATCGTCGTCGAGCAGGCGCTGGCCGCCGAGCGCGACCGGCGCTCGGCACCGAACGGCCGGATCGACACGGCGACGCCGGGCCTGCCGACCGCAGAGAGCGGAACCAACGGGGCTGTCACGCCCGGGTCGGAGACCGTCGACAGGCCGGAACCGGTGGGTCGACGGAGGCGTGGCCGCGTGACCCGTACCGTCGGCGCACCGACGGTGACCACGGGCGACGCACCGACGGTCGGGGTCGTCACCGTGCCCAGCGCGCGCCCGGCCGGGGAGCACGCCGAGGAGCCCGGTGCAGGCGCCGCTGCCACACCGCCCGCTCCCGAGCCGGTGGTCGCGCCGCGCGCTCGCCGTGCGCGCCGGGCCGCGTCGCGCCCGGCCGGCCCGCCCGCCCCGGACGCCGCAACGCCGGGAGACCCGGTTTGACCCTCGCGAAAACCGTTCCGTACGCTGGAGGCCTGCGCCGCGCTCCGCTCCACCTATCCGGGAGCTGCGGCACGAGGCCGTGACGACCAGGCCACCCACGACGGGACCTCACCACGTCCCCTGAGCTTTGGAGCAGTGCGTCCATGTACGCGATCGTCAAGACCGGCGGCAAGCAGTACAAGGTGGCCGTCGACGACGTGGTCACCGTCGAGAAGATCGACGGCGCTCCCGGCGACGAGATCTCGCTCGTGCCGGTGCTGCTGGTCGACGGCGAAGACCTCACGACCGCTGCGGACGCGCTGGCGTCGGCGACCGTCTCCGCCAAGGTCGTCGAGCACACCAAGGGTCCCAAGATCCGCATCCACAAGTTCAAGAACAAGACCGGGTACCACAAACGTCAGGGGCACCGTCAGCCGCTGACGCGGGTCCAGGTCATCAAGATCGCGAAGTAGGAGACCGGCCGATGGCTCACAAGAAGGGTGCGTCCAGCTCCCGCAACGGGCGCGATTCGAACGCGCAGCGGCTGGGTGTCAAGCGGTTCGGCGGCCAGGCCGTGAACGCGGGCGAGATCCTGGTCCGCCAGCGCGGCACGAAGTTCCACCCGGGGCAGGGCGTCGGTCGCGGTGGCGACGACACGCTGTTCGCCCTCGTCGAGGGCTCGGTCGAGTTCGGGTACACGAAGGGCCGCAAGGTCGTCAACGTCATCCCCTCGGGAGTCTGAGACCGCGGGACACGGCGAAGGTCTCACCTCGGTCTGGCGGCCGCGGTCCCAGGCCCCGCCGCCGCAGGTCTGAGGCCTGCTCACCGCGTTCGGCTCCGCCGAGCGCCACAAGCACACCGGACGGCGGGCCGCCCCTGAGGGCAGGCCCGCCGTTCCTCTTGTCAGGAGTCGGCTCGTGCCCAAGTTCGTCGATCGGGTGGTGGTGCACGCCACCGCGGGTGCGGGCGGCAACGGGTGCGCCTCGGTGCACCGCGAGAAGTTCAAACCGCTCGGCGGCCCGGACGGGGGGAACGGGGGCCGCGGCGGTTCCGTCGTGCTCGTCGTCGACCCGGGCGTGCACACCCTGCTCGACTTCCACCACCGGCCGCACGCGGCGGCCCGCAACGGGAAGCAGGGCCAGGGCGGGTTCAAGGCCGGCGCGAACGCGGACGACCTGGAGCTCGCCGTGCCGGACGGCACCGTCGTCATGGCGTCGGACGGTGCGGTCCTCGCCGACCTCGTCGGGCCGGGCACGCGGTTCGTCGCCGCCGCGGGTGGCCGCGGGGGGCTGGGCAACGCGGCGCTCGCCTCGACCGCGCGGAAGGCCCCCGGCTTCGCGCTGCTCGGCGAGCCGGGCGAGACCGGTGACTTCGTGCTGGAGCTGCGCTCGATCGCCGACGTCGGCCTGGTCGGGTTCCCCTCGGCCGGCAAGTCGTCGCTGGTCGCGGCGCTGTCTGCGGCCCGGCCGAAGATCGCGGACTACCCGTTCACCACGCTCGTCCCGCAGCTCGGGGTGGTCACCGCGGGGGAGGAGGTCTTCACGGTCGCCGACGTGCCGGGGCTGATCCCGGGCGCCTCGGAGGGCCGCGGCCTGGGGCTGGACTTCCTCCGACACATCGAGCGGTGCTCGGTGCTGGTGCACGTGGTCGACTGCGCGACGTTCGCGCCCGGTCGCGACCCCGTCTCGGACGTGCAGGCGCTCGAGGACGAGCTCGCCCGCTACACCCCGGCGCTCGGCGGGGTGCTGGCCGACCGGCCCCGGCTCGTGGCGCTGAACAAGATCGACGTTCCGGACGCCCGGGACCTCGCCGAGCTGGTGCGCTCCGAGCTGGCCGAGCGGTTCGGCTGGCCGGTGTTCGAGATCTCCACGGCCACCCGCGAGGGACTGCGCGAGCTGACGTTCGCGATGGCCGCGCAGGTGCGCGCCCACCGTGCGGCGCAGCCCGTCGCCGAGCCGACCCGCGTGGTGCTGCGGCCCGTCGCGGTCGACGACGCCGGCTTCACCGTCGTGCCGGACCCCGAGCTTCCGGGCGGGTTCATCGTGCGCGGCGCGCGGCCCGAACGCTGGATCCGGCAGACGAACTTCGACAACGACGAGGCCGTCGGCTACCTGGGCGACCGGCTGGCCCGGCTCGGGGTCGAGGAGGCGCTGGCCGAGGCCGGGGCGGTGCCGGGCTGCCCGGTCACGATCGGCGACGTCACGTTCGACTGGGAGCCGTCGACGCCCGCGGGGGTCGCGGTCATGCTGTCCGGGCGCGGGACGGACCGGCGGCTGGAGCAGAGCTCCCGCGCGTCGGCGGCGGACCGGCTGGCCGCCCGGGTCGAGCGGCGCCGGACCCGTACCGACGACGAGCTCTTCGGCGCTGACGACGGGGTCGCCCCGGAGGGCGACACGTGAGTGCCCGGGCGCAGCTCGGGGTGGCGCGCCGGGTGGTGGTCAAGGTCGGGTCGTCCTCGCTGACCAGCCTCACCGGCGGGCTGGACCCCGAGCGACTCGACGCCCTCGTCGACGCGCTCGCCGCCCGGCGCGCGACGGGCACCCAGGTCGTGCTGGTGTCGTCCGGCGCGATCGCGGCGGGCCTGGCCCCGCTCGGGCTGGTCCGCCGCCCGCGCGACCTCGCCACCCAGCAGGCGGCCGCGGCCGTCGGCCAGCTGCAGCTCGCCCAGACCTACGGGGCGTCGTTCGCGCGGCACGGTCAGCGGATCGGGCAGGTGCTGCTCACCGCGGACGACATGATCCGCCGTGCGCACTACCGCAACGCCCAGCGCACCCTGGAGCGCCTGCTCGGGCTGGACGTGTTGCCCGTGGTGAACGAGAACGACACCGTGGCCACCGACGAGATCCGCGTCGGCGACAACGACCGGCTCGCGGCGCTGGTCGCGCACATCGTCGGCGCGGACGGGCTGGTGCTGCTCTCCGACGTCGAGGGGCTCCACGACGGCGATCCGCGCCGGGCCGGGTCCCGGCTGATCGCCGAGGTCGACGACACCGCCGATCTGGCGGAGGTGACGATCGCCCGCTCCGGCGGCGGCCTCGGTACCGGCGGGATGGCCACCAAGATCACCGCGGCGGCGATGGCGTCGGCTGCGGGGATCCCGGTGCTGCTGGCCGCCGCCGCGGACGTCGCCGCCGCCCTGGACACGGCGGGCGACGGGCCGAAGGTCGGCACGGCGTTCCGCCCGTCAGGGCGCCGGATGTCGGCGCGACGATTCTGGCTCCGCCACGCCGCGGACGTCCGCGGCCGTCTCGACCTCGACCGCGGCGCGACCACTGCCGTGGTGCACCGTCGCCGCTCGCTGCTCGCCGCCGGCATCCGTGGTGTCTCGGGCGACTTCGTCGCGGGCGACGTCGTGGACCTCGTGGACCCGGACGGCACCGTGGTCGCCCGCGGCGTGGTCGGGTTCGACGCCACCGAGCTGCCGGACCTGATCGGCCGAAGCAGCCACGAGCTCCCCTCCGCGCAGCGCCGCGAGGTCGTCCACGCCGACGACCTCGTCCCCGTGCACACGCTGTAGCACAGTGGCGGCGGAACGGGCGGGGGACCAGACTCGGCGCATGGGTGCGGCCGACCGGGCCCGCGCGCGGCTCGTCGACGGGATGCGCGACGTCGGGCGACTGTGCAGCCCCGCGGTCGAGGAGGCCTTCAGAGCCGTGCCGCGGCACCTGTTCCTGCCCAGGGTGCCGCTCGAACGGGCGTACGCGGACGAGGCCGTCGCCACCCAGTCCGTCGACGGCGTCACGACGAGCTCGGCCTCCCAGCCGTCGATGATGGCGATCATGCTCGCGCAACTCGACCTGCGCCCCGGGCACCGCGTCCTGGAGATCGGGGCCGGGACGGGCTACAACGCCGCACTCATGGCGCGCCTCGTCGGGCCGCAGGGACACGTGGTGAGCGTCGACATCGACGCCGACCTCGTCGACGGTGCGGCGCGCCACCTCGCAGCCGCCGAGGTGGGCGAGGTCGAACTGGTGTGTGGCGACGGTGCGCTCGGCCACCCGCCCGGCGCACCCTACGACCGGATCGTCCTCACCGTCGGGAGCGGCGACGTCCGGCCGGAGTGGGTCGGGCAGCTCGTGCCGGGCGGCCGGTTGCTGCTGCCCCTGGGGTTGCGGGGTACCCAGGTGTCGGTCGCGCTGGATCTCGGCGCGGACGGTGCACTGCGCAGCGCGTCGGTCCGCCGGTGCTCGTTCGTCCGGTTGCGGGGCGTCGGCGCCGTGTCCGAGGCGGGTACGACCGTGGACGGCGGCGTGTCGGTGCTCCCGGCCGACAGCCGTGTCGATCCGGCACTCGTCCGGGCCGCCCTGGCGGCGCCCGGTCCGGTCCGGCACGTACCGGAGCCACTAGGCGCAGGGGACCTGTGGGACGGATTCGGGATGTGGCTGGCGCTGACCGAGCCGGGAGCGTGTCGGCTCCTGGGTGGGCGGGTCGACCCCGACGACCCGGATCCGGACGGCCTTCCTGCCGAACTGCTGCCGGTGCGGGACCACGCGGCGAGCATCGGGATCTTCGCCGACTCCCCGGCGGGTCCCGGTCTCGCCGCCGTCGTCCTCGA
Source organism: Pseudonocardia sp. (assembly GCA_016794615.1). GTDB lineage: Bacteria > Actinomycetota > Actinomycetes > Mycobacteriales > Pseudonocardiaceae > Pseudonocardia. Next base: position 10,734 of record JAEUJO010000241.1, on the reverse strand, counting down.
TCCGGCCGCGAACCCCGTGACCCGAGGGCCGTGGCCGGTGCGCGTGCGGGCCTTCGGCCCGGCGGGGGAGGCCCTCTCCGATCGTGTCCTCGCCGCGGCCGCGGCCTGGGTGGACGCCGGTCGGCCCGCGCCGGAGGACCTGCGGCTGACCGTCGTCCCCGACGGACTCCCGCCGCCGCCGGGGGCCGGTGCGATCGTCGTCGACCAGGGACACTGCCGCGTGTTCGTCTGCCCGCCGGCCGCGTGACGGCCGGCGCATCACGGGGAGACCCTCCTCCGGACGGGCTCATGCAGCGAGGGCCAACGCGAACGGCAGCACGGCGGGAGCACCGGCCCGGCGCAGCAGGCGGGCGACGACCGTGGCCGTCCATCCACTGTCCAGCACGTCGTCGACCAGCAGGACCGGACCGCGCACGGCTGTGAGATCGGGAACCGTGAAGCCGTCCCACACCGCCGCGAGCCGCTGCGCGGAGTTCGCCGACGGCGCGGGACGCGGACCGGCCGGCTCCGCGGTGCCCAGCAGCGGCAGCCGCCCGATCTCGGCGATGCGCCGGGCCAGGTGTGCGAGCTGGTGCGGCCGGGTCCGCGACCCGACCCCGACCACTCCCACCGGCCGCGCCGCCCAGGTCCAGCCGGCGAGCACCTTCACACAGGCGTCGAGCACCTCCGGCGGTACCGGGACGTCGTCGCCCGCGACCAGCTCGCGCAGCCGGGTGCCCCAGCCGATGTCCGAGAGCCGCCCGATCACCCGGCCCTCGTCCGCGAGCTCACCGGCGGCGATCCGGCCCGACACGGGAACACCCAGCTCCGCCATGCCCGACGGCCACTGCTTGCGCGGCGGCACCGGTGAGCCGGGACGGGTGATCCGCTCCTGCGCGGCGGCCTCGGCCTCGGCGTCCACGGACGGCTCCCACACGGTGCGGGTGCAGGTGTCGCAGCGTCCACAGGGCTGCCCGGAATCGTCGTCGAGCTGGCCGCGCAGGTACGCGAGGCGACACTCCGGCGTGTCGAGATAGGCCAGCATCGCCCGCTGCTCGGCCTGGCGGGCGATGGCGATCCGCCGGTGCCGGTCCTCGTCGTAGGTCCACGGGAGCCCGGTCGAGACCCAGCCTCCCTTCACCCGCCGCACGGCACCGTCGCTGTCGAGCACCTTCAGCAGCATCTCCAGGCGCGTCCGTGACAGGTCCACCCGGGTCTCGATCGACGCCGTCGACATCGGGCGCTCCGAGAGCACGTCCAGCGTCCGGCGCACGAGCGGCTCGGGCGGGAACGCGAGTGAGGCGAAGTACGCCCAGATGTCGCGGTCCTCCGCTCCGGGCAGCAGCACCACCTCGGCCCGCTCGACCGCCCGGCCTGCGCGCCCGATCTGCTGGTAGTACGCCACAGGCGAGGACGGAGCGCCGAGATGAACGACGAAACCGAGGTCCGGCTTGTCGAAACCCATCCCGAGCGCGCTGGTGGCGACCAGTGCCTTCACCCGGTTCGCCAGCAGGTCCGCCTCCGCGGCCAGCCGCTGCTCCGGGTCGGTCCTGCCGGTGTAGGAGGCGACGGGCACGCCGCGCTCCCGCAGGAACTCCGCGACCTCTTCCGCGGCGGCGATCGTGAGCGTGTAGACGATGCCCGCCCCCGGCAGCTCCGCCAGATGCGCGGAGAGCCACCCCAGGCGCCGCGCGGGCGTCGGCAGCCGCACCACGGACAGGCGCAGGCTCTCCCGGTCCAGCGAGCCGCGCAGCACGAGCGGCTCTCCTGATGCGAGCCCCAGCTGCTCGGTGACGTCCCGAACCACCCGGTCGTTCGCCGTCGCCGTGGTGGCCAGCACCGGGATCCCCGGCGGCAGCTCGGCGATCAGCGCCCGCAGGCGCCGGTAGTCGGGCCGGAAGTCATGCCCCCAGTCGGAGACGCAATGCGCCTCGTCCACCACCAGCAGGCCCGTGCTCGCCGTGAGCCGGGGGAGCACCCGGTCCCGGAAGTCGGGGTTGTTCAGCCGCTCCGGGCTCACCAGCAGGACGTCGACCTCGCCCGCGTCGATCGCGGTGTACGTGGCTTCCCAGTCGCCGGTGTTCGCCGAGTTCACCGTCACCGCGCGCACACCCGCGCGGGCAGCGGCGTCGATCTGGTTGCGCATCAGCGCGAGGAGCGGGGACACGATGACCGTGGGCCCCGCACCCCCCGCGCGCAGCAACGCCGTGGCCACGAAGTACACGGCGGACTTGCCCCATCCCGTGCGCTGCACGACCAACGCCCGCCGCCGCTGGACGACCAGGGCGTGGATCGCAGTCCACTGGTCGTCGCGCAGGCGCGCCCGGGATCCCGCGAGTGTGCGCAGCACCTCCTCGGCGCGGTCGCGGAGTGCGGTGTCGGGCAGCTCGGTCGTCGTCACCCGTCCATCGTGATCCCCACCCCCGACAGTTCGGCGTTCGGGCGCGGATGCGCGCATGACCTGTGCACGGGCCGGTGCCGCGCCGCCCGACGGAACCGCACGTCGTGACGTGTCCGTCGGGCGCCGATCTCCTTTAGGCTGCGCCCGTGCACCGCAAGATCGGCATCATGGGCGGGACCTTCGACCCGATCCACAACGGGCACCTGGTCGCGGCCAGCGAGGTCGCCGACCGGTTCGCGCTGGACGAGGTCCTGTTCGTGCCGACCGGTCAGCCCTGGCAGAAGGTGGAGCGCGAGGTCAGCCTGCCTGAGGACCGCTACCTCATGACGGTGATCGCGACGGCGTCGAACCCGCGGTTCTCGGCGAGCCGCGTCGACATCGACCGCGGCGGCCCCACCTACACCATCGACACGCTGTCCGACCTGCACGCCGCCACCCCCGACGCCGAGCTGTTCTTCATCACCGGTGCGGACGCGCTGGCCCAGATCCTGTCGTGGCGCGACGTCGACCGGGTGTTCCGGTACGCCCACTTCGTCGGCGTGACCCGCCCCGGCTACGAACTCGGCGACGACCACCTGCCGGAGGGATCCGTGACGCTGATCGAGGTACCGGCCATGGCGATCTCGTCGACGGACTGCCGCACGCGCGTCGCCGCGGGCAGGCCGGTCTGGTACCTCGTGCCGGACGGCGTGGTGCAGTACATCTCCAAGCGCAACCTGTACCGCGACGCGAAGCCCTGACCAGCGGCGGAGGTGTGAGCGGGGCAGTCGGGTACCGATCGGGTACAAGTCAGCCCGGCCGCGCCGTATCGGCTGCCTTCCCGCCGAGCGCGGCGTCCACGAGCGTGCGGGTGCGATCGAGCGCGTCCGGCCACTCATGGGCGTAGGTGTTGAGCGTGATCATCGGGTACTGTGGCCCAAGGCGAGCTGCACGGTCTTGACCGAGGCCCCGTTGTGGACCGCCACTCACCCCGCACGAGCGCATCTCGTGGAGTGGCCCGTCACCAGCCGTCACGAGGTGGCAGTGAACGGGCAGCTGATCCGCGGTGCTGACAAGATCGTGCAGGTCCTGATCATGCTCGGTTCGCGTTAGGAGAGCGGTGCTCCGAACCACGACCGGTACGGCAGCCCTGTCTCCCGGAACAGGTCGGAAGGCGGCCGATGGAACGGTCTGGTTGACTGCGCTCGCCGCCGACAGCGACCGAAACGAGCCCGCGTGCCCATCAAGGTCCGAGAGATGATCCAGACCCTGGAGGCGGACGGCTGGGTGTGGGAGCGCACCCGCGGCAGCCACCGGGTCTACAGCCATCCGGCGAAGCCCGGGATCGTGGTCGTTCCCGGTAAGCTCGGCAGAGATCTGCCGCTGGGTACGGAGCGCAGCATCCGCAAGCAAGCGGGGTTGAGGTGACAGACATGATCGGCTATGCGGTCATCGTCGAACAGGCCGACGACGGCGGCTACGGCGCGTGGTCGCCCGACCTGCCCGGCTGCATTGCCCTCGGTGACACGATCGAGGAGTGCGTCGACGAGATGCGCGAGGCCATCGCCCTCTACATCGACGTCCTGCGCGAACGGGGGGACGAGGTCCCTGAGCCGCGCGCCATCGAAGCCGTCACCGTCCCCGCTGCATAGCTCACAGCTCGCCAACGCAAGGCAGTATCCCAAGGTCTTGCGCTGGGGCTCCTCCTCTTGGGCTGCACCGAACTGCCCCCGGACAAGGTGAAGGTTGATCTGGCCTTCGAGGCCGCGTGGCGGGACCGGGCTCATCGGTTGGCCTTCTCGCAGGTAACAGGGATCTTGCGAAGGGGCCGCCCTGGTCGACGTTCGCCCAGCGGCACAACATCTCCAAGCGCAACCTGTACCGGCCGACGAAGCCCTGAACAGCGGCGGAAGCCGTAGCAAGATCGCTCGGTACCTCCACGTGTCCGATGCGTCCAGCACCGCGCGCGGTGATCCGCTCCTCCCCGTTCGGGGTCGCGACGTGCGCGGTCGAAAGTCAGGAGACGCAACCGCAGCCGCCGGCAATCTCGGAGGCACCAATCGTGGTGGTGCGATCGACGGCCTGCTCGGTGGGCGTGCAGCAGGCGGTGACTCCGCAGCAGGCGTCCGAGCCGGGCTTGCGGGCTCGCACGATCGCCGAGTGCATGCCGTCGGCGACGTGGTGTGTGAGGGTGATGCTGATGTCGGTGAACCCGGCGGCGGTGAGCCCGTCGCGGTACTCGCCGATGCTCAACGCCCCCGCGACGCAGCCGACGTAGCTGCCTCGCTCGGCTCTCTGCGCTGCGTCGAGGTGGTCATCGGCGACGACGTCGGAGACGCCGAACCGACCGCCGGGCCGCAGCAGGCGGTGCGCTTCGGCGAGCACGGCGGCCTTGTCGGTCGACAAGTTGATCACGCAGTTGGAGATGACCACGTCGATCGACTCGTCCGCGAGCGGGACGGCCTCCATGGTGCCCTTGATGAACTCGACGTTGCTCGCCCCCGCCTTCACGGCATTGGCCCGCGCCAGCGTCAGCATCTCGTCGGTGATGTCCACCCCGTACACCGTCCCGGTCGGCCCGACCCGGCGGGCGGACAGCAGGACGTCGATGCCGCCACCGGAACCGAGGTCGAGCACGGTCTCGCCGTCGTTCAGCTCGGCGACGGCGAGCGGGTTACCACAGCCCAGGCTCGCGGCGAGGGCGTCCGCGGGCAGACTGTCGCGGTCCTCTCCGGTGTACAGCTCGGCACCGAACCCCCCGCTGATGCCCATCTCCTGCGCCTCGCCATCGGCACTCACCCCGCAGCAGGTCGCGCTGGTCCCGTTGATGGCCGCCGTTGCGGCGGCGGCGTAGCGGTCCCGGACGCGGTTGCGCAGGTCGTCTGTTCGCGGGCTCACGGCATTCTCCTTGATGTCCCGACTGTTTTGATGCTCATCAAGACATGAAGCTTGCGCCCTACTTCGATCCACGTCAAGATGGATGTGTGTCTCAGCATGCTGGACAAGGCGCAGGCATCGTTGCTGGAGAGTGCTGCACCCCGGTGACCGGAGCCGCGCTGTCGGAGGCACGGGCTGTCGCGCTGGCGCGGGTGTTCAAGGCTCTCGCCGACCCCGTGCGGCTGCGGCTGCTCAGCATGATCGGCGCTGCCGAGGGGGGCCAGGCATGCGTATGTGAGCTGACCGCCGGCTTCGAGGTGTCCGGCCCGACCATCTCCCACCACCTGAAGGTGCTGCGCGAGGCCGGGCTGATCGAGGGTGATCGGCGCGGTACCTGGATCTACTACCGAGCCGTACCGGGCGCGCTGGACGCGGTGTCCGACGCCCTCGTGCCCAACCGCGTACCCGCGTAGGCTCCCGGCGCGCCTGCAGCCGCGAGTGCCCGCGACCGGCCCGTCGCGGTACGACGTCGAGTGGGCGGCACCGTGTCAACCCTTCCCAATCTGCGCTACCCCCCTCGTTTCACCGCGCCGGGATACGGCAAGCTGTGTGCAGATTGTGAGGGGAGGGGCGCGATCGGGGGGGCGGGGGTGCACCGCAGGGTGGTACTGGCCACACCTGCGTGGAGGGGGAAGCCGGTGCGACCGACCCGGGTCGGTACGCCACGATGAGGGGCGATACCGCGGTTGCGCGGTGGATGCGGCTTGTCCGGTGTATCGGCGCGGCGGCACCGTGCTCTCGTGACGGCGCTCGCCGTGGGACGAAAGGTGGAGATGACGTCGACACCGAGCTCAGGGGGACACCGCCGCGGCATGCGGCGGCGCCGGGGGGTCGTCGGCGCTGAGCCGTCTGCGAAGTCCAAATGGGGGTGAGTGCGGTGTCGGGGGGGCCGGCATCGGGGTGGAGCGAGTTCGGCGAGCTCTACCGGACCGACGCACCGCGGTTGGCGGTGTTCGCCATGGCGCTCGGTGCGGCGGGTGACCGGGCGGCCGCACTCGCGCACGAGACCCTGACCACGGTGTGGCGTCGATGGACGGATCTGCCCGGAACGCCGCGCACGTACGCACACCTGCTCGTCGTCCGGGGGATGCGGCGGGCGCGCTCGGAGGTCGTCGCGCCGGCGGCGCTCCGCTTTCCCGAGCAGACGCAGCACGGCGCCGTCCTGACCGGCCTGGTGCAGCTTCCGGGCAGGCAGGGGCACGTGCTGGCGGCGTCGTTGGACCACCTTCCTCCCGAAGACATCGCGCTGGTGCTGCAGATCGGCGTGGACGATGTGCAGACGGCCGTCGACGCCGGGGCGGTCGCGCTCCGGAGCCACCTCGACGGGCGCGAGGTGCAGCAGGCCTACGAGGACCTGGTGGCCGGGGTCGCGGGCGGGATGGACATCGACGGGGGGCTCGCGCTCGTCGCCGCGAACGACGACGGGCGGCCCACTGCCGTGCCGTCGGTGCCGGATGCCGCCACGGCGCGCCGGCCGACCGCCCAGGTGCCGGACGAGCTGGTCACCGCGGCGATGGCGGGCGACCGGGACGCCGTCGCGCGGCTGCTCGAGGTGATCCGCCCGCTGGTCGCGCGGTACTGCCGCGGCCGGCTCGGGCCCGTCGACCGCTCGTTCCTCTCCGCGGACGACGTGGCGCAGGAGGTGTGCCTTGCCGTCCTGACCGCCCTGCCCAACTACCGGGTGCAGGGCAAACCGTTCCTCGCGTTCGTCTACGGGATCGCGGGACACAAGGTGATCGACGCGCACCGGTCGGTCAGCCGAGGGCGGACGGACCCCGTCGCGGACGTCCCGGACGCCGTCGAAACCGGAGCGGGTCCCGAGCAACGGGCGCTGCGCGGGGAGCTGTCGGGGCGGCTGCGCGACCTGCTCGACACGCTGCCCGAGAAGCAGCGCGAGATCCTCGTGCTGCGTATCGTCGTCGGGCTGTCGGCGGAGGAGACCGCGGAGATCGTCGGGGCCAGCCCGGGTGCGGTCCGGGTGGCCCAGCACCGGGCGCTCAACCGCCTGCGCAAGAACCTTCCGCCGGACCTCGGTACGGCACCGGCATAGGCCTGCGAGCCCTCGGCGGAGCCCGCCTGGGACACTGGAAGCGTTCTAACGGGTGGAGGGAACGCGGTGACCGCAACCGAACAGGCATTGGAGACGGCCCGGGTGGCCGTTGCGGCGGCCGCCGACAAGAAGGCGCACGACATCGTGGTGCTCGACGTCTCGGAGCAGCTGGTGATCACCGACTGCTTCGTGATCGCCTCGGCGCCGAACGAGCGGCAGGTCGAGGCGATCGTGGACGCCGTCGAGGAGAAGCTGCGCGAGCGCGGCGTGAAGCCGGTGCGTCGCGAGGGTGCGCGGGAGGGTCGCTGGGTGCTGCTCGACTTCATCGACGTCGTCGTGCACGTCCAGCACAACGAGGAGCGCGGGTTCTACGGCCTGGAGCGGCTGTGGAAGGACTGCCCGCGCGTGGAGTTCGCCGAGGCCCGCGTGGCCGCGGCAGGTGACGAGCGCCCATGACGCTGCGCCGGATCATCCTGTTGCGTCACGGGCAGACCGACTACAACGTCGCGGGCCGCATGCAGGGCCATCTCGACTCGCACCTGACCCCGACCGGCCACGAGCAGGCCGCCGCGGCCGCCCCGGTCCTGGCGGAGCTGGCGCCGGATCGGCTGGTCAGCTCGGACCTGCGCCGCGCGGTCGACACCGCCGAGCTCGTCGGTGCGGCGTGCGGGCTACCCGTGAAATGCGACCCGCGGCTGCGGGAGACCCACCTCGGACGCTGGCAGGGGCACACGGTCGCCGAGATCGACCGCGAGTATCCGGGCGCGATCGCCGAGTGGCGATCGGATCCGGAGTGGGCTCCGCCCGCGGGCGAGTCACGAGTCGCGGTGGTGACGCGCTCACGGCCGGTGGTGGACGAGCTGGAGGCCGAGTTCGCCGACTCCGACAACCGGTCCGAGACGGCACTGCTGGTGGCGCACGGCGGTCTGATCGCCGGGCTCGTGACGGGCCTGATGGCCCTGCCGACGCCGGTGTGGCCGTCGTTCGGCGGGTTGGGCAACTGCCGCTGGGCGGTCCTGGCACGACGCGACGACCACCCGCGCTGGCGGCTCGCCGGCTACAACATCGGAGCCTGAGCGGCCCCCACGCCTTTCCACAGGTGGGATGGCTACTGTCTCGACGTGGCTGTGGCCGTCGTGACCGACTCGACCGCTTACCTTCCCGTCGGCATGGCCGCCGGTCGGGGGATCAGCGTCGTGCCCCTCGAGGTGCGGCTGGGCACGCGGGTCGGGCGGGAAGGCGTCGACATCGACGCCGCGGCGGTCTCGGCTGCGCTGGCCGACCGGCACCTCGTCGTGCAGACCTCCCGCCCGGCACCCGCCGAGTTCGCCTCCACGTACCGGGCACGGCTCGCCGACGGCGCCACCGAGGTGGTGTCGGTGCACCTGTCGCGCGAGCTCTCGGGAACGTGGGAGGCGGCGCGACTCGCGGCGGAGGAGGTCGGTTCGGGGCGCGTGCGGGTGGTCGACTCGCGCGCGACCGCGATGGGCCTGGGCTACGCCGTGCTCGCGGCCGCCGACGCGGCCGGAGAGGGGGGTGACGCGGTGGCAGTGGAGGAGGCCGCCGCAGACGTCGCCGGCCGCTGCCGCGTGTTCTTCTGCGTCGACACCCTGGACCGGTTGCGTCGGGGCGGCCGCATCGGGGCCGCGGCGGCGCTGGTGGGCAGCGCGCTGGCCGTCAAGCCGTTGCTGCACGTGGCACAGGGGCGGATCGTGCCGCTCGAGAAGGTGCGGACGACGGCGCGCGCAGCCCAGCGGATGGTGGAGCTCGCGGTCCGGGCCGCCGGGGACGGGCCCGCCGACCTCGCCGTGCATCACCTGGGAGCGGCGGAGCGGGCCGAGGAGCTGGCCGAACGCCTGCGGGAGCGGCTGCCGCGCGTGGCGCGGCTGCTGGTGTCCGAGGTAGGAGCGGTGATCGGCGCGCACGCGGGGACCGGACTGCTGGGCATCGTGGTCGTGCCGCGTCGCGACGGCGCACGACGATAGCCGGACCGGCCGACGGTTCCGCTGCTCAACGGGGGCTTGCGGGCAGGTTGTCCCCATCGGGGTCCGGGCATCCACAGATCCGGCGAACCGGCGTCGCACGGTGGGGCGCGGTCCTAGCGTCGTCGGCATGGCACGTCGGACCTCGTACCCCGGATCCGGGCGGCTGGCCGCGGTGCTGGTGTCGCGTCCGGACCTCCCGGAGGCCGGCGTGCCCGCCGACGACTCGCCGACGGTTCCGATCCCCGTGCAGCCGATCCCGCCGCGTCCGGTCGCACGGTGCCCGGGGCGCGGTGCGCGACGGTTCACCGACCGGTGGCTGCCGAGGTCCTGGCGCGACGTCCGGATCGACCCCGGCCGGCCCGGAGCGCTCGCGGTGGTGCTGGTGGGGGTCCTCGCCGCGGTGGTCGCGGCGGTCGGCGTCTGGCGGGAGGCTCCCCGGGCGGAGCCGGTGGTGGACCTGCCCGTGCAGGTGACGACCGGCGTTGCCGTTGTGCCGTCGGCCGCGACCGCGGTCGAGCCCGAGAGCCTCGTCGTCGCCGTCGCCGGGAAGGTGCGGCGGCCCGGGCTGGTGCGTGTCGCGCCGGGGTCCCGGGTGGCGGACGTGCTCCAGGCCGCCGGGGGTCCCCTCCCCGACGCCGACCTGAGCGGGTTGAACCTCGCCCGGAAGGTGGGCGATGGTGAGCAGGTGGCGATCGGGGTGCCCCCGGCGCTGGACACCGGGTCGGTCCCGGCGACCGGTGGCAGTGGCCCGGCCGGGCCGCTCGACCTGAATGCAGCCACGGTCGAGCAGCTCGACGCTCTGCCCGGGGTCGGCCCGGTCACGGCGCAGCGGATCGTCGAGTGGCGCACCCGCAACGGCCGCTTCGCGACGGTGGAGCAGCTGCGCGAGATCGAGGGCATCGGCGAGCGGCGGCTCGGGCAGCTGCGTGAGCTGGTGCGGGTGTGACCGCGCCGCGCCCCGGCCTTCACGGGCGCCCGCCCGGAGCCGACGCCGAGCCCACCCGGCCGCCGGACCTGCGGCTGGTTCCCGCGGCCGGCGGCGCGTGGGCGGTCGTGCTGCTCGGCCTGCACACCGGGCCGGTCGGTGGGGTCGTCGGCGCCGCCCTGGCGGGTGGCCTGCTGCTCACCGGGCTCCTCGGCCGCCGCGCCGTGCTCGTCGCGACCGGGGGTTGCGCGCTCGCGGCGGCGCTGGTCGTCACCGCCCACGCGGTGATGCTCCGCGACCATCCCGTGCGCGCCGCCGCCGGACGGGGTGCCGCCGCGACCCTGCATGTCGTCGTCGGCGACGACCCGCGCCGACTGCGCTCCTCCGGTGCCGACGTGCGGCCCGGCGCGGCGCAGGTGCTGGTGCCCGCGGTGCTGCGTGCGGCGCAGACGGCGGGTGGGCGGTGGGCAGGCGGCGG
>JAEUJO010000230.1 GCA_016794615.1 Pseudonocardia sp. | reverse complement strand
GGCCCTGCGTCGCGGGGAGGTGGTCGCGCTCGTCGGCGAGAACGGCTCGGGCAAGACGACCCTGGCCAAGCTCATCACCGGCCTGTACCTGCCCACGTCGGGCAGCGTCATGTGGGACGGTCACGAGACCGCGCTGATCGCCACGGAGGACCTGTGGAGGCAGGTCGCCGTCGTCATGCAGGAGCCGCTGCGCTGGCCCGTGACCGCGGAGAACAACGTGCGCATCGGCCGGCTGGCGCGGCCGGACCCGGACGGCGAGGCGTTCACCGACGCGTCCGCGCGGTCGGGTGCCGACGACGTGCTGGCCGAGGTGCCGGGCGGGCTGGGAACGATGCTCTCGAAGCAGTTCCAGGGCGGCCGCGACCTGTCCGGTGGGCAATGGCAGCGAATCAGCGTGGCCCGCGGGCTCTACCGGCGCTCGCCCGTCGTCGTCGCGGACGAGCCCACCGCGGCCCTCGACGCCCGCGCCGAGCACACCGTGTTCGCCGCGCTGCGCTCCATGGCGGCGGCGGGAGCGGACGGGCTCGGCGGCATCACGGTGCTGGTGACCCACCGGCCGGCCAACGTCCGCACCGCCGACCAGATCGTGGTGATGGAGCACGGCCGGATCACCGGCGTCGGCACGCACGACGAGCACATGTCCCGCGACGGTGTGTACCGCGAGCTGTTCACGCTGCAGGCCCGCGCCTACACCGACGGCGACCGCAACGGCGCCGGCCCCGATTCCTGATCCCGGCGAGGGTCCCTGCGGAACCCTCCCGTCACCAGCCGCGCAGCGGGAACCCCGATTCGCCCCGCTCGCCGACGACCTCACCCAGCACCTGGTGCAACTGGATGCTGTCGCGCTCGAAGCCCAGCCGGCTCGCGGCCATGTAGAGCCGCCACACCCGGGCCCGGCCCGTACCGACCTCCGCCACGGCCTCGTCCCAGTGCTGCTCGAGGTTGCGGCCCCAGTCGCGCAGGGTCATCGCGTAGTGCTCGCGCAGGTTCTCCTCGTGGCGGATCTCGAAGCCGTTGTCGTTCATGACCGAGACGAGGTGGCCGATCGCGTGCAGCTGGCCGTCCGGGAAGACGTACCGGTCGATGAACGGGTCAGTGCGCTTGATCCTCGGCGTGTGGTTCTGCGTGATGCAGTGGTTGAGCAGCCGGCCGCCCGGCCGCAGGCGGCTCGCGAGGAACCGGAAGTACGACGGCAGCGCGGCCCGGCCCAGGTGCTCGGTGAGCCCGATCGAGCTGACGGCGTCGAACTGCTCGGCGGGCGTGTCGCGGTAGTCGAGGTGGCGCACCTCGGCGAGGTCGCCCAGCCCGCGACGCTCGATCTCGTTCTGCGCCCACTCCGCCTGATTGCGCGACAGGGTCACCCCCAGTGCGCGCACCCCGTGCTCGGCCGCGGCGTGCATGACCATCGAGCCCCACCCGCAGCCCACGTCGAGCAACCGCATGCCCGGCTTCAGCGCCAGCTTCTGCACCACCAGCTCGAACTTCGCCGCCTGCGCCTGCTCGAGGGTCGCGCCGTGCGTCGGATAGACCGCGCACGTGTAGGCCATCGACGGCCCGAGCACCCACTCGTAGAAGGTGTTCGACACGTCGTAGTGGTGGGCGATCGCCGCGCTGTCCCGCTTCTTGGAATGCAGGCGGCCCGGCGGGCGGTACTCGATGGCGGGCGGCCGAACGCGGTACCGCACGGCGTACGGCAGCAGCTTGCGGGCCAGCCGCAGCTGCTCCGCGCGCGGGATCCCGTTCAACGCGACGTCCGCGACCCCCTCGAGCAGGGCGTGGAGGTCGCCCTCGAGCTCCAGCTCGCCCGCCACGTACGCCCGGGCCAGCCCGAGCGATCCGGGCGCGGTCGCCAGCCGCGCGAGCGCGCGCGGGGAGGCGATCCGCACCGCCGTCTCGGCGGTGTCCGGGCCGACCTTGCTGCCGTCGTAACCGATCACGCGGACCGGGACGTCCGTCCCCAGGATGCCGCCGATGATCTCCGCGACCTGCATGTCACGCACCACCCTTTCCGGCTACCTTGGAATACAGGTCGGGCAGCCGACCGCGCGGGTCGTAGCGCTGTTTGAGCGCGCGGTAGGCGGGCCCGTTGTAGTGCCGCCAGAACTCGTCCTCGGCGTAGTGCACCGTCGAGTAGAGCGACTTGTGCCCGTCCAGGTCGGACACGAGCTGCTCGATCCGCCGGTTGTGTGCGTCCGGGTCCCCCGGGCTCTGCGGCACCGACGACCAGAACCCGACGTTGACGTAGAGCTCCCCGGGCGTCATGGGGTAGAGCGTCCAGGGCTGCGGTGAGCGCAACCGCAACGGGCAGAGCCAGAGAGGGGAGATCCCGATGTCGCGCCGGAACGCCTCGAGGAAGGCCGGCAGGGCACCCACCGGGATCTCGACGTCCTGCACCACCAGCTCCTCGACCGGGCGCCTCCGCACGGTGTTGAGCCGGTCGCTGAACCCGTACCGGCGGTCGAGGGCCACGATGCGGCGGTAGACGTCCGAGCGCCGGTAGCGGCCCGGCCAGAGCCTGCGGATCACCGGGTTCTGCACACCCAGCGCGCGCGAGCACCAGAACCAGTCGGTGTCCCAGCGCCACAGGTAGTCGCGGACGGTCAGGTGGTCGACGGCCCGCTCCTGCTGGGACCGGTAGAAGACCTGCTGGCCCGTGTAGTCGCTCGCGGCGACGCCGGCAGGCAGCGTGTCGACGAACTCCCCGGTGGTCAGGTACTGCTCCCCGGCGCCGAAGACGGTGCCGTCGAGGAAGTCGACACCGGTGTCGGACAGCGCGACGATCGCGTCCGTGCACGCCTGCGCGTCGGGGTGGCGGCGATGGCGCAGCCGGACGTAGGGCGTGACCGGCTGCAGGTCGATGACGAGCCGCAGTGCGTAGCCCAGCGTGCCGTACGAGTTGGGGAAGCCGCGGTAGAGATCGGCGTGCTCCCCGTCCGGCGTCGCGGTGACCACCTCGCCGGCGCCGGTGAGGATCTCCATCTCGCGCACCGACTCGTGCGGCAGGCCGTGCCGGAACGACGTCGACTCGATGCCGAGCCCGGCGACCGCCCCACCCAGCGTGATGGTCTTGAGCTGGGGGACGACCAGCGGCATCAGGCCGTGCGGGAGGGTGGCGTCGACGAGGTCCTCGTAGGTCGTCATGCCCGCGACGTCCGCCGTGCGGGCGACCCGGTCGACGGAGATCACCCCGGACAGCCCGGAGGCGTCCAACGTGGGCGGCGGAGCTCCGAACCGGAACAGGTTCGAGCTGGGCTTGCCCAGGCGAACCCGCGCGCCCGCAGGGAGCTCACGGTAGCGCCTGACCAGGTCGGCGGCGGCGGCGACGTGGTCGGCAACAGGGACGATCACGTTCACCGTCGAAACGTTAGCTCTCGCAACGTCCGTCCGGAAGGTGCTCGGTCCGAGATCGACCCTGCTGTGCACATCGGACGGCAGCGGGCCGGGCCGACGCCTCATGCCCAGGTCCTGCGTGTGCCCGCGATACCGGCATGCTCGAATGTGCCCGTGACCGACAACCCTGTGCAGAACGTCACCTTCCCGAGCAACGGCGGTACCGCCCACGGCTACCTCGCCGTCCCCGAGTCCGGCAGTGGTCCCGGCCTGGTCGTCATCCAGGAGTGGTGGGGCCTGACCACCCACATCAAGGATGTCACGGACCGGTTCGCCGCCGAGGGCTTCGTCGCGCTGGCGCCCGACCTGTTCGGCGGCGCGACCACCCACGACTCCGACGAGGCCGGCAGGCTCATGTCCGAGCTGCCGGTCGACAAGGCCGCCCAGGACCTGGCCGGGGCCGTCGACTTCCTGCTCGGCCACGAGGCCGTGACCTCGTCGAAGGTCGGCGCCGTCGGATTCTGCATGGGCGGCGGGTTCGTGATCGTTCTCGCCGCGCAGCAGGGCGACCGGATCGGCGCGGCGGTGCCGTTCTACGGCGTCCTCAAGGAGGACTACCCGGACCTGTCCGGGCTGACGGCGCCGGTGCTCGGCCACTTCGGCGAGGAGGACGGCTTCACGACACCGGACGCGGCACGTGGGCTCGCCGACCGGATCCAGAAGGAGTCGGGGGTGACCCCGCAGTTCTTCTTCTACCCGGCGGGCCATGCGTTCTTCAACGACGAGAACCTCCTGGGCACCCACGACCCGGAGCAGGCGACGCTGGCCTGGAGCCGGACGGTGGAGTTCCTGCGCGCGAATCTGAGCTGACACCGCGGGTCCGGGACGGCCGCGTGGGCGGGCGTCCGGGGTTTGCAGCAAGGTGGCCATACTGCAATCGGATGGGAGCAGGGCCACCTTGCTGCGAACCCCCACGACGCCGCGAACCCCGACGACCCCGGCAGCCACCCGACAGCAGCGGTCGCCCTCAGCTGCGGCGGGCACGTACCAGGGCCGGGATCGCCGAGACCCCCGTCGTCGGGCTGAACGCCTCCGCCGCCGCCAACAGCGCGCCGTACTCGTCGGGTGCCAGCGTGATCTCCGCGGCAGCGGCGTTGCTCTCCACCTGCGCCATGCTCGACGCTCCGGGGATCGCGACGAGGTGCGGGTGGTGCACCGTCCACGCCAGGGCGATCTGCGCCGGCGTCGCGTCGTGCGCCGCCGCCACCTCGCGCAGCACCGACAGCAGCGGGTCCGCGGCACGCAGGTTCTCCGGCAGGAACATCGCGTTCGCGGCCCGGACGCGGTTCGTCGGGCGGTGCTCGGCGTCGTACCGCGCCGACAGCAGCCCCTGCGCGAGCGGGCTGTAGGCGATGACGACGTGCCGGGTACGCGCCGCCCACGGCAGCATGTCGGCCATCGGGGCGCGGGAGACCAGGCTGAACTGCACCTGGTTGCTCAGCACGACGCCGCCGAGGTCTACCTCCGCGCGCTGCCAGCGGCGAAGCGGATAGTTCGAGACGCCGACCTGGTCGACGATTCCGACGTCGCGCAGCGCACGCATCCCGCGCATCGCGGTGGCGTCGCGGACCACCGGGTTCGGCCAGTGCAGCTGGTACAGGTCGATCGTCCGCAGGCCGAGCCGCTGCGCGCTGGCGACCCCGCGCTGCTGCACGACTGCGGCCGTCGGCACCACCGGGAACACCTTGGTCGCGACGACGACGTCGTCCGTGCCGCCACTGTTGCGCAGCGCCTCGCCGAGGATGCGCTCGCTGCGTCCGAAGCCGTAGATCTCGGCCGTGTCGAACACCGTGATCCCCAGCTCGCGGGCCCGCCGGACGATCCGGCCCGCCTCGGCGTCGTCGTACCCGCCGCCGTAGCCCCATTCCCTCGAGCCGAACTGCCAGGTGCCCAGCCCGATCACCGAGTACCGCTTCGCGGCCGGGATGTCGTCGACGTAGCGCATGGCACCGGTCTACACCGCGCACCGCAGCGGCGCAGGGACCGCCACGATCAGAACACGGGACGGTCCCCCGGGCCGTCCCGGACCGGTCGAAACCGGTACAACGTGCGGATGGCCTTCAGGTTGACACCCCACGAACGCGGCTTCTACCCGCTGTTCACCCGAGCTGCGGAGAACATCGTCGTCGCCGCGGACGAGCTCGCCGAGCTCGTCGCGGCGGACCCCGCAGGCCGTGCCACGCGCGCGGCGCGGGTCAAGGAGGCCGAGCTCGCGGGCGACGAGGTCACCCACGACATCATGATGAAGATCAACACGACGTTCGTGACGCCGTTCGACCGCGAGGACATCTACCGGCTCGCCTCGGCGCTCGACGACGTGCTCGACGCGATCGAGGAGGCCGCCGACCGGATCGTCCTCTACCGGCTCGACAGCCTGCCCGACGGGATCGGAGCACAGGCCGAGGTGTTGCAGCGCGCCGCTGCCGCGACCGCGGCGGCCATGCCCCGGCTGGAGAAGATGGCCGAGCTGCAGGAGTACTGGATCGAGGTCAACTCGCTCGAGAACGAGGCGGACGGCATCTACCGGACGCTGCTGGGTGACCTGCTCGCCCCGCCCGAGGGATCGCCGCCTGCAGACGTGCTCACGGTGCTCAAGACCAAGGAGGTGGTCGAGACCCTGGAGGAGGCCGCGGACGCCTTCGAGGCGGTGGCCAACACCGTCGAGAGCATCGCTGTCAAGGAGTCCTGAGTGGAGCTCGCCACGATCATCCTGGTGATCGTCGTCGCACTCGGCTTCGATTACACGAACGGCTTCCACGACGCGGCGAACGCGATCGCCACCTCGGTGTCGACGCGCGCACTCGCGCCCCGCACCGCACTGATCATGGCCGCGGTCATGAACCTGATCGGCGCGTTCCTCGGCACGGCGGTCGCGGCGACGGTCGGCAGCGGGATCATCGACGCGCCGACGGGCATGTCCGGCCTGGTGGTCGTGCTCGCCGCGCTGCTCGGCGCGATCTTCTGGAACCTCCTCACGTGGTACTTCGGCCTGCCCTCGTCGTCGTCGCACGCGTTGATCGGCGGCCTGGTCGGCGCGGGGCTGGCCTCGGCAGGGACCGTGAAGTGGGGCGGTGTCCTCGACAAGGTGATCATCCCGATGGTGGTCTCACCCCTCGTCGGCTTCACCCTCGCCGGGCTGATCATGATCGCCCTGCTGTGGATCTTCCGGAACAGCCGGCCGCGCCCGTTGGCCCAGGGCTTCCGCCACGCGCAGACGGTGTCCGCGGCAGCGATGGCGCTGGGGCACGGTCTGCAGGACGCGCAGAAGACGATGGGTGTGATCGTGCTCGCGCTGGTCGTCGGCGGCTACCACCAGGGCTTCGCAATCCCGTGGTGGGTCATCGTGCTGTCGGCGGGGGCGCTGTCGGCGGGCACCTACGCCGGCGGTTGGCGGATCATGCGCACGCTCGGGCGGCGTATCATCGACCTCGACCCGCCGCGCGGGTTCGCGGCCGAGGCGACGGCATCGGCCGTGCTCTACACCACCGCATTCGCCTTCGCCGCGCCCATCTCCACCACCCAGACGATCACTTCGTCGATCCTGGGGGTCGGCGCGACGAAACGGCTCTCGGCGGTGCGCTGGGGGGTCGCCGGCAACATCGTCGTCGCCTGGGTGCTGACCATCCCGATGGCGGCACTGGCGGCGGCGCTCGCCTTCTGGCTGATCCACCCGCTCGTCATCTGACGGTGCCCGGAGGACGTCGTGGGCGAGCTCGCCGCGCGTCGGCTTCTCGACAACCCGCGGCACCGACGGAACGGATGGTGGAATCACGCCCGTGTACCGCCTCTGGCCGCAGCCGCCCGTCCCCGATCTCGACGACGCGGCGCTCGCCGCGCACTACGCCTGGCCCGAGACCCGCGCGGCGCCCTACGTCCGGGTCAACTTCGTGTCGAGCCTGGACGGCGCGGTAACGGTCGACGGGCGGTCCGGCGGCCTGGGGAACGCGGCGGACAAGAAGGTGTTCCACCTGCTGCGAGAGCTGGCCGAGGTGGTCCTCGTCGGGGCCGGCACCGTGCGCGCGGAGAAGTACAACGGCGTGCAGCGACCCACGCGCGGCCGTGACACGCCGCCGCCGGTCGCGGTCGTCACGGGGACGGCGGAGCTCGACCCCGGCAGCGCGCTCTTCACCGACACCCTGGTGCCGCCACTGATCCTCACGCTCGAGACGGCGCCCGCCGGGCGTCGGGCGGCGATCACCGAGGCCGGCGGGGAGGTCGTCGTGCTGCCCCGGCTGACCCCGGACGTCCTGCTCGCCGAGCTCGCTCGCCGCGGGCTGGGCCACGTGCTCTGCGAGGGTGGCCCGTCGCTGCTGGGCGCGCTGCACGCGGCGGATGCGGTGGACGAGCTGTGCCTGACCGTGGCACCGCTGCTGGCGGGCGGGGAGGCCGGGCGGATCGCCCGCGGCCCGACGGGGTCGCCCGCACGGCCGATGACGTTGCTCGGGGCACTGCAATCCGACGACGCCCTGCTCCTGCGCTACCGCCGCACGCCATGAGCGACCCGGACCATCGCCGCACGGCCGAGCAGCGGACCGCGTTCCCGCGCAGCCGACCCGGCCGGCCGGTCCACTGCCGTTCCCCCGTCCGGGTCGGCGTGGCTCTCATCCGCACGTGACGGCGTCGGCACGAACAGAAGGGCACGTCCTGGACCCCGAGGCGCTCACCGCCGTCTCACCGTCGGACCGGCAGGGTGACCGGAAGTGGACGGGATCGGGTACCGGAGCGGCGGAACGGCCGGAGCGCGGCCCGCGGGGCGGGCGGTGGTCGCCGGCCTGCTGCTGTGCGTCGCCGCGCTGCTCGCCGGGTGCACGGTGGGCCCGTCGCAGCGACCACCCGTCGCGGTGCGCGGGGAGAACATGCCTGCTCCACCGGCCTCCCCGCCGGTGACCGCCCCCGCTCCGGTGCCGCTGCCCACACCCGAACCCGGGCTCCCCGCGGTGGAGTTCCGCGACTGCACCGGCACGCTGGCCGCCTCCGTGCCCACCCCGCCGGACCGCGTCCTGCGGGTCGGCTGCGCCCTGCTCACCGTCGAGGCCGACCCCGCACAGCCGGGTCTGGGCCGGACGCGGATCGGGCTGATGCGGGTCGGGCTCGCCGACGCCCCGGCCGACCGCCCACCGCTGCTCGTCGTCGGCGACAGCGCCACCCAGCCGGCGGCGACCGGCGCCGCCGCGCTCGGCGGGCAGGTGCCCGTCGAGCTACTGCGGCAGTACAGCCTCGTCGGCGTCGATCGCCGGGGCGCCGGCATCGACGACCTCGACTGCGGCCCCGCGGCCGCCCGCAGCGCCTTCGTCAACATCGACCCGGGCGGCGGCGCCCTGCCCCAGCTCAACCTCCTGCTCGAACAGGCCCGGATGGTGGTGCAGGACTGCTACCTCGTCCATTCGGGAGCGCTGAGCGGCTTCCGCACGGCCTCCACCGCGTCGGACATCGAGCAGGTCCGCACCGCACTCGGGGTCACGCACCTGTCGGCGCTCGGCGTCGGGGACGGCGCCACGGCGGTGGGCATGTGGGCGCGGACCCACCCCGGCGCGGTCGGGCGGGTCGTCCTCGACGGGCCACCCGACACCGATCTGGACGAACCCGACGCCGCCGAAGCGCGCGCGGCGGCCGCCGAGTCGGCGTTCGACTCGTTCGCCGCGGCCTGCGCCGTCGAGCCGACATGCCCGCTCGGCGCCGATCCCCGTGGCTCGGTCTCGGCCTTCGTCGACCGCCTGCGCAGCCAGCCGATCACCACCGCCGACGGACGGCGGCTGACCGCGGGCATGACCGTCACCGCGATCCTCACCGGGCTCGCCGAGCCCGCGGGGTGGCCCGACCTCGCCACTGCGCTCGGCCAGGCACAGAACGGGGTGCCCGACGCCCTGATCAGCCGCCTCGTCCCGCTGGTCACCCGCGGCGGCGGGTACGACGTCGCGCTCGCCACCGCCTGCAACGACGTGCAGCGGCGGATGACCCCGGGCGAGGTCGGCGAGCTGGCCCGCCGGTGGCGCACGGCGTACCCGCTGTTCGGGGCGACCATGGCCCAGCGGCTGCTGGCCTGCGGGCCATGGCCGACCGCAGCGCCGCCGGTGGTGCCCGACCCCGGTGACGAGCTGCCCCCCATGTTGGTCATCGGCACGGCGCACGACCCGCGGGG
>JAEUJO010000214.1 GCA_016794615.1 Pseudonocardia sp. | reverse complement strand
CATCCGGCCCCGCCGGCCGCGGGCGGTACCCCCGCACGCCGCAGGACATCCGATGATGGTGCGCGCCGTGCCGGTCGTCGAAGGAGTCATCGTGCAGCCGCTTCGTGGTACGACCGTCGTCTCGCTCGAGCAGGCGATCGCCGCGCCGTACGCGACCCGCCAGCTGGCCGACCTCGGCGCCCGGGTGATCAAGGTCGAGCGGCCCGACACCGGCGACTTCGCCCGCGGCTACGACGACCGCGTCGACGGCCTGAGCTCGCACTTCGTCTGGGCCAACCGCAGCAAGGAGTCGCTCGCCCTCGACGTCAAGGACCCACGCGGACGCGAGGTGCTGCTGCGGCTGTTGGCGACCGCCGACGTGTTCGTGCAGAACCTCGCGCCCGGCGCCGCGGCCCGGATGGGGTTGACCGCCGACGAGCTCCAGGCGGTGAACCCGCGGCTGGTCGTCTGCGACATCTCCGGCTACGGCCGCGGCGGGCCGTACGAGTCGATGAAGGCCTACGACCTCATGGTGCAGAGCGAGGCGGGGCTCCTCTCGGTCACCGGCACGGCGCAGGAGGTGGCGAAGGTGGGGATCTCCGTCTCGGACATCGCCGCAGGCATGTACGCCTACAGCGGTGTACTGGCGGCGCTGCTGGAGCGCGGCATCACGGGAAAGGGCGCGCTGGTCGACGTGTCGATGCTCGAGGCCACCGTCGAGTGGATGGGCTTCCCGCTCTACTACGCCTACGCGGGTGCCCCGCCACCGCCGCGGGCAGGCGCCGCACACGCGACGATCTACCCGTACGGGCCGTTCGAGGCCGGTGACGGCAAGATCGTCATGATGGCCATCCAGAACGAGCGCGAATGGCGCGCCTTCTGCGAGCGCTTCCTCGCCCGCCCCGAGCTGGCCGACCACCCGGACTACGCCGGCAACGGCCGGCGCAACGCCCACCGCGACGTCCTCGACGCGATCATCGCGGCACGGTTCACGGAGCTGAGCGGCGCCCAAGCAGCCGATCTGCTGGAGGCGGTCCCGGTCGCGCACGCCAACGTCAACACCATGGCCGACGTGTGGGCGCACCCGCAGCTCGCCGCCCGCCGGCGGTGGCACGAGGTCCCCACGCCGGCGGGCCCGGTACCGGCGCTCGCCCCGCCGGGCCTGGTCGACCCGGAGCCCCGGATGGATCCGGTGCCCGCTCTGGGCCAGCACACCCGCCTGATCCTCGGTGAACTCGGGTTCGCGAGCGAGCACGTCGACGAGCTCGCGACGGCGGGACTGATCCGATAGCCGACCAGCGCCGGCGATCCGGGGCCTACGCCGGCCCTCGGGAGTCGTACCTGATCAGTACGGTCGTGTCGGACGCCTGTGCACAGACGAGGACCGTCGGAAGCCCCGATCCGCTCGGGGGCAGCCACCGTGTGATGGACCGCTCGGGCGTGATGTCGAGCGACCTCACGTACCAGAGGCGGGGGTCGATCACGTCGGCAGCTTCGGCGAACGGGTCCCAGCCGTCGGGCGCCCCGGCAGCAGCCGCGGAGGTCGTTGTCAGGTAGTCGATCAGGTCGCTGCCGAGCACGTGTGGCAGCACCGTGATGTCGTGCGGCAGGGCGTCCACGGTATCTTGGTCGACCGAGAGCGTGTGCTTGTTACCACACCGGCCGCGGCTCGAAAACACCATTCGGACCTATCGGTCAGGCCATTTGGCCCTTCTCAACGCGAGACAGCGGGATCGACGATCGGTGGCGGACCGCCGACCGAGGACGGAGGCACCCGGATGCGGCGACGAACCCGACTGTCGATCGACCTGCCCGCCCGGCATGTGTTCGTGATCGGTGTGGAGGGACGGCTCGACGCCGTCTCGGGCGTACGGCTACATCGCCTCCTCGACAGCCGCCTGACCCTCACCAGCGCAGCCGCGCGCCCCACCCGCCGCGT
>JAEUJO010000192.1 GCA_016794615.1 Pseudonocardia sp. | reverse complement strand
CCGGCACGGTGCGCGTCCCCGGCCGCGAGCGGTGACCGGACCCCGGGAGTTATCGTGGCCCGGACCGCCGTCCGTCCGGGAAGGACCTGCATGCACTTCCCGACCGTCGACCCGGAGCTGGGCGACCCGGTCCGTACCATCGGTGCGCGCACCTTCGACCTCTCCCGGCAGGTCGCGGTGATGGGGATCGTCAACCGCACCGTCGACTCCTTCTACGACCGCGGCGCGACGTTCGCGCTGGTGAAAGCCGTCGACGCCGCGCTGCAGGCCGTCGCGCACGGCGCCGACTGGGTCGACATCGGCGCGGTCCCCTTCTCCCCGATCGCGGAGAAGGTCGACGAGCGCACCGAGCTCGACCGGCTCCTGCCCGTCGTCGAGGCCGTCCGGGCCGGAACGGACGCGGTGATCTCCGTCGACACCTTCCGCGCCGAGGTGGCCCGGCACGCCCTCCGGGCGGGCGCGGACGCCGTCAACGACACCTCCGGGCTGCACGACCCGCAGATGGCGCGGGTGGTGGCCGACGCCGGGGCCACGCTCGTCGTCACCCACAGCCGGGCCGCCCCGGGGCAGCGACTCGCGGGGCCGCACTACGACGACGTGGTCGCCGACGTCGCGACCTACCTGCTGGACCGGGCCGGGCGGGCCGTCGCGGCGGGCGTCGGGAAGGACCGGATCGTCATCGACCCCGGCCACGACCTCAACAAGAACACGGTGCACTCCCTCGAGCTGACCCGGCGGATGGGCGAGCTCGCGGCGCTCGGGTACCCGCTGCTCGCGTCCGTGTCGAACAAGGACTTCGTGCAGGAGACCCTCGACCTCCCGCGCGGCGAGGTGACCGAGGGCACGCTCGCCGCCGTCGTGCTCTGCGTGGTGGCCGGGGCTCGGATCGTACGGGTGCACGACGTCCGGGCGGTGCGGCGCGCACTCTCGGTGACCGAGGCCGTGCTCGGCTGGCGCGCCCCCGCGGTGCTGCGGCACAACGTGTGACGGCCCGTCCGCGGGAAACAGGAGACGAGCGGCACGTCCGGGAACCGGGGGACGGCCGCTCGCGTGGTATCCACGGGGACATGTCACCGGCCAGGAGAGGCAGTTCATGAGCGGCAACGCCACCCAGCGCTACGCGAACACGGCGGTGCTGTCCGTCTGCGGGGTGGATGCCCCGCACGTCGTCACCTCCGTCGAGCTCGACGAGCGGCTCGCCGCAACCTACCGGCGGGTCGGGCTGCGCCCTGGACTGCTGGAGAACCTGGCCGGCATCACGGCGCGCCGCTGGTGGCCGCGCGACGTGGGCTTCGCCGACGCCGCGGCCATGGCAGGCGCGAAGGCGCTCGCCGAGGCGGGGGTCGACCCCGCACGGGTCGGGCTGCTCGTCGACAGCTCGGTGAGCCGCGCGCACCTCGAACCGTCGGCCGCCGTCGCCGTGCACCACGCGCTGGGCCTGCCTCCGATGTGCATGAACTTCGACGTGGCCAACGCCTGCCTCGGGTTCCTCAACGGCATGCAGCTCGCCGCGATGATGATCGACGCGGGCCGGATCGAGTACGCGCTGGTCGTCGACGGGGAGGGCGCGCGGGAGGTCCAGGAGAACACCCTGGAGCGCCTCGCCCACCCGGACGCGACCCGCGACGACGTGCTCAGCCAGTTCGCGACGCTGACGCTCGGGTCGGGCGCCGCCGCGATGGTGCTGGGCCGCGCCGACGAGCACCCTGAGGGGCACCGGCTCATCGGTAGCGTGCTGCGCGCCGCGACCGAGCATCACGGGCTGTGCATCGGCGACATGAACGGCATGAGCACCGACACCAAGGCCCTGCTCGACGCGGGGATGGCGATCTCGGACGCCATGTGGACCGATGCGCGCGCCACGTTCGACTGGGCGCAGATGGACCGCTACGTCGCCCACCAGGTCTCGCAGGTGCACACGGCGGCGATGTGCCGGACGCTGGGGATCGACTCGGACCGGGTGCCGCGGTCGTTCCCGTTGCGGGGCAACATGGGCCCGGCGTCGATCCCGTTCACGCTGGCGACGCAGGTCGACTCCCTGCAGCCGGGCGACCGGGTGCTGCTCTTGGGAGTGGGGTCGGGCCTCAACGGGTGCTGCACCGAGCTGGAATGGTGATGCTCCCCCCGCGCGGGCTGCCCGGCCTGGATCCTGCCTGGTCGCGGCTGGTCACCGACGCTCGCGGGTTCCGGTGGCACGTGCTCGACCACGGGCGCGCGGTGCACGGCACGCTGGTGTGCGTCCACGGCAACCCGACGTGGTCCTACCTGTGGCGGCGGTTCGTCGCGGCAGCACCGCCGGGCTGGCGGGTGGTGGCCGTCGACCAGCTCGGCATGGGGTTCTCGCAGCGGTGCCCACCGCGGACGCTCGCGGACCGTGTCGACGACCTGGACGCCGTGCTCACCGCACTCGACGTCACCGGCCCGGTGGTGACCGCGGGGCACGACTGGGGCGGTGCGGTGTCGCTGGGCTGGGCGGTGCGCCACCGCGACCGGTTGCGTGCCGTCGTGCTGGCCAACACCGCCGTGCACCAACCGGCCGGTGCCGCCGCGCCGTCGCTCATCCGACTGGCCCGGTGGCCCGCGCTGCGGCACGCGGTGTGCGGGGCGACACCGACGTTCGTGCGGGCCACCACGGCGCTGTCGCGGCCTGTGCTGCCGGCGGCGGTCCGCGCCGCGTACGCGGCGCCGTACGCGAAGGCGGACCAGCGGCGGGCCGTCGAGGGCTTCGTCGCGGACATCCCGCTCGAGCCGGCCCACGTCAGTGCCGCGACCCTCGACGAGATCGCCGAGGAGGTCCGCAAGCTCGACGACGTGCCGGCGCTGCTGCTGTGGGGGCCGCGCGACCCGGTGTTCTCCGACCGCTACCTGCGCGACCTGCGCACGCGGCTGCCGCACGCCGACGTCCAGCGCTACGAGCGGGCGTCGCATCTCGTGGTGGAGGACGCCCCGGAGACGGCCACCGACGCGTGGGTCTGGATCGGGGAGCACGTCCCCGACCGGCACCGTGACTCCGACGACGCCGACTCGCAGGGGCGGACGTGCCGGAACGCGGCGGCGGACGTGCCGACTCGCGCGCAAGCCCGGATGACGGCATCGGATGGTGCACTCGACCTGTGGACCGCGCTCGAGTCCCGCGCAGGCGACCCCGCCCCCGCCGTCCTGGAGCCGGGCCCGGGAACGAGGCCGGGGCCCGACGCCCGGCCGCACGTCGACGCCGGAGTCCCCCGGCCTCGTTCCGGGTGCGGGCGGTCGATCTCATGGGACCTGCTCGTCCGGCGGGTGCACGAGCTGGCCGCCGGGCTCGCCGAGCACGGGGTGGCTCCCGGCGACCGGGTCGCGCTGCTCGTCCCGCCCGGCGCCGACCTGACCGCCGCCGCGCACGCCTGCTGGCGGGCCGGGGCGTCCGTCGTGGTGGCCGACCCCGGGCTCGGTGCCGCCGGGCTCGCGCGAGCCCTGCGCGGCGCGCACCCCGCGCACGTCGTCGGCGCCCTTCCCGGCCTCACGCTGGCGACCGCGCTGGGGATCCCGGGCAGCCGGATCGCGGCCGGGCCCGTCCTGCCGGGGCTGCGACGGGTCCTCGGCTCGCCGGTCGGGCTCGCGACACTCGCCCGGCGGGGGCGGGTGCTGCTGGACGGTGGCGCGGCGCTCCCGGTCGAGGCCGCGCCGGAAGACGAGGCGGCGGTGCTGTTCACGTCCGGCGCCACCGGTCCGGCGAAGGGCGTGGTCTACCGGCACCGGCAGGCACGGGCGCAGCTCGCGGCCCTGCGCGCGGCGTACGGGATCACCGGTGATGACCGGCTCGTCGCCGCCTTCCCGCCGTTCGCGCTCTACGGCCCGGCGCTCGGCATCCCGTCCGCCGTGCCGGAGGCGCGGACACCGGGTGCCCTCACCGCCGCGGCGCTGGCACGCGCCGTCGCCGCTGTCGACGCGACGATCGTCTTCGCCTCCCCCGCCGCGCTCCGCACCGTCGTCGCTACCGCCGGTGGGCTCACCACCACTCAGCGCAGCACCTTGGCTGGGGTCCGCCGGGTCGTCTCCGCCGGTGCACCGGTGCCCGGGGCGTTGCTGCACGCGCTGCGCGGCGTGCTCCCGAACGCCGCGGCGCACACGCCGTACGGGATGACCGAGGCGCTGCCGGTCACCGACGTCGCGCTCGCCGACATCGACGCGGCCGGACCGGGCAACGGGGTGTGCGTCGGACGTCCGCTGCCCGGGGTCGACGTCGCGGTGGTCCCGCTGGCAGAGGGAGGGCTCACCCGTGAGCCGGGTGTCACAGGCGAGATCAGCGTCGCCGCCCCGCACGTCAAGGACCGCTACGACCAGCTGTGGGCCGTCCAGCGGCGCAGCGCGCGCGAGTCGGGCCGGCACCGCACCGGCGACGTCGGGCACCTCGACGCCGAGGGGCGGCTGTGGGTCGAGGGCCGGCGGGTCCACGTGATCGACACGGCTGCGGGCCCGGTGACCCCGGTCGGGATCGAGCAACGGGTCGAAGCGATCGACGGGATCGCGGCGGCGGCGGTCGTCGGGGTCGGGCCCGTGGGGACGCAGCAGGTGGTGGTCGTCGTGGTCGCCGAACCGGGGATCGCGGCCCGGCGCCCCGGGGCACCGCTGCTGGCCGCCGCTCCGTTGACGGGCGCGGTCCGCGCGGCCGCGGGGGTGTCGGTGGCGGGGGTGCCGGTGGCAGGGGTGCCGGTCGGGGGGGTTCCGGTGGCAGGGGTGCCGGTCGGGGGGGTTCCGGTCGGGGGGGTTCCGGTCGGGGGGGTGCCGGTGGCAGCGGTGCTGGTCGCCGACGCCCTGCCCGTCGACATCCGGCACGCGGCGAAGATCGACCGCACGCGGGTGGCGGCGTGGGCGGGCCGAGTACTGGCGGGCGAGCGGGCGGGACGTCGGCCGTGACCG
>JAEUJO010000146.1 GCA_016794615.1 Pseudonocardia sp. | reverse complement strand
GTTGTGGCCGGTCCGACAGACGAGGAGGGTGCGGGTGCTCGGACTGGTCGTCGCACACCTCGTTCTCGCCTGCCTGCTCCCGCTCGTGTCCGCGCGCAGCCGCCGGGCCGGGTTCGCCGTCGCGGCCGTCCTGCCCACGGTCGCGCTGGTGTGGGCGCTGGCGAACGCGCCCGCGGCGCTGAACGGCGGCGTGACCACGTCCCTCGCCTGGGCCCCCGAGCTGGGGCTCACCCTGAGCTTCCGCCTCGACGCTCTCGCGCTGGCGATGGTCGTGCTCGTCTCCGGCATCGGCGCACTGATCCTCGTCTACTGCATCGGCTACTTCGGCGAGAGCTCGCCGGACGCCACCCGCAGCGCTGCGCTCCTGCTCGCCTTCGCCGGTGTGATGCTCGGGCTGGTCCTCGCCGACGACCTGCTCACCCTTTACATGTTCTGGGAGCTGACGTCGGTGACGTCGTTCCTGCTCGTGGGCCAGAGCGGCGAGGCACGGGAGAACCGGAGCGCCGCGGTCCAGGCGCTGCTCGTCACCGTGTTCGGCGGGCTGGTGATGCTCCTGGGGTTCGTCCTGCTCGGCGAGGCGGCCGGGACCTACCGGATCTCCGAGATCGTCGCGCTCGGGCAGGCCGGCGCACTCGGCGGGGGCACGGTCACGACGGCGCTCGCGCTGATCCTCGTCGGCGCGCTGACGAAGTCCGCACAGCTGCCGTTCCACCCGTGGCTCCCTGCGGCGATGGCCGCACCGACGCCGGTCAGCGCGTACCTGCATGCGGCGTCGATGGTCAAGGCGGGGGTGTACCTCGTGGCCAGGCTCTCACCGGGATTCGCGGACGCCCCCGTGTGGTGGGTGCCCGTCGTGGTGCTCGGCCTGGGGACGATGGCCGTCGGCGGCTGGCGCGCGATGGCGCAGTACGACCTCAAGCGGTTGCTCGCGTTCGGCACCGTCAGCCAGCTCGGCTTCCTCATGGTCCTGTTCGGCGCCGGCACCCGGATCGCGGCCATCGCCGGGATCACGATGCTGCTCGCACACGGCTTCTTCAAGGCGCCGCTCTTCCTCGTGACCGGTATCGTCGACCACGCGACCGGCACGCGGGACGTGCGCAAGCTGTCCGGGCTGCGGGGCTCCCTGCGTGGCAGCGCCATCACCGCCGGCGCTGCAGCCGCGTCCATGGCCGGGCTGCCGCCGCTGCTCGGCTTCGTCGGCAAGGAGGCCGGGTTCGAGGCGTTCCTCGCCGAGGACGACCTCCGCGGCCGGCTCGTCACCCTCGCGCTGGTCGTGGGCTCCATCTTCACCGTCGCCTACAGCGCCCGGTTCCTCTGGGGCGCGTTCGGGCGCAAGCCCGGCGTCGCCGACACGCCCGTGCACCGGCCGGGTCCGTTGCTGTCGTGGCCTGCGGGGCTCTGCGCGCTCGGGGGGCTCGTGCTCGGGCTCGCGAACGCCGTGGTCGACGTCGACGCGCAGAGCTACGCGGCCGCCTACCCGGCCACCTCCCCGGTGGAGGCGAGCTACCACCTCGCGCTGTGGCACGGCCTCGGGTTGCCGCTGCTGGCGTCCGCCGTCGCGCTCGTACTCGGCTACGCGCTGCACCGGTCGTGGAGCACGGTCGGGCGGCTCGCCGGATCCATGCCGCGCGCGCTGTCGGCGCAGCACGCCTACGAACTCGCCGTCGGCGGCACCGAGCGCGTCGCGACCGCCGTCACGGGCCGGCTGCAGGTGGGCTCGGTCCCGATCTACCTCACCGTCATCCTCGTCGCCGTCGTCGCGCTGCCCGGCAGGGCCGTACTGATCGGCGGCTCGTGGCCGGACCAGCCCGTCTATCACGCGCCGCTGCAGCTGCCCCTGGCCCTGCTGGTGGCGCTCGCGGCGCTCGCGCTGGTATGGGTTCACCGCCGGTTCACCGCGGTGCTGCTGGTCGGGGTGGTCGGCTACGGCGTCGGTGGCCTCTTCATCGTCGACGGTGCCCCCGATCTCGCGCTGGCCCAGTTCCTCGTCGAGACCCTGTCGCTGGTCGCGTTCGTGTTCGTCCTCCGCCGGATGCCGGGCCGGTTCACCCTGGAGCGGCAGCGGCCCCGGGTCCAGGTGCCCAAGGCCGTGATCGCGGCCGTCGCGGGTGGCATGGTCGCCGGGACGGTGGTCGTGCTCAGCGGTGCCCGTCAGGTACCGCCGACGACCAGCGCCGAGTTCGTCCGGCTCGCCCCGGAGGGCGCGGGCGCGACGAACGTCATCAGCGCGATCATCGTCGACTTCCGGGCGCTGGACACCGTCGGCGAGATCACCGTGCTGTTCGTCGCCGCGGTCGGGGTCGCGAGCCTCGTCCTCGCGACGCCCTTCGACCTCCGGCGCAGGCGGCCGGGGAGCGGCACCGCAAGCCCGCAGGACGAGGAGGAGGTCGCCGGCGCGGACCCGGCGGAGGAGCCGGTCGCCGTGCCGACCGGGCGGCGTGCCACCGGATCCACCTCTCCTCCCGGGGGAGGAGAGTGATGAGTCCGCTGCACAGCACCCCGGACGGGGAGGGGACCGACCCACCCCGGTCGGTGCCGACGTCCGAACCCGACACGACCCCGTTCGAGTCGTGGGACCGCCCGCGCACGGCCTGGCTGCTCCCCGGCCGCTGCCGCACCCCGCGGCGGCGCACCCTGCTGCTCGAGGCCACGTCCCGGGCGCTGTTCCCGACCATCCTCGTCTTCTCGATCTACCTGCTGCTCGTCGGCCACTACGGTCCCGGCGGCGGGTTCTCCGCGGGTCTGGTCGCGGGCCTGGCCTTCGTGCTGCGCTACCTCGCCGGGGGGTCGACGGACCCGGGCGCGGTGATCACGATCCGGCCGCCGGTACTGATGGGGGTCGGGCTGACGATCTCCGTGCTGACGGCACTGACCCCGATGCTGTTCGGTGCGCCGGTGCTCGCGACCGCCAAGCTGACCGTGCGGGTGCCGCTGCTGGGTGACCTGGGGGTCGTCACCAGCCTGTTCCTCGACGTCGGGGTCTACCTGCTGATCATCGGTGTGGTGCTGGACCTGCTGCGCGCGCTCGGGTCGGGCATCGAGCGCGACATGCGCGCGGCAGGGGAGCCGATATGAGTCCCGGGGACCTGGTGACCGCTCCGACCATCAACCTCGTCATGGCGCTGACCGTCGGCGTGCTCTACACCGTCGGCTTCTACCTGTTGCTGCAACGGTCGCTGATGCGCGTGCTGATCGGCGTGGTCGTGCTCGGCCACGGCACGAACCTGCTGCTGCAGCTCGTCGGTGGCCCACCTGCGCGGGTGCCGATCGTGGGCAACTCCCCGGCGGAGACGTTCGCGGACCCGCTGCCGCAGGCGCTCGCGCTCACCGCGGTGGTGATCACGTTCGCCCTGACCACGTTCCTGCTGGCGCTGGGCTACCGCTCGTTCACGCTCATCGGCCACGACGAGGTGCAGGACGACCTGGAAGACCGCCGGATCGCCCGCATCCGCCACCCGGCCGCGACCCTGGAGACCGACGGGGACGACGACCGGGACGTCGCCGACGGCAGCGGCGAGGGGGAGCGGTGAGCGACGTCATGACGTCCCTGCCGACCCTTCCGGTGCTGTTGCCGATCCTCGGTGCGGCGCTCTCCGTCGTCCTGGGGACCTCGGTGGCCGCGCAGCGGGTGGTCGCGCTGGTCACCCTCGGCACCGTCGCCGCGGTGGCGGGTGTGCTGCTGGTGACGGCGGACCGGTCCGGGCCCGTGGTCACCGCGCTGGGCGGCTGGGCACCCCCGGTGGGGATCGCGCTGGTCGCCGACCGCCTCTCGGCCCTGCTGCTGCTGGTCTCGACGCTGGTTGCGCTCGCCGTGCTGGTGTACGCGATCTCCCAGCGCATCGCCGACTACGGCAGGGGGGTGGCCAGCTCGACCTTCTACCCGATGTATCTGGTGCTTTCCGCCGGCGTGTCGCTGGCCTACCTCTCGGGCGACCTGTTCACGCTGTTCGTCTCGTTCGAGATCATGCTCACCGCGTCGTACGTTCTCATCACCCGGCGCACGACCACCCGGACGATCCGGGCGGGGATGACCTACGTGACGGTCAGCCTGCTGTCGTCGCTGCTGTTCCTGACGGCGGTCGGCATGGTGTACGCGGCGACGGCGACGGTCAACCTGGCCGACCTGTCCGTGCGGGTGCAGACCCTGTCACCAGGGCTGCGGACGGTGCTGGCGCTCATGTTCGTGGTGGTGTTCGGGATCAAGGCGGCGATGGTGCCGCTGCACTTCTGGCTGCCCGACAGCTACCCGAACGCCCCCGCGCCCGTCACCGCTCTGTTCGCCGGGCTGCTCACGAAGGTGAGCTTCTACGCGATGCTGCGCACCCAGACACTGGTCTTCCCGCACGACCGTCCCTGGACCCTCATGCTGTGGTTCGCCGTCGCCACCATGATCATCGGAGCGCTGGGTGCGGTCGCGCAGAACGACATCAACCGTCTCCTGGCATTCTTGCTGGTCAGCCACATCGGATTCATGCTCTTCGGGTTGGGGGTATCCGATGCCCGCGGCCTCTCGGGCGCGACGCTCTACGCCGCCCACCACATCACGGTGCTGGCCACCCTGTTCCTCGTCAGCGGTCTGATCGTGCGGCGGACCGGCACCGTCGCGCTGGACCGGATGGGCGGGCTCCTGAAGACCTCACCCGCCCTCGCCGTGCTGTTCGCCATCCCGGCGATGACGCTGGCCGGCCTGCCGCCGACCGCCGGCTTCGTCGCCAAGCTGCAGCTGCTCCAGGCGGGCGCCGACGCCGGGGTGGGGCCGACGGCCGTGGCCGCAGTCGTGATCCTCGCGAGCTTCCTCACGCTGTACGCGCTGGTGCGGGTGTGGGTGCGGGTGTTCTGGGGGCTGCCGGCGCCGACCGTCGAAGACCCCGACCCGGACGACGAGCTGGGGGTCGGTACGGCCCGCACGCCGTGGCCCATGTACGCGGCCACGGCAGGGCTCGTGGTCGTGAGCCTCGCGATCGCCGCCTTCGCAGGGCCGCTCTCGGTGGTCACCGGCCGGGCGGGGGAGGACCTGGTGGCGCGCGACGGGTACCGGGTGGCCGTGCTGGGGAGCCCCCGGTGAGCGAGCCACCAGTGGCACAGCGCCCGCGCCTTGCGTGCGAGCGTGCGAGCCCACCGTCGACCCGGTGCCCGGCGGAGCCGACCGAGCGTGGCGAGGGAGGGCGATGAGCGAGCGCGCGAGCGCACCGTCGGCGGTGCGGCGACCGCGGTGGGCCGCACGGGTCCGCCCCCGCGTGCTCGAGATCGTCTGGCTGACCTTCGTCTGGGTCCTGCTGTGGGGCACCTTCTCGCCGCTGTCGATCGTCGGCGGGGTGGTGGTGGCCGTCGCGGTGATCGGTGCGTTCCGGTTCCCGCCCGCCGAGGCGCACCTGCCCGTCCGGCCTCTGCGGCTGCTCTTGCTGGTCGGCTACCTGGTCTACGACATGGTCGTCTCCGGTGCCGAGGTGAGCTGGCAGGTCCTGCGGTACGGGCCGGCGGCGCGGGGTGCGGTGTTCGAGGTGCCGTTGCTGAGCAGTTCGGACCGGGTGGTGACGGTGGTGGCGAACGCGCTGTCGCTGTCGCCGGGCGCGATGACGCTGCAGATCGACCATGCGCACGGGCTGTGGTTCGTCTACGCACTGGGCCCGCGCGACGGTGCGGGGGTGGAGCGCAGTCGCCGCCGCACGATGGACATGCAACGCCGGGTGCTCGCCGCGTTGGGCACGCCCGAGGAGCTGGCCACCGCGGAACGCCTGCTGGCCGAGAGGGGGTGCTGACGTGGGTGCGGTGTTCGCGGTCGTGCTCGTGACGGTGGGCGTCGCGGCCGCGCTGGCGCTCTACCGCCTGCTGCGCGGGCCGAGCACGCTGGACCGGGTCGTCGCGCTGGACGTCGTCGTCGTGCTGACGCTCGTGGCGGCGGGAGTGTACGTCGCCTACTACCGGGACGGGTCGAACATCCCGTTGCTGGCCGCCGTGGCGCTGGTGGGATTCGTCGGGTCGACCGCGGCGGCGCGGCTGGCCGTGCGGCGGGAGTGGCACCGGTGAACCCCGTGGCGGCCGGACCCGTCGCGGACGTCGTGTCGGCCGTCCTCATGCTGTCCGGGGCGCTGTCGTGCCTGCTCGGTGCGATCGGCCTGGTGCGGCTGCCGGACCTGCCGGCCCGGCTGCAGGCCGCGACCAAGCCGCAGACGCTGGGCCTGTCATTGATCCTTCTGGGCACGGCGCTGCGGGTGGAGGTGGCCACTGCGGTCACGCTGGTGCTCGTCGTGCTGTTCCAGGTGATCACCGCCCCGGTGATCTCCCAGCTGGTCGGCCGGGCGGCCTACCGCAGCGGGGGCTTCCCGGACGGCACGCTGGTCGTCGACGAGCTGGCGGAGCACCTTCCGACGGACGCCGTGGTCGGCGACGAGCCGGCTGCCGAGCGCGACGGGCGTGACTGAGAACGCGGTGTCGAACGCGCGGTGCGCGAGACGACACCCGGGCCACCCGCCGCACCCGGACGCCGAGTGGGTCACCACTCGGCTCCGGACCCGACCGGTGTCCCGCTCGCCGATCCCGCTCGTGCGCCGGGCGGCGGCGTGTCGCGGATCGATACGGCCGACCACCGGTGCGCCACCTCGATCCACAGGACACCCGTTAGGCTCGCCGGGCGCGTCGCGCCGGGCGGCGGGAGGGACACCGGGAGGACCGCGGGTGGCCGGGAAGCCGTTGTCGGAGATCGTCGAGGCCGGGTGGGCGCAGGCGCTGGCGCCGGTCGAGCCCGTGATCGCGCAGATGGGCGAGTTCCTGCGCGCCGAGCTGGCCGCGGGGCGCCGCTACCTGCCGGCGGGGGCGAACGTGCTGCGCGCGTTCACGAGGCCGTTCGACGAGGTCCGCGTGCTGATCGTCGGCCAGGACCCGTACCCGACACCGGGGCACGCCGTGGGCCTCTCGTTCTCGGTGGCCCCGGATGTCCGGCCGATCCCGCGGTCGCTGGCCAACATCTACCGCGAGTACAGCAGCGACCTCGGGCATCCCGCACCGTCGACCGGCGATCTCACGCCGTGGGCCGACCGCGGCGTCCTGCTGCTCAACAGGGTGCTCACCGTCGAGCCGGGAAGCCCCGGCTCGCACCGCGGGAAGGGCTGGGAGGACGTCACCGAGCAGGCGATCCGCGCACTGGTGGACAGGGAGGGTGAGCCGCTGGTGGCGATCCTCTGGGGCCGCGACGCACGGAACCTGATCCCGTCGCTGGGCGACGTGCCCTACGTCGAGTCGGCGCACCCTTCGCCGATGTCGGCGGACCGGGGCTTCTTCGGCTCGCGGCCGTTCAGCCGCGTCAACGAGCTGCTGGAGGAGCTGGGCGGCGAGCCGGTGGACTGGAAGCTCCCGTAGAGCGCTGATCCCCCGGCCGGCGGCCCGTCCCCGACGGCGACGGGCCGTAGGCGTGTGACTCGGGTGTCGCGCAGGCGTCAGGCGCGGGCGACCTTGCCCGCCTTGAGGCACGAGGTGCAGACGTTCAGGCGCTGGCGGTTGCCGCCGTTGACGCGCGTGCGCACCGTCTGGATGTTCGGGTTCCAGCGACGGTGGGT
This sequence comes from Pseudonocardia sp., assembly GCA_016794615.1. Classification (GTDB taxonomy): domain Bacteria; phylum Actinomycetota; class Actinomycetes; order Mycobacteriales; family Pseudonocardiaceae; genus Pseudonocardia. Next base: position 4,057 of record JAEUJO010000146.1, on the reverse strand, counting down.
GCGGCGGTGCGAGTGCGAGACGGACATGCCGAAGCCCGGACCCTTTCCACAGACGTCACAGACGGCAGCCATCTCGGACACTCCTCGGGGTAGACGTACACGATCCGCCGGGCGGACCCGGTCGCGGCTTTCCAGGGTACCCGGGCCGTCGCCGTACGCGCGCACGGGTCGGGCCGTCACGTCGCTGCGGCGGTGCACGAGCAGACACGCATTAGGCTCGCGGACGTGCCATGGACGCTCGACGCCGCGCTGCTCGCGCGCTGGGCCGCCGCCGCGGTCGCGGCGCTGGAGGGCCACCGTGCGGAGATCGACCAGATCAACGTCTTCCCGGTCGCGGACCGCGACACGGGCACGAACATGCTGCTCACGATGCGCGCGGCGGCCGCGGGGTGCAGTCGCGACGACGGGCTCGTCGTCGCCGCCGAGGCCCTCGCCCGCGGCGCGCTGCTCGGCGCGCGCGGCAACTCCGGGGTGATCCTCTCCCAGGTGTTGCGGGGGGTGGCCGAGGCCGTCTCCGAGGCCACGGCGGCCGCCGAGGCCCCGTGCGCGGGGGCGGTGCTGGCCGACGCCCTGGACCGCGGCGCCCGGCTGGCCGAGAAGTCCGTCACCCGCCCGCAGGAGGGCACGGTGCTGACGGTGCTCGCCGCGGCGGCGGACGGGGCGGCGGCCGCGCGATCGGACCGGCTGGACGCCGTCGCGGTGGCTGCGGTCGCGGCCGCGCGCACCGCGCTGCGCGCCACCCCGGACCAGCTGCCCGCGCTGAGCCGTGCGGGGGTGGTCGACGCGGGCGGGTTCGGCCTCGTCGTCGTCCTCGAGGCGCTCGCCGCGCTGGTCACGGGCCGGGCTCCCGCCGACGCCCCGGATGCCACGGCCGACATCGCACCGCTCCTCGGCGCCGCATCCGGCACGCACGTGGGAGCCGACGTCCACACGGGCCCCGGCGGCCTGCCCGGCTATGAGGTCATGTTCCTGCTCGACGGGTCGGACGCCGGGCGGGCCGCCGGCCTCCGCGCCGCACTCGACCGGGTCGGCGACGCGGTGGCCGTCGTCGGCGACGGTGCCCCGGACGGCGGCGGGGCCTGGCACGTGCACGTGCACTGCACGGACATCGGGGCCGCGCTGGAGGCAGGGATGGCGGCGGGCCGGCCGCACGGCGTCCGGGTGGCGCCCCTGGTCGATCGCGAGCCCGATGCGTTCCCTCGTGCCCGGGCGGTGCTCGCGGTGGTGTGCGGGCCGGAGACGGCCGAGCTGGCCCGCACGGCCGGCGCCGACGTGCTGGTGCGCGGCTGCCCCCCGCCGGGCGACGCTGCGACCGACACCGCGACCGACGCCGACGAGGTACTGCAGGACGAGGTGCTGCTCGCCGAGGCGGTGGCCGGCACCGGCGCGCGGCACGTCGCCGTCGTGAACTGCGGCGCCGCGCTCGCCCCCGCGGCGGAGCGGGTGGCGGGCACCGCACGCCGGGCCGGGCAGGAGGTCGTGGTGGTGCCCAGCGCATCGGTGGTGGCCGGGCTGGCCGCCCTGGCCGTGCACGATCCCGGTCGTCATGCGGGCGACGACGTCGTCGCCATGACCGAGGCGGCCGCAGGGACCCGGTCGGGCGCGCTGCAGGTCGCCGCCGCGACGGCCCTGACCTGGGCGGGCCCGTGCGCCCCCGGCGACGTGCTCGGACTGGTCGACGGAGAGGTCGTGCTGATCGCCCCGGACCTTTCCGTCGGTGCCCTGTGGTTGGCTTCGCGCATGTTGACCACAGGGGGCGAACTGGTCACCGTCCTGCTCGGCGACGGTGTCGCGGACGCGCTCGCCGACGGGTTGGCGGCGCAGCTGCACCGCGAGCATCCGGAGGTCGACGTCGTCGTGCATCGGGGGGCGCGGCCGGGTCACCCGCTGGAGCTGGGGGTGGAATGAGCCGTGCGATGACCGGGACGCCGCTGGTCGACCTCGACACCCCGTTGGTCGGGCCGGTCGGGAAGAAGGCGGCGGACGCGTTGGCCGCCAAGCTCGGCCTGCACACCGTCGGCGATCTCGTCCGTCACTACCCGCGCCGCTACGTCGACCGCGGGAAGCTGACCGAGATCGCCGGCCTGGAGCTCGGCGAGCACGTCACGGTGCTCGCGGAGGTCGAGAAGGTCACCATGCGCGACATGCGCCACCGGCGCGGCAAGCTGATGCAGGTCGTCATCACCGACGGGCGTGGACGGCGGCTGGACTGCACCTTCTTCAACCCGTACAAGCTGCAGAAGGTGATGGTCCCGGGGCTGCGGGCGCTGTTCTCCGGCCAGGTCTCCCGGTTCCGGGACAAGCTGCAGCTCACCCACCCGGAGTTCGAGCCGATCGAGGAGAGCGAGGGCGTCCGGCCGTTCCTGTCGATCTACCCGGCGACACAGGGGTTCGACTCCTGGCAGATCGGCCGCTGCGTACGCCAGGTGCTCGAGCTGCTCGCGGACCCCACGGACCCCCTTCCGGAGTCGCTGCGCCGCGCGGAGGGCCTGTCCGGGCTGGGGCAGGCGCTGCGCCGCATCCACCTGCCCGATACGGAGGCGGACCAGTACATCGCGAAGAACCGGCTGGTGTGGGACGAGGCGCTGGGCGTGCAGCTCGCTCTCGCGCTGCGCCGCCTGCGGGCGGTCCAGCGGCCGGCGGCCGCGAACCCGCACGTGCCGGGTGGCCTGGCGGAGGCCTTCGACGCCCGGCTGCCCTACACCCTGACCGCCGGCCAGCGGTCGGTCGGTGCCACGATCGCGGCGGATCTGGCGTCCGAGGCCCCGATGAACAGGCTGGTGCAAGGCGACGTCGGCGCGGGCAAGACGGTCGTGGCGCTGCGGGCGATGCTGCAGGTCGTCGACAACGGACGCCAGGCCGCCCTGCTCGCGCCCACCGAGGTGCTCGCCGCACAGCACGCCCGCTCGCTGCGGTCGCTGCTCGGGCCGCTTGCCCAGGCCGGTGAGCTGGGCGGGGCCGAGCAGGCCACCCGGGTGACGCTGCTCTCGGGCTCGCTGCCGGCGGCGGCGAAGAAGAAGGCGCTGCTGGAGGCGGTGTCCGGCGAGGCCGGGATCGTCGTCGGCACGCACGCCCTGATCCAGGACCGGGTGGAGTTCGCCGAGCTGGGGCTCGTGGTGGTCGACGAGCAGCACCGCTTCGGTGTCGAGCAGCGCGACGCCCTGCGCGGCCGCGGGGACAAGGCGCCGCACCTGCTGGTGATGACGGCGACGCCGATCCCCCGCACCGTGGCGATGACGGTGTACGGAGATCTGGAGGTCTCCGCGCTGCGCGAGCTGCCCGGCGGCCGCTCGCCGATCGCCACCACGGTCGTGCCCGCCGGGGAGAAGCCGGCATGGCTGGAGCGGGTATGGTCACGCATCCGCGAGGAGGTCGCCGCCGGGCACCAGGTGTACGTGGTGTGCCCGCGGGTCGGTGGCGACACCGGCAAGGAGGAGGAGCTACCGGACGATCCGGACTCCGGTCTCGACGCGGCCGAGGCGGGCCCGGACGGGCGGCGCGCCCCGCTCGCCGTGCTCGACGTGAAGCCGAAACTGGAGGAGGGGCCGCTCGCCGGCCTGCGGCTCGGCGTCCTGCACGGGAAGCTGCCGCCGGACGAGAAGGACGCCGTGATGCGGGCGTTCGACGGCGGTGACATCGACGTCCTCGTCGCCACGACGGTCGTCGAGGTGGGCGTGGACGTGCCGAACTCGACCGCGATGGTGATCCTCGACGCGGACCGGTTCGGGCTGTCCCAGCTGCACCAGCTGCGTGGGCGGGTGGGCCGAGGCTCGGCGCCCGGGGTGTGCCTGCTGGTGACGGACGTGCCGGCGGGCACCACGGCGCGCGAGCGGCTGGACGCGGTGGCGAGCACCACGGACGGGTTCGAGCTGGCCCGGATGGACCTCGAGCTGCGCCGGGAGGGTGACGTGCTCGGCTCGCTGCAGTCGGGACGCCGCTCGGGCCTGCGGCTGCTCTCCCTGCTGCGCCACGAGGACGTCATCGCGAAGGCGCGGACGCACGCCACGGAGATCGTGAAAGCCGACCCTGGCCTGCACCGGCACCCCGGTCTCCAAGC
>JAEUJO010000139.1 GCA_016794615.1 Pseudonocardia sp. | reverse complement strand
GGACGGGATGCGGCGGCGCCCACCACGAGGCGTGCGCCAACCTGAACGGCGCGGCGCCGGGTGTCGTGCGGATCGACGCCGCAGCGGAGCGAGCCGGAGATCCTCAGGTGGAGTGGGCCGGCAGAGCGCGCGCCCGCCGCCGGACCTTCTTCCAGGCCACGTCGACGTCGGCCTCCACCCCCTCGGCGCGGGCCTGCTCGTCGCGCAGCAGCCAGCCGAACGCGAACCCGTTCCCCCCCTCGATCGCCGCGACGGCGCCCAGCTCGCGCAGCAGCCCGCGGGCGACGTACGAGTCCTGGTGCTCGCCCAGCAGCTCCTGGAGCTCCTTCACCGCATCGACGAGCCGCTTCGCCGTCTTCCCGAGCGCGGGCGCGCTGACCTCGGCGGCGTAGCGCAGCCGCTTGCCTGCCTTGCGCATCTCGTGCAGCTCCAGGTCGCGCTCGTGCCCCGGCGGGTGGGCGTGGGCGGTCCGCAGGTGCTTGCGCGCGCGCCGCACCGCCGTGCCGATCAGCCCCGGGAGGACCTCGACGGCCGGGCGGGCCGCGTCGTCGGTCAGCGGCGGGTCGGCCAGCAGCTCGTCCAGGGCGTCGAGCAGCGCGAGGTAACGGTCGCTGTCCAGGGCGGCGGTGGCGGTGGCGGTGGCCGAGGCCCGGCGGGTGGCGAAGAACCGCGTGGTCTGGGCGGCGACGGGGCCGAGCGCCAGCTCGGGCGGCAGCGCCGCGACGTCCGCGACGATCCGCGCCTCCTGGACCTCCAGGTCGCGGGCCCCGCCGAGCTCACCCGCGAGCCAGCGCAGCTCCACGACGAGGTCGTCGGTGCGGCCGCGGTCGAGCAGCGGGCGGAAGGACTGGAAGGAGCTGCGCATCCGCCGGCAGGCCACGCGCATGTCGTGCACCCCCTCCGGGGTGTCGCGGCGGACCTGCGGATCCGTCGCGCGGATCGTCTCGGCCTGCTCGGCCACGTAGGCGAGCAGGACCTGGCCCGCCGTCGCGTCCGGGCCCGCGACGGGCCGCGGCGGGGCGGGCGGAACCCGCTCGGCGAGCACCCGGCTCAGCTTCGAGGGCGCCGCCGACCGGTGCACCCCGGCGCGCAGCAGCACGTCCTCGATCCGGTCGAGCACCTCGGGGGTGCCCGCCCCCGCCAGCTCGACCTCGATCTCGGCCCACTCGAGGGGTTCGGTGTCCACGGTCGTGCCGCCCGCGGACCCCGCGCCGAGGGTGCGGGCGGTGACCCGGTCGTCGGTGACGGTGGCGACCGTCTCACCCTGCGCGTCGGTCAGCGTCCACTCCTGGCGGACCGCGTCGATCTCGGCGACGGGCTGCAGCGGTGCGTCGCGGTGCGCGGCGCGGCTCAGCGCGACCAGCGGGGCCGGCGGCTTGCGGTTGCGGCCCAGCGGGCGGCGGACCTCCTCGCGGCTGTCGGCCCCGGCGGGCAGCTTGAGGTGCCACCCCGCGTCGGCACCCCCGACACGGCGGCGCAGCGTGAGCCGCGAGCGCAACAGGCGCAGGTCCGCGGTGTCCCAGTAGGTGGCCGACAGGTCGATCCGGGTGGGCGCGGCGGGCCCTGGGCCACCCGCCGCGGCGGCCAGCGCGGCGATCAGCTCGGCGCCCGGCGGCTCGACGGACTCGTACTTGCGCTCGGTCTCGCGCACGATCATCAATGCGTTCCCTGTGCCCACGGTTGTAGTCCTACCGGACACGCCGTCCCGGATCACCCATCGGTGAGAAACTCGCTCAAGGCATCCAGCAGGCGGTCGACATCGTCGTCGTCGGTGTAGGGCGCGAGGCCGACACGCAGGGAGCCGCGGTCGCCGAACCCGAGCCGTCGGGAGGCCTCGAGCGCGTAGAACGTGCCTGCGGGGGCGTTGACCCCGCGCTCGGCCAGGAACCGGTAGGCGTCCTGCGGGTCGCGCCCGGGGAACGAGAGCAGCAGCGTCGGCGTCCGGGAGGCGGCGCGGGAGTGCACGACGACGCCGGGCAGCACCGCGAGGCCGTCCTCGATGCGGTGCCGCAGGCGGTCCTCGTGCTTCTCCACGGCCGTCAGGCTCGCCGTGAGCCGTTCGCGGCGGGTGCCGGCCGCGTCCGGGTCGAGCCCGGCGAGGAAGTCGACAGCGGCGGTCGTGCCGGCGAGCAGCTCGTAGGGCAGCGTGCCCAGCTCGAAGCGCTCGGGCACGGAGTCGGGCGAGGGGTCGAGCTTGTCCGGCGAGAGCGAGTCCAGCAGGTCCGGGGCGGCGGCGAGCACCCCGCAGTGCGGGCCGAGGAACTTGTACGGCGAGCAGGCGTAGAAGTCCGCACCCAGCGCGGCGACGTCGACGGGCGCGTGCGCGGTCAGGTGCACCCCGTCGACGACGACCAGCGCGCCCCGCTCGTGGGCCGCCGCGGCGATCAGCGGGACGGGCGGGCGGGTGCCCAGCAGGTTCGACGCGCCGGTGACCGCGACGACGCGGGTGCGCGACGACAGCTCGCGCGCCACGTCGGCCACGGTGAGCTCGGCCGTGCGCGGGTCGAAGTCGGCGAACCGCACCCCCGCACCGACCCGCTCGGCCGCCCGGATCCAGGGCCGGACGTTGGCGTCGTGGTCGAGCCGGGTGACGATCACCTCGTCGTCGGGCCCCCAGGTCGCAGCCAGGGTGCGGGCGAGGTCGAAGGTCAGCGCGGTCATGCTGCGGCCGAACACGACCCCGCGCGGGTCGGCCCCGAGCAGGTCGCCCATGGCGGCGCGGGCCGCCAGCACGACCGCGTCCGCGGCCCGTTCGGCTGCGGTGACCGAGCCCCGGTTCGCCAGCGGTGACAGCAGGGTGTCGGCGACGGCGGCGGCCACGGTGTCGGGGACCTGCGACCCGCCCGGCCCGTCGAAGTGCGCCGCACCCGCGGCCAAGGCCGGGAAGTGGGCACGGATCGCCCGAACGTCGTACATGCGCGCCAGCTTGTCAGACCCCGAAGGCCACCGCCGCGGCCGACCGCTGCGCCGGGTCCCCGACGACGCGCCCGGTGCGGTCCGGCCACACGGTCACCGCGGACCCCGCACCCAGCGCCGGGGCAGCCGTACCCCGGTGACGTGCACGACACCGTTGGTGGCCGTCCACGTCACCCGGCGAGCCGCTGCACCGCCGGTGCGCGGTGGGCGGCCACCGCTGCGGGCGGGCGGCGGCGGGCCGCACCGCCCACACCGGGCCCGGCGCTCAGCTGGCTCGTTCGGTGCCGGGCCGCCCGTCCTGCGCGGTCACGACGGCGAGGCAGGCGGCGGCGAGCGAGTGGGCGAAGGCACCCGGCGCGGCGAGGAAGACGTCGTGGTCGCCGTCGACCTCGACGACCCGCGCCGCGGGAAGCGCGCGGGCCAGGCGCATCTGGCGGCTCGGCGGCACGACGGTGTCGTACCGGGTGAGCAGCACGGCGCAGGGGACGTCGACGTCGCCGATCCACCGGTGCGAGCTGAACTCACACACCGCCTGCATGGCGGCGAGCGCGGTGACCAGCGGCATGCGCCGCATGCGGGCGAGCACGGTCCGGCGGATGCGGGGGTCGAGCCCTTCGCCGAGCAGGCGGCCACCCACCAGGTCCGCACCCATCGGGAAGATCGCGGGGATCGCGCCGACGGCGCCGACGAGGAACGGCATCGTCATCGCCGTCAACTGCTCGAGGAAGGAGCCCGACACGTTGCGGGCCGTGGCGCAGAGCACCAGCCCCGCCGTCAGCTCCGGGTACTGGCGCCATAACGTCTGCGCGATCATTCCACCCATCGAGTAACCGACGACGATCACGGGGCCCGTGCCCAGCGCCGTCACCAGGGCGGCGACGTCGTCCGCGCAGTCCTCCAGCCGGTACGGCGACCGGGCAGGTGGGCCGGCCCCGTGCCCGCGCAGGTCCGGGGCCAGCACGCGGAAGCTCTGCGCCAGCGTCGGGACCGCTGCCCCCCAGTTGCTCTCGGCGTCCAGGGTGACGCCGTGCAGCAGGACGACCGTCGGCGCGCCGAGGGGGCCCGGGGTGTCCCGGACGACGAGACGGCCGCGAGTGGCCGTCTCCACGATTCGCGGAACTGCCCCCGCCTCTGCGTGAGGTACTCGCATGCTGACCCCCATTGGTCGCACTACACCGCTCGGCACAGACGGGAAACCCGCGGGGTCACGGTAACGCCCGGCACGGGCATCTGCGTATTCCTGATCGGTTCCGGTCTACAGGGTCGTCCCCGGGCGCCACGGGCACAATCCGCCCATCGACCCGCGGCCCGCAGGTATCTCGGCCCGGTTCCGCCGCCTCTCCAGTGCCGTGAGCCCGTGACCGGGCTTCGGGACAGGGGCCGTCCGCAGCGGGCGGCCCGGTCACGCGAACGGGGGGACGCGATGATCGACGAGGGATGCCGGCCGGCCCGCGGAGGAGACCGGGCACGCGCGCGGCTGGCCGCACGGCACGCCGAGCACATCTACCCCGGCCCGCTCGGCCGGCTCGTCGCACACGAGCTCATCGTCTGCGCCGAGCGGGATCGCGGTCTTCCGGCGGGCGGGCTGGCCGAGGCGGTGGTCCGCGAGGTGCTCGACCACACCGCCCCCCGGGGCCGGCTGGTCCGGCCGGGTGAAGTTCGGGGGCGTGCCACCACGCGTCACTGAGAGTCCGGAACGCCCGTCGGTATGATGCCACTCGGCCGGACGGGGTAGCCGCGCGCGTCGAGCGGTCGGTGGCGCACGTCCGGTGCGCATCGTCACCCGGCGACGGCAAGGATCCGAACGGGCGTGTCGCGTGTGGTGATCGGCGGTGTCGTCGTATAGACAACAGGGCGGCACCGCTCCCCCGCTCCCCGCGAAAGGGCGTCGAACGTGGCATCCGCCGCCGCTCCCCGGCACGGCCGCGCACCCGACCTGCCCAGCGCGCGGCCCGGCATCGCGGCCCCCGACCCCGAGTCGGACGGCCTCGTCTCCGTCGGCTCCCTGCTCCGCCGGGAGGGCCGCCGCGCCGCGCACGCCGTGGACCGGCCGCTCGTCCCCCGCGCCCGCGACCTCCTCGAGGCCCGCGCCCGGACGTCGACCCACCGGGCCGCGGTCGCCGCGGGTGCGCTGCTCGCCGTCACCACGGTCCTCGGCAGCAACGCCCTCGGCGACGGCATGTTCACCTCCGGCATCGGGGGGGACGAGGCGGGGG
>JAEUJO010000076.1 GCA_016794615.1 Pseudonocardia sp. | reverse complement strand
GGCCTCACTGAACGCGCCGCAATCGAACAGGTACCGGATGCCACCCGGTTTGCCCGGGCGGGGGCGGCGGAAGTCCATGCAGGCCAGCCGGGCCGGGTGGCCCGCGCCGAGGTGGAGACCGCACTCTTCGGCCACCTCACGCCGGCACGCGTCCCAGGGCGTCTCCCCGTCGGCCTCCATGACACCGCCGGGAATCGTCCAGCCGGACTTGTAGGTGGGCTTGAGGATCAGCAGCCGGCCTGCCCGGTCGAAGATGAGCGCGCCCGCGGAAACCGGGATCGAGGGGAGGCCGGCGGCATCCAGATCGGTCGCGTCCGGCCCGAACCCGTTCTCGGTGGTCACAGGCCCCCACGTTACGGCGTGAGCGGCGCGAGGTCGGCGGGTACAGCCGTCCTGGGGCCCGTGCAGCAGCGAATGCTAGCCGCTAGTGATCCGGCCGGACATCACTCGGCGTGCGCACCTGCCCTGGGGCGGCCGGCTCTGCGCCCGCACCGCCATGCGGGCGCGGCTCGGTGCCCCCGTCGGGATGGTCCCCCCGGTCGTCGGCGGGGCGCGGTCCGTCCAGCTCTTCCGTCCCGGTCCCCGTGTCCGCGGGCTGCGGCGGCAGCGGGTTGGCGGTCGCCCAGGCCAGGTACGCCTCCTCGACGACCGGCAGGGTCGGGAACAGCATGTCCTCGCCGATGAGGTCGGTCAGGCCGGCCCGGCCGAGTGGGAGCCGCAGGTCGGTCTTGACCCGGGCCAGGCCGAGCCGGACGCCCCGCTCGGCCAGGTCCTCGTACAGCTGCTGCAGCCCGTCGGCGGCAGTGATGTCGACCTCGACGTTGGCTTCCACGTTGAGCACGAACCATCGGACCGGCTGCTCGGGGGACGCCTCGTTCTCCTGCTTGACGACGAGCAGCGCCCGACGGCACAAGTCACCGACGTTGGCGAAGAAGAGCGGCGCGTCGTAGCGGTAGATCACCAGCCCGGGCAGCGTCTGCGCATCCGGGTAGTCGGCGACGTCGTGCATGCCCGGCAGGCCGGGCACCCGTCCGAGCACTCCCTCGTGGGGGCGTGCCAGCCGCTGCGCCATCTCGAGCAGGCTGAGCGCGATCGCGACGCCGACCCCGATCAGGATCCCGAACAACACAGTGCCGAGGGCCCCCGCGAGCGCCAGACCCAGCTCGGTCTTGCGGAACCTGGCCAGCCGCCGGAACTCCTTCCAGGACACCAGCTTGCCTGCCGCGTACAGGACGACCGCGCCGAGCGCGGCCTTCGGCAGCTGGGCGAACAGCGGGCCTGCGACGAACAGCACGGCGACCACGCACGCCGCAGACGTCAGCGAGTAGACCTGGGTGCGTGCGCCCGCGGCGAGGGCGAGCGCAGTGCGGGACCCGGACGACGAGACCGGGAAGCCGCTGAACAGCCCGACCGCCACGTGCACGCCGGAGAGCGCGACGAGCTCCTGCTGCGGGTCCAGTTCGTCCCGGCCCTCGTCGGGGTCGGTGTCGGCGGGGAAGCCGCGGGCGATGAGCGTGTTGTCGCCGTACGCGACGACCGCCACGCCCAGCCCGGCGAGGATCAGCAACTGCAGGTCTTCCCACGAGACCGCGGGCAGCTGCGGGACGGGCAGGCCGGTCGGCACGTGCCCGACCACGGCCACCCCGTACTGGTCCAGCCCGGCGACGGCGCAGACCACGGTCGCGGTCGCCACCGCGATGAGCGGGGCAGGCCACTTGGGCAGCAGCTTCCGCACCGACAGCAGCAGGACCAGCGTGCCCACGGCGATGGCGAAGGTGACCCAGTGGGTGCCCGTGACGACCCCGGCGAACGCCTGCAGCTGGGCCACGATGCTGTGGCCGTGCACGCTGGTACCGGTCATGTTGCCGAGCTGGCCCACGATCATCAGCAGGGCCGCGCCCGCCAGGTAACCGACCAGAAGCGGTTGGGAGAGCAGCTCGGCGATCCAGCCGAGGCGGGCCATCCGGGCGAGCGCGCACCACCCTGCCACGACGAGGCTGAGCGCGGCGGTGAGCGCCATCACCCGGTTCGGGTCCCCGTCCGCCATCGAGGCGACGGCGGCGCCTGCCATCAGCGCGACGGTCGACTCAGGACCGACCGACAGCACCCTGGAGCAGCCCATCGCCGCGTAGATCACGAGGGCGACCAGCGCCGTCCAGAGGCCGACCACCGGTGGCACATTGACGATCACGGTGTACGCAATGACCTGCGGAATCAAGTAGGCGGCCACGGCGATTCCGGCGAACAGGTCCGGCCGCAGCCAGGAACGCCGATAGCGGCGCAGCTGGGTCAGGCCGGGGGTCGCAGCGCTGAGCGCGCGCAGCAGCAGATGCTCGCGTTCCGGATCCAGCCGATACTCGGTCGCATGCCGGTAGGCCAGGGTGGGCTCGCCCTTCGACGCAGCGCTCGATGCCCGGTCGTCGTCTGTTGTCACTACTGCTCCTGGTTGCAGCTCGCCGTGCCCGACGCCCGCGTCCTGTCACCCCGAGTTCAGGCGTGATTTGCGTCCGGTTTACTTGGGGTTTGCGCTGTAAGGTACCCAGGGAACGTCAGCGCCGGGAAGTCCCCGCGTGGGCGGAGAGTCCCCGAACGGTCACGGACCACATCGGGACCACTGGCCCGGGGACGGCGTGGCCTCGTCGAGCCAGGTCACACGTCCCTCCACCAAGGACGTCGAGCTCCTATTCTTGCGGCATGACGTCGCGGTGCACCGCTGTCGACTCCGGCCCGCCGACCAGGGTCGTTCGCTCTCCGAGAGGGAACCGTGTCCGACTTCGCACTCGTCTATGACCACTTCGACCCCGGCACCGAGGGCTTGCGGGAGTCGCTGACGTCGACGGGCAACGGCTATTTCTGCACCCGCGGCACGGCCGAGTGGGAGGACGCCTCCGGCGTCCACTATCCGGGCACCTACGTCCACGGTGGGTTCAACCGGGAGACCACCATCCTCGGGGGCCGCCCGGTCCTGAACGAAGACCTTGTCAACCTGCCGAACTGGCTGGTGCTCAAGCTCCGCATCGAGGGCGAGGAGGCGATCCGGCTCGACAACGTCGAACTGGTCTCCTACGAGCACTCCTACGACATCCGGCTGGCGATGGTGCAGCGGGTGCTGCACTTCCGTGACCGCGCCGGCCGGGAGACGGCGCTGCGCAGCCGGCGCTTCGTGAGCATGGCCCACAGCCACCAGGCCGGCATCGAGTGGACGTTGACACCCCAGAACTGGTCGGGGCGAGTCGAGGTGATCTCCGGCCTCGACGGCCGGGTGACCAACCAGATGGTCGCCCGCTATCGCGAGCTGGAGGGTCGCCACCTCGACCCGATATCCCCCCGGACGTTCGGCCCGGAGATCATCGCCTTGAAGGTGCGGACCCGGCAGTCGAACATCTACATCGCCGAGGCCGCACGGACCCGCGTCTTCCGTGGCGGCGAGCCGGTCGCGGTGGAGCGCGACCTCCACCAGATGCAGGACTACATCCAGCAGGTCCTCGCCTTCGACGTCGTGCAGGGCGAGGCCGTGCGCGTGGAGAAGATGGTCGCGCTGTTCACCTCGCACGACAACGCGATCACCGAGACGCTGAGCGCCGCGGGCCGGCACGTGCGGCGCTGCCCGGGGTTCGCCGACACGTTGGAGGAACACGCGTCGGCGTGGACGGAGCTGTGGGAGGTCTGCGATATCGAGCTGCCCCGGGAGCCGCGGGTGCAACTGCTGCTGCGGTTCCATGTGGCGCACGTGCTGCAGGTCTGCTCGCGGCACACCGCGCGCCACGATGCGGGTGTGCCGGCCCGCGGGCTCAACGGCGAGGCGTACCGCGGGCACGTGTTCTGGGACGAGCTGTTCATCTACCCGTTCCTCAACTTCCGGCTGCCCGACGTCACCCGGGGGCTGCTCCTCTACCGCTACCGCCGGCTCACCGAGGCGCAGGCCGCCGCCAGCGAGGCGGGCTACCGGGGTGCCATGTTCCCGTGGCAGAGCGGCAGCGACGGCACCGAGGAGACCCAGGTCGTGCACCTCAACCCGCTGTCGGGACAGTGGGACCCCGACCACAGCCACAACCAGCGCCACGTGAACGCCGCGATCTTCTACAACGTCTGGCAGTACTACCAGGCCACGGACGACAGGGAGTTCCTGCGCGACTACGGCGCCGAGCTGATGCTCGAGATCGCGCGCTTCTGGGCCTCGATCGCGCACTACAACCCGGAGCGCGACCGCTACGAGATCCACGGCGTGATGGGGCCCGACGAGTTCCACGAGCACTACCCCGGTGCCGAGGAGGACGGGCTGCGCAACAACGCCTACACCAATGTGATGGTGGCCTGGATCACCGACACGGCCCCGCGCGTGCTCAGCCTGTTGCCGGGTACCCGCCGCGCTGCACTGCGGGCCCGTCTCCAACTGACCGACGACGAGCTGCACACCTGGGCGGAGATGAGCCGCAAGATGTACGTGCCGTTCCACCCGGACGGCATCATCAGTCAGTTCGAGGGCTACCTCGACCTCGAGGAGCTCGACTGGGAGCACTACCGCGCAAAGCACCCGAACATCCAGCGCCTGGACCGTATCCTCAAGGCCGAGGGTGAGGATCCCGACCGGTTCAAACTGGCCAAGCAGGCCGACGTGGTCATGCTCTTCTTCCTGTTCTCCGACCAGGAACTCCGTGCGCTGTTCACCCGGCTCGGCTACGACTACGACCCGGCGCTGACCCGGCGCACGATCGACTACTACGACCGGCGAACCTCGCACGGCTCGACGCTGAGTCTCGTCACTCACGCCGGGGTCCTCGCCGGTCTGGACCCGGGCAGCTCATGGAACCGGTTCATGCGCGCGCTGGACAGTGACATCGGGGACGGCCAGGGTGGGACGACCAAAGAAGGCATCCACATGGGTGTCATGTCCGGGACTCTGGATCTGCTGCAGCGCAACTACGTCGGCAGCGACGTCCGCGACGGGATCCTGTACTTCGCCCCCACCCAGCTCGACCGGCTCGACGGGCTCGCGTTCTCGATGCAGTTCCGTGGCACCCCGCTGCGGGTGTCGATAACCGGCCACGAGCTGACCGTGCATGCATTGCCCGAAGGCTTCCGCGGACCGGTCCACATCGGCGTCGGCGGCGAGGTCCGCGAGCTCGGGGCGGGCGGCAGCTGGGTGATTCAACTGCGATGAGTCACCTCGGGTACCTCATCCCTCGCATCGCCTCGGCGCAGGCTCGCCACTCGCTCGGTGAGAGCCCGCACGCATTCGAGGATGCGCAGGAGTGACGGCCCGGACCAGCTCCGGGCCGGGACGGCCGAACGAGTCCGGCTTCCGGCTCACCCCGCGGCGGCAGCGCGTCCGGCGGCGAGGAACGCCGCCACGGCGTCGGCGTCGGGCAGTTGCTCGTCCGTCCGGATCGCGCCGAACGACGCGTTCCAGAACTCCCCCTCGCGGGCGGTCCACGGTCCGACGTAGGCGTACGGCAGCGGGTGGCCGCTGTCGCCCGGCGACACCCCGTAGTTGACCTCGTCCAGCGCGATGCCCAGGTCGAAGTGCTCCGGCCAGAGGATCGGCTCCTCGGACGGCGCGAACCGGCGCATCGCCTTCTCGCCGCGGGCGAACCAGTCGAGCAGCGCCCCTGCTGCGGCCGGGTCGACGGCCAGCGGGGCGTCCGCCCCGAACTCGGCGTGCTCGGCGTACAGGTCGGCGGGCTCCCCGGCCTCGACACCGAGCGCTGCCGCGACGTCCCCGATGCTTCCACGCAGAGGCACTCTCCGGTCCCCACTGACGATCTCGGTGCCCTCGACCCGCAGCGGGCCGGAGAACTGCCCGAAGCCGCCCGGCGTCACCTGCAGCCGGATCTCGCCGGTCTCCCGGTACTGCGGCCCGGCGAGCAGCCGCTCGGCCACCGCGTGCAGGCAGTGGCGGGTCGCCACCATCACGTGCTCGTCCATCTCGACCTCCGGAGTCTCGTCGGATCTCTGGTGTCCGCCGGGGCTGCTCCCCTTACGCGGCATGCGCCGCCGTAAGCCTTGCGTAAGCAGTCCGTTCTCGCGGCCTGCCGAGCCCTCCGGGCAGAGTGAACCGAGCCCTCCGGGCAGAGTGAAACAGCCAGGGGAAGGAAGGGCACACCGATGACCAGGTCCGGCGACCCGGTATTCCCCGGAATCCGGGCGCACGAACCGGACTCCGCGCGCCCCGTCGGGTCCCGCACCGGTCCTGACGCGAGCGCGGCCCCGGGCACCGCGCGACGTCGCGGACCCATCGGGCGCGGTGGGCCCACGGGCGACATCCCCGCGGGCGACATCCCCACCGGCGACATCACGGTGGTCGCCGCGGGGGTGGTGCTCGTCGTGGCCGCCGCGGTCGTGGGCCGGATGCTGCTGGCCGGCGGGGCGAACCTGCTGCTGCCCTTCCCCCCGCTGCTCGCCCAGTGGCTGCCTCACCTCGGCCCGGGCACACCCGTCGCGGTGGCCACCGCGGTCGCGGTGGTCGGGTGGGGGCCGTCGCTGGCGGCGACGTTGCCGTGGCGCCGGCTGTTGCCGCTGGCCTGGGCGGCCGCCTCGGTGTGGACGCTGGCGCTGGCGCTGGTCGACGGCTGGCAGCGAGGTGTCGTCGAGCGGCTCTCCAGCGGGGAGGAGTACCTGCACGACGTGCCGCGGGTGGCCAGCGTGCGGGAGATGCTGGCGACGTTCACCGATCACATCCTGACCGACCAGCCGGTGCACTGGACCACGCACGTGGGCGCCCATCCGCCGGGTGCGTTCCTCGTCTACGTGGTGCTCGACCGGGTCGGCCTCGGCGGCGGCGGGGCCGCCGGTGTGGTGACCGTGCTGATCGGGGCGTCGGCGTGCGCCGCGGTCGCGGTGACGCTGCGCGCGCTCGACGCCGAGGCCGTGGCGCGGGTGGCGCTGCCGTTCGGGGTGCTGCTGCCCGGTGCGGTGTGGGTCGGGGTGTCCGCGGACGGCATGTTCGCCGCCGTGCTGGCCTGGGGTGTGGCGCTGCTCGCCGTGGGCGCCACCGGTCGCGGGGTACGGGCGGACGCGGCCGCGGTCACCGGCGGGGTGCTGCTCGGCTCCACGCTCTACCTCTCCTACGGGCTGGCGTTGGGGCTGACCCTGCCCGCCGCCGTCCTGGCGGTGACGCGCCGATGGCGGGCGGCCGTGCTCACCGGGGCCGGGGCGGCCGCCGTCGCCGTCGCCTTCACCATGGCCGGATTCTGGTGGTTCACCGGGTTCAGCCACGTCCGCGTGATCTACGCCGCGAGCATCGCAGCGAGCAGGCCGTACTCCTACTTCGTGTGGGCCGACCTCGCGGCGTTCTCGTTCGCGGTCGGCCCGGCGGTCTGGGCGGGGCTCCGCCGGGCGGGCGCCGCTCCGCGGGCGCTCCCCCCCGCGGCTGCGCTGCTGGTGCTCGCGGCGCTGGCGGCGGTCGTCGCCGCCGACCTGACGGGGCTGTCCAAGGCCGAGGTGGAGCGGATCTGGCTGCCCTTCGCGGTGTGGCTGGTGGTGCCGTGTGCGCTGCTGCCGCGGCCGCGCCTGTGGCTGACCGCCCAGGCGCTGCTCGCGCTGGCGGTCAACCACCTGCTGCTCACCGTCTGGTGAGCCGCCGGAGGCCGTATACCAGCGCGGACACCGCCGCCATCGCGGCGACGAGCAGCAGCCAGCGACCGAGGAACGGGCCCTGGTCCAGCCCGGTCTGGCCGCGGACCACGGGCTCGCCCTGCCGGATGATGCCCGGCAGGAACATCAGGAACGTCAGCGCCGCTCCCAGTGCCGGCACCCGGAGGTAGTTGACCGTCGTCGGGCGGGCGTGCGGCAGGCGGCGCAGCACGGCGTCGACCGCGGCCGCGAGCGGGGACAGCACCCCGTCGTGCCCGACGACGGCGGCGACGAACCAGACGGCCATCCACGGCCACAGCGGGTCGCCCGCCACGATCGACGCGGCGTAGCCGGCGACGGCGACGCCCAGCAGGAGGACGGCGAGGTGGCCGGGGCCTGCCCCGTAGAGGGTCTCGAAACGGTGCCGCATCAGGAGCTCCGGAACTCGATCGAGCGGACCCACTTGGTGTTGTGCACGCCGGGCAGCGCAGGGACGACGACCCGGGCCGGATGGCCGTGGTCCGGGGAGAGCGGCGCGCCGTTGACGCCGAGCGCGAGCAGTGCGTCCGGGTGCAGCACCTGCCCGGACGTGAGCGTCGCCTGCGCGAACGGGCCGTTCTCCAGCGAGCGCACCACCGCGCCGGCGGGCTCGGGCACGCCGGCCAGCGCGGCGAGGTCGCGCAACCGGACCCCGGTCCAGGTCTGGGTCGTGGACCAGCCCTCGACGCACGCGATCGGCAGCGTCGCGGTGTGCTGGGGCTGTGCGGCCAGGCTGTCGCGGTCGAACCGGACGAGCGTGCCCCCGCCGGTCAGGTCGAGCCGCCAGGTCGCGCCGACGGCACCGGGCTCGATCCCCGTCACCCCGAACGTCTTGTTCACCGGGAAGTCGTTCGGGCCGCCGTCGGCGGCGGCGGAGTTGCGCCCGCGGGGCAGCAGGACCGCCAGGCTGCGCAGCGGGCCGCCGAGGGTCTGGCCGGCGGTCAGCACCGCGACGAGCAGGGATCCGCCCCCGACGAGTGCGAGCGCGCCGCGCCGGCTGATCGTCGGAGCGGCCGGTTCGGGGGCGACGAGGCCGGAGGGGTCGGGCTCCTCGGGCCGGGTGGCCGCGGTCGGGGTGCGCAGTTCCCGGCGCAGCGACCGGGACCGCAGCCCCCGCACCATGTGCGGCAGCTTGAGCGCGACATGCGCGACGAAGGCGCCGAGGAACACCCATGCCCCGACGTAGTGGGCGGCGTAGAAGCTGAACCCGAACACGTAGTCGTACTGGATGTTCAGCAGGCCGGTCACGATCTCGAACAGGATCCCGCCGACGAGCAACAGCAGCGACAGGCGTTCGAGGGCCTGTGCCGGCGAGCGGACCGGCGGCCATCCGAACAGCTTGGGCGCGACCGACCACAGCTTCGCCAGCACGACCGGGACCAGCACCAGTCCGAGCCCGACGTGCAGGCCCTGGGTGAGCCGGTAGAGCCACGACGGCGTGGCCGGCCAGTCGAACCAGGGCAGGTGCAGAACCCCGACATCGCCCGGGATCGCCTGCCCGAACTGCGGGCCGTAGGCCGCGTAGCTGAGCAGGCCGGTGACGATCACGACGGGAAGCGCGGCGAGCAGGACGGCACCGAACACCGACGTGAGCCAGGGCCCCCGCAGCGGGCTGCGGAACCGCGGCAGCGGGGGCCGGTGACGCTCCATCGCCCGGACGGCGGGCTCCCACGGTGCAGGCGGTCTGCGGGGTCCGGGCTCGGTGCGGGTCACGACTCGACGGTAGGGCGGCAACGGGCGACGGGTGCCTTACCGTTCGATGACGTGCGCCGGTCGATCCGCAACCCGTGGCTACGCTGGTGACATGGCCGACCGCGTGCTCGTGGTGGACGACGACGCCACCGTGCGCGACGTCGTCGCCCGGTACCTCGGCGACGCCGGGTACCGGGTGGACGTGGCGGTGGACGGCGAGAGCGCCCTGCAGGCCGCGGCGCGTGACCGTCCCGACGCGGTCGTGCTCGACCTGATGCTCCCCGGCACCGGTGGCCTCGACGTGTGCCGGGCGCTGCGGGCCGGGCCGGCGCCGCCGGCCATCGTCATGCTGACCGCGCTCGGCGAGGAGGACGACCGGATCCGCGGCCTGGAGCTGGGCGCCGACGACTACGTGAGCAAGCCGTTCAGCCCCCGCGAGCTCGTCCTGCGCGTCGGCTCCGTGCTGCGGCGCACCGGCACCCCGGCCGCAGCCGGCGGGCCCCTGGTGGATGGCGACCTGCGGGTCGACCCGGCCGCCCGCCGGGCGACCCTCGCCGGGACGGCGCTCGCGCTCACCACGCGCGAGTTCGACCTGCTCGCCCACCTCGTCGCTCATCCCGGCCGGGCCTTCACCCGCGCGGAGTTGCTCGCACAGGTGTGGGGCTGGGAGTTCGGTGACCAGTCGACCGTCACCGTGCACGTCCGCCGGCTGCGGGAGAAGGTCGAGGCCGACCCGACGCGGCCGCGGCGGATCGCCACGATCTGGGGCACCGGCTACCGCTACGACTCCGGCGCTCCGGACGCGTGACGTGTTCGCCGAGATGGCGCGCGCGCTGCCCGCGGCCCTGCTGTTCGCCCTGCCGGTGACCGCGCTGGGCGGTGTGCTCCTGCACCGCATGCGCCGCCGCTCGGTGACGGCGGCGATGACCACGTTGGCGCTGGTCCCGCTCGTGGCGGCGCTCGTCGGGGTCGTGGCGGTGAGCGGCTTCATGTACACCCCGCAGCTCGCAGGCACGGTCGCGGTGGTCGCGGTGGTCGCCGTCGTGACCGTGCCCGTCGCCGCGCTGCTGGGGCGCGGCTTCGCCCGCGACGCGCTCTGGCAGCGCGAGGCCCGGGAGGCGGAGCGGCGGGCCGAGGCCGCCCGCCGGGAGCTGGTGGGCTGGATGAGCCACGACCTGCGTTCCCCGATGGCCGGGATCCGGGGGATGGTCGACGCGTTGGCCGACGGGGTGGTGCACCGGCCCGACGAGGTCGCCGACTACCTCGCGCGCGTCCGCCGGGAGACGATCCGGCTCGCAGCCATGGTCGACGACCTGTTCCAGCTCTCGCGCGCCACCTCGGCGGCCCTGCGGCTCGACCTCGTCCCGCTCGCGCTCGGCGAGGTCGTGTCCGACGCGGTCGCGGCCGAGGCGGCGGCCGCGTCGGCAGCCGGCGTCGAGGTGGTCGCGGACGAGCCCGAGCGCTGGCCGACCGTCGGGGGCAGCGACACCGAGCTGACCCGCGTGGTCCGCAACCTGCTCTCCAACGCCGTTCGGCACACCCCGGCCGGGGCCCGGGTCGCGCTGTCGGCCGGCACGACCGGAACCGAGGCGTGGCTGCGGGTCGACGATGCCTGCGGCGGTATCCCCGAGGCAGACCTCGACCGGATCTTCGACGTCGGCTACCGGGGCGCCGCCGCCCGCACCCCCGGCACGGACTCGGGGGCCGGGCTGGGGCTGGCCATCGCCCGCGCGCTGACCGAGGCCCACGGCGGCCGGCTCTCGGTCGTGAACTCCGGCCCGGGCTGCCGGTTCGAGCTCACCCTGCTGCTGCGGCGCCCGGCGCGGGCACCGTCCCGGACACCGTGACGGCGGCGGGGCCGGCTCGGACCGGCACAGCCGCACCCGGTCCGCCGCGGGCGTCACGGCCCGTCGTGGAGCCCGCCGGTGCCCGTGGTCGTGACCCGGCCGCCCGGCGTGTGCAGACCGCGCAGCCGAGTTGCCGATCATGGTCCGCAACCTGCGGCGGGAACGGCCACCGACCCGTGCGCTGAGGCCGCGAACTGCACGAAACTCCGCTGTCCGCGGTAGCCGTCGACGGCGGACATACCCAGCGCCGCGGCGAGGTGGCGCAGAGCATCGGCACCCGCGCACGCCCACGGCAGCGGCGCGCTGCTGCCGACCTGAGCCGTGCCTCGCCACAGCAGGTGCGATGCCGGGTCTGCCTCGACGAGCAGGGTCCCACCGGGTCGCACCAGCCGGGCGGCGCGCTGCAGCAGCCGTTGCGGGTCGCCGCCGATGCCGATGTTGCCGTCGGCGAGGAGCACGTGCTGCCAGGTGCCCTCGCCGGGCAGCGGGCGGAACAGGTCGCGGCGCAGCATCGGCGCGCGACGTCTCCGGCACTGGCGCTGGGCGACCGCCGACACGTCGACGCCCAGCGCCGGGACGCCGCGAGCGGCGAGCGCCGTCACCAGCCGACCGGGCCCACACCCGAGGTCGATCGTCGGGCCGGTGCAGCGATCGAGCAGCCAGCGGTCCTCTCCGCACGCTGTCCGCCGCCACCGCCGGACCGCCAGGTCGACCTCGACGCCGTCGTCGCGTACGAGCCGGACCGGGGCCCCGGCCAGGGCGCGATCGAACGCCAGGACGGGATCGACGTCGCGGGTCAGCACCGGCGCGCCGCGACCGGCATCGGCGACAGGGCCGGCAGACCGGCGACAGCGCCTGCGAACCGGGTCCACGGGGCGACGCGGGCCACCGTTGTCGCGTCGGAGGCCGTGTCGACGTCGGTCAGCTCCGGGAGCAGGCTCACCCGCAGCCCGGCCGTCCGGAGCGCGCGGAGCGTCCGTTCCCCGGTGTCGTCGCGCGAGGTCGGGACGCCGGCGACCGCCGCGGCGGCGCGCGGGTCGCGCAGGCCCAGCGCCCACCAGCCGCCGTCGGTGGCCGGGCCGAGGACCGCGTCGACGGCGCCGCGGTGCAGGGGCCCGGCGGCCTCGGCGAGCAGGGCAGGCTCGACCTGCGGGGTGTCCATCCCGATCTGCAGCACCGGGCGGCCGGGCAGCAGGCAGGCGGCGTCGTGGTGGGCGGCCGCGATGCGGTGCCCCAGGTCCGGGCCCCGCTGAACGCAGGTTGTGGTGTCGCTCAACGCGGCGGCGAGCTCGGCCTCGCGAACCGCCGCGGACCACTGTCCCGCCACGGCGACGAGCACCCGGCCGCCCGGCACCGCACGCGCCGCGTCGAGCGTGTCCAGCAGCGCGGCCGCGGCGAGGTCGGCGGCCTCGGCCACGGTCAGGGGTGGGCACAGCCGCGTCTTGACCCGCCCCGGCTCGGGCGCCTTGCTGAGAACGAGCAGTCCGAGCGCCGGGCCCGGGTATCCCGTCATCGCAGCAGCCCGGCCATGTCCCGGGTCGCCCGGAACGTGCCGCGCAGCGATCCGGACACCTTCGACCGGCCCCCGGCCCGCGCCCGGTAGGGCACCGGGACCTCGGACATCCGCCATCCCGCCGCACCGGCCCGGAGCAGCAGCTCCAGCGGGTAGCCGAAGGCGCGGTCGGCGACGCCCAGCTCGAGCAGCGCGCGGCGGCGCGCGACCCGTACGGGAGCGACGTCGTGGACCGGCACACCGCGGTGCCGCAGCAACGCGGCGATCAGGGCGTTGCCGACGCGGGCGTGCCACGGCCAGACGCGGCGCCCCCGGGGCACGCGCCGCCCCAGAACGAGGTCGGTGTCGCCGGCGGCGACCGCGGCGGCCATCCCGGGCAGCACAGCGGGGTCGAGCGATCCGTCCCCGTCGAGCACAGCCACCAGGTCGGCCCCGGCCGCCTCCAGCCCGGCGTGCACCGCGGCGCCGTAGCCCCGGCGCGGCTCGGTGACCACCCGCGCGCCGAGCGCGCGGGCGATCGCGGCGGTGCCGTCGGTGGAACCGTTGTCCACGACCAGCACCGGCCACCCCGCGGGCAGAGCGGCCATCACGACCGGGAGCGCGTCGGCCTCGTCCAGGCAGGGAAGAATGATCTCGGGAACCTCGTTCACGCCACGATCCTCGGGCCGCGACGGCCCCGTGGAGGGGCGTCGGCCGCTTACCGTTCGGTGACGTCGACCGTCCGGGCCGGGGCGCGCAGCGGGTCGGTGGCGAAGGCCCGCACACCGGCTGCGAAGCCCACCTCGGCCCGGAAGCCCAGCAGCGACCGGGCCCGCGCCGGGTCGGCGACGACGTGGCGCACGTCCCCGGGCCGGGCGCCACCGACGACCACGGGCTCGGGCCCGCCGGCCGCCGCGGCGAGCGCGCCGGCCAGGTCGCCGATCGTGTGCGGCTCCCCGGAGCAGATGTTGACCGCGGTCAGCCCGCCCGCAGGCGGATCGGTCACCAGCGCGAGCACGTTGGCCGCGGCGACGTCGGTGACGTGCACGAAGTCGCGGCGCTGGCAGCCGTCCTCCAGGACCCGGGGTGCCTCGCCCCGTTCCAGCGCGGACCGGAAGATCGACGCGACGCCCGCGTACGGGGTGTCGCGCGGCATCCGCGGCCCGTAGACGTTGTGGTAGCGCAGCGACCAGGCCGCGCCGCCGGTCTGCCGCGCCCAGGCCCCGACCAGGTACTCCTGCGCGGCTTTCGTGGCGGCGTAGGTGCTGCGCGGGTCGAACGGGGCGTCCTCGGTGACGAGGCCGGGAACCAGGTCCCGGCCGCAGCGCGGGCAGCGCGGCTCGAACCGTCCGGCGTCGAGGTCCGCGGGCGCCCGCGGGCCCGGCCGGACGGCGCCGTGCTCCGAGCAGCCGTACCTGCCTTCGCCGTAGACCACCATCGACCCCGCCAGAACCAGGCGGAGGACCCCGGCGGCGTGCATCGCGGCGAGCAGGACGGCGGTGCCGAGGTCGTTGTGCGCCGCGTACCCGGGGGCGTCGGCGGGATCGAGGCCGTGCCCGACCATCGCGGCCTGGTGGCACACGGCGTCGACCCGGGGCAGGAGCCGGGCCAGCAGGTCGGCGTCGCGAACGTCCCCGCGGACCAGCTCGTACCGGTCGGTCCCGGGCGGCGGACCGTCGCCGTGGGCCTGCGGGAGCAGTGCGTCGAGCAGGAGCGGCTCGTGCCCCTCGGCGACGAGCAGGTCCGCGACGTGGGACCCGACGAACCCGGCCCCGCCGGTGATCAGAACGCGCACCGGGCCGACGGTAGTGCAGCACCGCCACCGCGACGGTGCCCGGCGACGACCGGCGCCCGTAAGGTTCGCGTAAGAGATCATCGCCCCGGCCTGCCGTTCGCGGCGGGCACTGTGGAGGCAACCACCGCGGACCACGTGGAGAGACCATGACCGCCGAGCGAACACCGCTGTTCTGCGACACCGCCCTGGCCGAACGCATCGAGCGGGCGGAGACGCAGCTCGTCGCCGACGCCGCCCGCGCGGCCCACCGCCGCAACGACGGGCGGGGCTTCGCCCTCCCCCTCGCCGGCGGTGTCGCCTGCTTCGCCGAGCCCGGCTCACCGTTCAACAAGGTCGCAGGGCTCGGCTTCGCGGGCATCCCCGACGCGGCCGCACTCGACGAGATCGAACGCGCTTTCGCCGCCTACGACACCCCCGTCCAGGTCGAACTCCCCCACCTCGCCGACCCCGCGATCGGCGCGCTCCTGACCGACCGGGGCTACCGGCTCGAGTCGTTCGAGAACGTGCTCGGCCGCGCCCTGCATGACGATCCCGAGCGCGTCGCGCCGCCCGGGATCGAGATCCGCCCGAGCGGGGACGAGGAGTTCGACGCCTGGCTCGACCTCGCGGCGGACGCCGTCGCCCACCCGGACAGCCAGGGGGTGCCCTGGCACGAGGAGTTCCCGCGGAACATCTACATCCGGGCCGAGCGGGACGGCGCCGCGGCCGGCGTCGTGCGGTACGCGGCGCTGCGCGACGGGGTCCTCGCCGGCGGGGCCGGCCTCCGCATCGCCGACGGGGTGGCGCAGTTCGCCGGCGCGGCCACCGCACCCGCACACCGCCGCCACGGAATCCAGGCGGCGCTGCTCTCGGCCCGGCTCGTCGATGCCGCGAGGGCCGGCTGCGACGTGGCCGTCATCGTCACCCAGCCCGCGTCGAAGTCCCAGCAGAACGCGCAGCGGCGCGGGTTCGACCTGCTCTACACCCGCGCCGTGCTGTCGAAGCAGCCATGAACCCGCAGCGACGGCCGACCGGGTACGAGGACGTCTCGATCGAGCTGTACACCGGTCCCCGCAGCGAGCTGCGGAGGCTGTTCGAGCTGGCCGAGGACTCCCCGACCGAGCTCGACTCCTACCTGTACAGCGGCCGGGTACTGGTCGCCCGGTCGGGACAGGTCGTGCTCGGTCACCTGCAGCTCGTCGAGACCGACCGGCCGGGGCGGCTGGAGATCAAGAACATGGCGGTGCGCGGGACGGTACAGGGCCACGGCGTCGGAGCCCGGCTCGTCCGGGCGGCCCTCGAGCGTGCGGCAGCCGAGTCGGCCGACGAGATGGTCGTGGCCACCGCGGCCGCGGACGTCGGCAACCTGCGCTTCTACCAGCGCCAGGGCTTCCGGTTCCGCTCGGTCGAACGGGACGCCTTCGGTCCGGCGACGGGCTACCCGGCCGGGCTCGAGATCGACGGCATCGCCCTGCGCGACCGGGTGTGGCTCGACCGCACCACCGGCCCGGCTCGGGCGGAGCGGGCCTGAGCGTCGACGGGAGCGGCTCGCAGAGCTCAGCCGTTCCGACCCTCGCCGTGCCGACGCAGCCAGGGACGGGGTGATCGCATGGCCTCGATCCGGGACGGCGGATGCCGCTCGGTGGCGCTAGCATGACCGGCGGTGTGCCGGGAAGCCTGGTCGGCGGTTCTGTCGTCGACCCGCGAGGGAGTCCCATGGCCGCCCCGTCCCCGCCTCCCGTGTCCCGGCTGTTCCCTCGGGGCAGCCGGCCCGAGATCAGCCGCATCGGCGCGATCCTCCGGACCGAGACCGTCGGTGGTGCGCTGCTGGTCGGGGCGGCGGTCCTGGCGATCGTCTGGGCGAACAGCCCCTGGCGCGCCGCCTACACCGCTCTGTCCGAGTTCCGGATCGGCCCGGCCGCGCTGCACCTGGACCTCACCACAGCCCAGTGGGCCGCCGACGGCCTGCTGGCGATCTTCTTCTTCGTCGCCGGGCTGGAGCTCAAACGCGAGTTCGTCGCCGGCGACCTGCGGAACCCCCGGCTCGCCGTGCTCCCGGTCGCGGCCGCCGTCGGCGGCATGGTCCTCCCCGCCGCGGTATTCGTCGCGGTCAACACCCGCGCCGGCGGGGACCTCGCCGGATGGGCGATCCCGACCGCGACCGACATCGCCTTCGCCCTGGCCGTGCTCGCCGTCGTCGGCACCGCCCTGCCCACCGCCCTGCGCACGTTCCTGCTGACCCTGGCCGTCGTCGACGACCTGCTCGCCATCGTGATCATCGCGCTCTTCTACACCGCGGAGCTGCGCCTGCTCCCCCTGGCACTGGCCGCGCTGCCGCTGGCGGTGTTCGCCGTACTCGTCCAGCGCCGCGTCCGCTCCTGGTGGCTCCTCCTGCCGCTCGCCCTGGCCACGTGGGCGCTGGTGCACGCCTCCGGCGTGCACGCGACCGTCGCCGGCGTCCTGCTCGGGTTCACCGTCCCGGTGCGTCGGCGCTCCACGGGCCCAGGACCCGGCCTGGCCGAACATTTCGAACACCGCTTCCGCCCCCTGTCCGCCGGCGTGGCCGTACCCGTGTTCGCCCTGTTCGCCGCCGGCGTCCCGCTCGCCGCCCCCGGCGGGCTCGGCCCGGTCGTGACCGGCCCGATCACCGCCGGCATCATCGCCGGGCTCGTCGTGGGCAAGCCGCTCGGCGTGCTCGGTGCCACCTGGGCCGTCCAGCGCTTCACCCGCGCCCGACTCGCACCGGAACTGAGCTGGTGGGACGTCCTCGGGCTCGCCCTGCTCGCGGGAATCGGGTTCACCGTGTCCCTACTGATCGGCGAACTCGCCTTCGGCGCCGGCAGCGAGCTCGACAACCAGGTCAAGATCGGTGTGCTGCTCGGCTCGGGCACCGCCGCCCTGCTCGCCAGCGTGCTCCTGCGGATCCGCCACCGCCACTACCGCGCGACGCGACCTCCGGCGCAGCTGTGCGGCGTCGGTGGCGGGGCGGCGTCAGCGGCGCAGACCGAGGACGACGAACACGCTCCCGCGAACCAGGAAGACGACGCCGAACACGAGTCCCAGATCGCGGACGGAGACTCCCGGGTTCGCGAACAACATCACGGCAGGCACCAGGCTGGTGAGACCGGTGAAGACCCGGCCGGGGCGACCCCCGCGTGAGGTGACGGCGTGGACGAGGTCGTCGGCGCCGGAGACGGCGAACCATGCGGCCACCGCGAGCACCAGGACGAGGATGCCCAGCTCGGGCGTGGCGAGGCTGAGTACGCCGAGGGCCACGCCGACCGTCCCGAGTGCGGCCACCCGGACCCGCTGCAGCAACGGGTCGTCACCGGCGACCCCGCGGGCGACGGCGAGCGCGCCCTGGGCCACCAGGCCGACCCCGACGGCGATGGCCACTCCCGGCACGGTGCTTCCCGGCGCGACGAGCACGACCAGGCCCGTCGACGCCGTCAACAGCCCGCCGGTCAGCGACCACCGGCGGGAATGTCGAGCCCGTTCGGCGGTGTCGACGAGGCGACGGGCGACGTGGACCGGGCCCGCCGGCTCCGGACGCCCCGCGGTGCGGGACGCAGCGGGAGGAGTAGCGACCACGATGTCTCCTCGGTGGTCTCGGCAGGCGATCCGTGAGCGCGCGTCGACCCCCCGGTGACGCGCGCGGAAAGTGACAGCTAATGCAACAGCTTGATGCGAGAACCGTACCTGCGGCGAACCACAAACGCAACTGCTTGATGCGCTGACCTCGGTCGAACGCTCACGGGTGGGGCGTCACGCGGTCGATCGGCCGGCTCCCGGCGACGCGGCCGCTGCGGCGCTTCGCCGCGCCCCGTCCAGGCCCACGTCGAGCACGGCCTCGATGACGCTGTCGTCGATCCGCTCGTCGGTGATCAGCAGGCGCACGTAGAGGGGGCCGGTGAAGGCGGCCAGGATGGTGGCAGGCGCGATGTCGGCGCGGAGCTCACCCCGCGCGACCGCGCGGGCCACGACCTCCGTGCCGCGACCGAAGCGGCTGGTCCAGACCCGGCTGACCACCGCGCCGATCACGGGTGACCGTGCGGAGTCCGCGACCAGTGCGCGGATCGTGCCCCGTCTGGCGTCGCTGTCGACGTACTCCGCGATCTCGTGCAGCAGCAGCCGGAGGTCGCCGCGCACGGTGCCGGTGTCGGGGATGGGGACGGCGACCGCGGCGCGGTCCAGCAGGGCCTCCTCGACCAGGTCCTCGAGGTGGGGCCAGCGACGGTGGACGGTCGTACGGTTCACGCCGGCCCGCTCGGCGATCCGCGCCGAACTCATCCCTCCGAAGCCGTGCTCAGTCAGCTCGTCGACCGCTGCCGCCAGGACGGCGGCGCGGACCCGCGCGGAGCGGCCGCCGGGCCGGCGGGCGACGGGGCGGGCCGCCTCATCAGCATCCATGCGATCGAATCTACAGCGTCGGACGGTTGCGTTAGCCGGCCCGGGCTCGACGCGGCCCGCTGCTCGGCCGCGTGGGCGACCCGACCCCGCGCGGTCGCCGAAGGCAGCTATTGCAGCAGAAGGTTGCTTTACTTCGCCCGACTGAGTAGCGTCCCTATCGCAACGTCGTGTTGCAACAGGAAGAGGTGTCCTGGCCGACGCGCTCGCGATGATCGGGCCCGTGTCGGCGTCGGCGCCGCCCGTCCCTGGAGGCGATCATGAGCTCTGCGCTGCGCGTGCACCATCTCAACTGCGCACACATCACGGCGATGAAGCTGGGTGGAGCGCCGCTGGCCTGTCACGTGCTGCTGGTGGAGACCCCGACCAGCGGGCTGGTCCTCGTGGACACGGGGTTGGGTACGGCGGACTACGCCGCCATCTCCTCCCGCCTCGGGCGGGAGTTCGCCCACCTCTACGCCCGGCCCACGGTCGACCCCGGCCTGGCGGCGATCGAGCAGATCCGGACGCTCGGGTTCGACCCCGGCGACGTCCGCCACGTCGTGCAGACCCACCTCGATCTCGACCACGTCGGTGGCCTCTCCGACTTTCCCCGGGCGACCGTGCACGTCCACGCCACGGAGCTCGCCGCGGCCCTGGCCCGCACGGGCCTCCGGGCCCGTGGCCGGTACCGCCCCGCGATGTGGGCGCACGAGCCGGACTGGCGGACCTACACCGACGAGGGCGAACCCTGGTTCGGCTTCCAGGCCGTCCGCCGGCTCCACGGCCTCCCGCCGGAGATCCTCTTCGTCCCGCTTCCCGGACACACCATGGGCCACTGCGGAGTCGCCGTCGACACCGATCGGGGCTGGCTGCTCAACGCCGGCGACGCCTACTTCGACCCGCGCGAGGTGCACCAGCCCCGACCCCGGTGCGCTCTCCGGGTCCGGCTCTTCGAGGAGATCGTCACGACGAACCGGAAGCTGCGCGTGCACAACCAGGCCCGGCTGCGCGCGTTCGTCGCCGAGCACCCCGACGTGGACGTGTTCGCCGCCCACGACCCCGCCGCCGCTCCCCCCGGAGCCGTTCGAACGCCCCCCACCGCGGTCCCGGCGCGCTCGGTCCAGCCGGACTGACCCCGCGCCCGC
>JAEUJO010000074.1 GCA_016794615.1 Pseudonocardia sp. | reverse complement strand
GAGAAGTGCCCGGCGTGCGTCCCGGAGCACGGTCGCGAGGGTCGGCCCGGTGGGGGGACCGTGCGGTGTCGGGACCTGACGGCTCCGGGGGCTGTGCGCTCGGGCTTCCTCCAGCGCATCGATGATGGTGCCCGACGCTCCCAGTGCCCGGTCCAGGTCGTGCCCGCGACCCATCGAGGGCAGGTGCTTGTTGCCCTCCCACTGGGTGAAGGTGGCGCGGCTGACGCCCACGAGGTTGGCCGCGCCGTCCTGCGTCAGGCCGCGACGCTCTCGGTGCCGCCGCAGCACCTCTCCGAACTTCTCCATGACTGAAGTAGGTACAGCTTCCGTTAGACGTGAAGCCGTATCGACGTTACTCTCGACACTTGGCATTCACCCTACTTTCAACGTAGGTAGGTGATGTGTGTGGCGTCAGGCAACGTAGGCCCGGCGATCATGGCGTCAGCCTACTCGCTCGTCCGAACGCGTCAACGGGCAGGAGCCAGTGTCGTCACGGGTCGGCGCCGACCCGGTCGGGTGAGGTGGCGATGACCGCGCCGGCCTGGGATCTCTCCGTGACGACTCGCGCGCTCGAGCGGGGGAACTGGCCCCTCCTCACCCCGGCCGCGCTGCAGGGCCTCGCCGGCCCGACCGAGGACCGGGCCAGGCTGGTCACGCTCCAGCTCGCGGTCGCCGAGAGCATGAGGTGCCAGGCCGAGGGCTGGGCGACCTCCGCCGACGAGCGCCTCGACATGGCGGCGCGGGCGCTGCCGACGGCCTTCCGGCGCTCCGAGCGTGGCCGTTGCTTCGCCGTGCTGCCCGCCCCACCGCACGACGACGACGTGATCGCGATGCTGGTCTGGCGGACGGCCCGGGTGATCTACCGTGAGCAGCGTGGTCTCGACGAGCACCGCGCCCGGCTCCGCCCGGGCCGGCTCAGCCCCCACGAGATCCTGGTGGTGGCGTTCGTCGAGTTCCTGCGGTGGGTCGAATGCGACTACTTCCTGACGACACATCACGTCGACGGCCGCCGCATCTGCTTCGAGCCCCGGAGCGCTTCGATCCGGCAGCGGGCGACCGACCTGTGCCAGCTCGCCGAACCCCTGGCAGGGTCCATCCCCGCGGGGGTGTGGCGCGGCTCGGGCACGGCGCGGCTGCGCACCGAAGCGCTCGTCCTCCTGGCCGACGGCGATCTCGTTCCTCGGCACGGACCCGGGGCGCTTCCCCCCGCCATCCCCGTGCGCTGCGGTCGGGTCGAGGCGCACCGGCGTGCGCGCCAGCGTGCGAACGACCTGGACCACGACGCGCCACCCCGATGAATTCTCGCGCTGTCACCTCATCAGGTGAGACGATGCCCGGGGCTTCGGAGGTCCGGACAAATCTCGTGATCGAGCAGAGGACGCGGTTCATGCAGGTCCTGGTCGGTGTGCACGATCCCTCCGGGGTCGACACCCGTGCACTGACGCTCGACGCCACGGGTCCGGCCAGCCCGCTCGTGCACGAGGCCCATGTCGGCGCCGGCGTGCACGTCAGCGTCGACCTGTTCGCCCCGCAGCGCTTCACGGGTGTGTCGGTCGAGAAGCTCGACGACACGTCCATGTCCCTGGTCGCCGACCTGATCGGCGAGCGGGCGCTGCGCACGCTCCTCGTTGCGGAGGACGGTACGAGGCTGACCGTCGATCCGTCCGCCGGCACGCCGTGGCTGCGGGTCGCCACTGTCGACGCCCTCGACCGCTGGCTGCACCTCCCGCTCGACCAGTCCCTCGTCGACGCCGAGCGCGGCGTGTCCCGGTTGCGTGCCGCGGCCTCCCTGCCCACGGGCAGCCCGGCGCAGCGGCTCGTGATCGGCGACGCGCTGCGACTCACCCGCAACGCCTCCACCGGGGTCGTGCATCACCTGCGACGACTCGCGCGCGCGTCCGCTCCGCTGCAGGAGCGCCTCCGCTCCACGCTCGACCACCTGGTCGCAGGCTACGCGGAGCTGACGACGCACGTCTCCGGCCCGGACCTGCAACTCGCCGCGGTACAGCGGGCGTGGCGGTCGCTCTGCGACCACCGGGTACCGGGTGCTCCGATGCTCCCGCGGCAGCTTCGGCGGCCGCAGCGACCCCGCTCCGACCGCCCGGTTGCAGAGAACCCGATCGATCCCCGGCTGGTTCCCGCCCGGCTGCTCGGGGGGCCCGCCGATCCCGGATCGGCGGAGCTGTACCCGGTGCACGACCCGACCGGCAACAGCGCGGTTCGGATCGAGGTGGTCGCCTTCGCCGGGGCGGATGTCGACGATGACCTGGCCCAGCGCCTGCTGGTGCATGTGGTCGACCGACGGACATCCGATCCGCTCGGGCACGGGCTGCTCACGGCGGTGCCTGCGACCCGTGCGGCGCCGCAACGCAGGTTCCAGGCCACCACGCCGCTGGCCGATCGCACGGTGACCGATGTGCGCGTCGACGTCTACGACGTGCTCAAGGGCCCTCCACCGGCGCTGCGTGACGCGGGTGCGCTGCGCGAGGCCCGCTGCGCCTCGGTGTTCCTGGCTGAGTGGCGTCGGCTGGTGGCGTCGGCCCGGCTCTCCGCAGACCGCGCGGCTCTCGGCGATCGGATACGCCCGCTGGCTGAGCGCCTGCGGTGGGTCACCGTGGGCACGGGTGCCCCGCCGTTCCCCGGGTGCCCGCCGGTCGGGCGGCTCCTCGACCTGGTCGAGGAGCACTCCGACCCGGTGGAGAGCCTGTGGATCGCGGGCTCGGACGTCGCCTCGGGTGACGACGAACTCGGTTTCGCGACCGGTGCAGGACGCCTGCTGGTTGCCGAGGTGGCATCGGCGGGCAGGACATAGTACCTCGGGTCGCCGCTCGGGTCGACCGATCGACGGCTGCTCGCAGAACGGCACGATCCGAAGTTCCGTCCGAGGGAGCCTGCTCGCAGCCGCCCTGACAGGGGCGCGCAGTGAGGAGCGCGCCATGGACGACCAACCGGCAATCGACCAGATCCCCGGCACGGTGCTCGGCGACGTCGTCGCCCACCGCACACGTGCGTGGGGTGGCGAACCCGTGCCGGTACCGCCTGCGGTCACCGTCGCGCTGTGGCTCGTCCTCGTCGCGAACCTGGGGGTCGGCGGCTGGCTGAGCGCGGTCCGATTCGCCGTCGCGCCGTGTTCGGGCTGGCTCTGCGCGGTGGCGACGTGGAACCACCCGGGCTTCCTGTTGGTGCTCGCCTGCGTGTGCACGGCGTTGTTGGTCGCTGTCGCCGCCGTGTCGAGGGGGTTGACCGAGGTGACCCCGGTCCTGCTCGGCGCCGCGTCCGGCGGCGCACTGTGCGGCATGGCGGCCATCGCCGGCGTGCTGGCCCTGCTGCTCATCGCTGCCGCGGCGGCGGGAGTGGCCATGGCCGCGCTGGTCACCGCGATCGAACGGATCTGAGGAGGACGAGAACGATGCCGACCCTTGACGAGCACCGGGTCTCCGCGGCTGCCGATCACCCCGAACTCGCGCGGCTCGAAGCCCGGACGGCGTGGGACTTCCCCACACTGCCCCAGCCGATCGTGCAGCGGTGGAGCGACGAGCCCGTGCTGCTGCTCGACCGCCGTGGCGAGCCCTGGCAGTACGGCCCGATCGAGCGTGATCCACTGGCGAAGGACGGACGCACGGTGATTCCGCGCGCTCAGCGGCGGCGGCTGGCGGCCGTCGCCGACGTGCCCTTCCAGCGCGTCGCGATCGCCCATCAGCTCGACCCGGACGGCCCCGTGGCACGACTGATCCCGCAGCTGCGTCACGGTCCGCGCAACTGCACCGACGACGTCGCCCGTGCGGTGGCCGGCACCGTGCCGCCGTGTCCGGGCACAGCAGGCATGCTCCGCGCCGTCGACGGCCTGCTTCGCGGAGGCCGCCGTCGTGCCGCCGCAGTCGCCGACGTCCTGCTCGATCCCCTGGTGTTCGGGGTCCTCGCCCCGACCACACCGGTGCACGGGCAGTTGTGCCTCTGGTACCCGCTCGCGGCGTGGCGGTGGTGACGTGCTGCACAAGGCTCGCGCGAGCTCGACCGCCACTCCGGTCACACCGGCCGGCCGGCGTGGTCTGTGGACACTGCTCACGCTCGACGTGATGACCGCCGCCTGGATGCTGGGGATGGGCGACTGGTTCGACCGCACCTCCCGGCTGACATCGGTGGTCACGCTGGGCGGCCATCACAACGTGGTGTTCTGGCTGGCCGCGTGCTCGTTCGTCGGTCTGCTCGTGGCCGCCGTCCTGAGCGACGGCTTCACCGCTGCCGACGGCCTCGTCCGCGGCCTGGCGGCGGTCGCGGGCGGGGCGTCGATCGTCGCGGCCGGGGGGATCCTCGCGAGCGTCGGGCTCATCGTCGGCACGGTGGTGCTGGCGACGATGCTCGGTCGCGGCTTCGTCCGGTGACGCCTCCGACCCGGTCCGCGGCCGAGTGCCTCGCCTACCTCCGCTCAGCTGGTCGGGATCGACCAGGACAGCCGGGTCCCCCTGGGGTCGCGAGGGGCGAGGGTGAAAGTCCCGCCTCGATGTTCGGCGCGGTGGCGCAGGTTGGCCAGGCCGCTGCGCCGGGTGGTGGCGCCGAGGCCGATGCCGTCGTCGCGGATGTCGAGGGTGAGCCACTGAGGGTCGCGTGTGACGTCGACGTCGGCGGTGTGGGCGCGGGCGTGGCGGGCGATGTTGGTCAGGGCCTCGCGGAGCACGGCCAGCAGGTCCTCGGCGGTCTGGCCGGGCAGGCCGTCGAGCAGCCCGGAGAACCGCACGGCCGGCGCGAACCCGAGGGCCGGGGTCACCTCGGTGACCACGTCCAGCAGGCGGGCCCGCAGGCAGCGCGCGGAGTTCTGGGGGTTCTGCTGCAGCGCGAAGATGCTGGTGCGGATCTGGGCGATGGTGGCGTCGAGGTCGGCGATCGTGGCCTGTATCCGTTCCCGCGCCCGGCCCGGCCCGAGCGTGCCGGCCAGGACCTGCAGGGACAGGCCGGTGGCGAACAGCCGTTGGATGACGTGGTCGTGCAGGTCCGCGGCGATCCGCTCGCGCTCGTCGAGCATCGTGGCACGGTGCTGCTCGACACGGGCCTCGGCGAGCTCGATCGCGACCGCGGCCTGGTTGGCGAACCCGGCGGCCAGGTCCAGGTCGTCGGAGCCGAATGCGGTCCGGCCGCGGGTCCGGGCCAGCGACAGGACCCCGTGCACCCGGGTCGATCCACACAGCGGCACCACCAGCACCGGGCCGATGTCCATGGCACCGGATGCGACCGACGCCAGCCCGGCCTCGTCGCGGGGGTGGGTCAGGCGCAACGGCTGCCCGGTGGCGAACACCCGACCGGACAGCGACCCCTGCCGCGGCACCTGCGCGCCGGGCAGATCCTCGGTGCCGGCGCCGATGGCCACCTCGACCCGGAGGTCGGAACCGCTCTCGGCAGGCCGAACCAGGGTGACCAGATCGGCGTCGGCGATCTCCCGGCTGCGGGCGGCGACCAGGTGCAGCGGGTCGCCGGCATCGACCCGATCTGTCGGGTCGGCCGGGTCGGGAGACAGCAGCTGGCGGATGATCGAGGCAGTGGCCTGGAGCCATTCCCCGCGGGAGCGGGCGGCCTGATAGAGGCGGGCGTTCTCGATGGCGGCGGCGGCGGTCGCAGCCAGCGCGGTGGCGAGCTCCGTATCCTCGGCGCTGAACTGCCCACGCGTGCTGTCGGTCAGGTAGAGGTTGCCGAACACCTCGTCCCGGATCCGGATCGGCACCCCCAGGAAACTCGCCATCGGCGGGTGCCCGGGCGGGAACCCCGACGAGCGCGGGTCGTCGTCGATGCGGCGCAGCCGGATCGGTTGCGGGTCTTCGATCAACACACTCAGAAGTCCCTTGCCCTGCGGTAGCGGTCCTATCTCCGCCACCATGTCGGCCGGCATGCCGACGTGGACGAACTCGATCAGATCTCCGTCCGGGCCGACCACCCCCAACGCCGCGTAGCGCGCACCGACCAGCTCCCGGGCCGCGTCCGCGATCCGGCGCAGCACCACCGGCAGGGCCAGATCACCGGCGATCACCTGGTTGGCCCACAGCAACCCGCGCAACCGGCCCTGCGTGCTCAGCACCTCCTGGGCCCGTTCCACCACCTGCCCCAACAGCTGGTCCAGCTCCGGTCGCGGCAGATCCGGGAAGGTCAGCGCTCGTGTGTCACCGGTGGTATCGGCGATGGCACGGCTCCGCTCCGTGGGGCAGACAGGCCGAACCCGCGAGGCGGACGTACGATCACCTCGTCCCTGGCCGGGGCGCATCGGCACTCCTTCCCCGCAGGAAATGCGTGCGTCGGCCCGGGGCAAATCGTCGGTGCTCGCCAGGGTCCAGGGCGACATCCAGACCGTAGGCCCCTGCAACGACGCTGTCGATGCTTGCGACCGCACTACTGCGGGACTCCCGGCGCCCCCACCCGTTGCGCGCGGTGCGCGAAGGCGCACTCCTCGTGTGTCATGCTCGCCTCCGTGTTCAATGGTGGGCTGCGATGATCCGCGTCGGGCTCGTCGGTGCCGGGCCGTGGGCAGGTCTGTTCACTGCCCCGATGCTCGCGTCCGCCTCGGGCTTGTCGCTGGCTGCGGTCTGGGCGCGGCGCTTACCGGCCGCCGAGGCGCTGGCGCACCGGCACGGCGCTGCCGCGGTCGGCTCCTTCGACGACCTGCTGGCCGCCTGCGATGCGGTGGCCTTCACCGTCCCGCCCGACGTGCAGGCACCCCTCGCCGTCACCGCGGCCCGGGCCGGCAAGCACCTGTTGCTGGAGAAGCCGGTCGGGTTCACCGTCGCCGATGCGCAGGCCGTCGCGGATGCTGCCGACGACGCCGGCGTCGCGACCCAGTTGATGCTGACCTACCGCTTCACCGGGCAGGTGCGGGACTTCCTGCGGGCGACGGCCGGTGCCCAGCTCCGGTACCTGCGCACCGCGATGCTGGGCGGGGGCGCGCTCGGCGGCTCGCCGTTCGCGACGCCGTGGCGGCAGGCCGCCGGTGCGGTTGTGCTCGACCTGGGGCCGCACACCCTGGATCTCGCCGAGGCGGCCGCCGGACCGATCGTGGAACTGCGGGCGGCCGCGGCCGGCGGCGTGGTCACCGTCGCGACCGTGCACGGCAGCGGCGCGAGCGGTCACGTTGCGATCTCGGGGACGACGCCTGGCGCCGCGGGCCGGCTGGACGCGGAGGCCGTCACGGATGCGGGCCACGTCGTCCTCGCCGACCCGATGCCCTACGAACCGGCGGACGTGCAGCGTGCCATCGCAGAGGAGTTCGCCCGCGCGGTGCGGGGTGAGTTCCGGCAGCCTCTCGACGTGCATCGCGGTGTTCGCCTCCAGCGCCTGATCGCCGCGGTCGCCGAGTCGATCGACGACGGCGGGGGCGTGTCCCTGAACGGCTCGGGACCGTCGGCCGAGGCGAACCGCTGATCGGGTCGCCGACGAGCTCCTCCGGTCTCCGGACCGGCCGACCGTGATCTTCGCGGCGAACGACCTCTCCGGCAGGCGGCGGCTCGGACCGCCGGCAGTGCGGACAGTGTCTCGGCGTGGAAGGCACCGTTCCGGGCGAGGCCGACCAAGCCGATCCTCATGGCGAATTCCGATGTCGGTGAGGAGGCGGGAGAAGATCAGTCCGAGCCGCCGACGACTGCCTGGTCCCAGTCGATGACCGAGCCGGTGACCACGCCGCTGCGATCGGACAGGAGGAAGACGACGAAGTCGGCGATCTCGTCGACCTGGCCCAGCTTGCCCATGGGCACGGACGCGGCGGCCTTCGCGCGCCAGTCGTCACCGGCGCCGTGGAACTCCCGCTGGGTGGCGTCCTCGCCCTCGGAGTCGGTCCATCCGATGTCGAGGCCGTTGATGCGGATGCGGTCCCAGCGGTGGGCGTGGGCGGCGTTGCGCGTCGCCCCGGCCAGCCCGGCTTTGGCTGCGACGTAAGGGGAGAGGTAGGGCTGGCCGCCGAGCTCGGCGATGGAGATGACGTTGACGACGGTCCCGGGCGCCTTGCGACGAACCATGTCGCGGACGGCGGCCTGCATCGTGAAGTACGGGCCGCGCAGGTTCACGGCGATGTGGGCGTCGAACAGCTCGGGCGTGGTGTCGAGGAGCGTGCCACGGGAGGTCAGGCCCGCCGAGTTGACCAGGCAGTCGATACGGCCGAACTCGTCGACGGCGGCCTGCACGGC
>JAEUJO010000068.1 GCA_016794615.1 Pseudonocardia sp. | reverse complement strand
GGCCAGAACTGCTCGAGGTCGAACCGCATGCCCCGCGAAGCACGGACGGCGAGAGCGCCGTCACGCAGCGGGGTCGGGTGCATGCCCCCATCGTGGGCGGTACCGAGCCGGGAGGCAACGGTGCTCCCACGCTCCGGGTGGTGTCCGGACAACGGTCCGAACACCGGGAGCGCGGGGGCGGGGAACACGGCCGATCAGGCTCCGGCGAGCCCGCGGGCGCGCAGGACGCGCCGCTCCACCGGCCGGAACACCAGCAGCTCGATCCCGATACCGACAACGAGGATCAGGAAGATCGCGGCGATGACGGTCGGCATGTCGTTGAAGTCGCTGCCCTGCTTGAGGTAGGCCCCCAGCCCGAAGCCGAGCAACGGGCCGGCGGCGATGATCTCCGCGGCCATGAGGGACCGCCAGGAGAAGGCCCAGCCCTGCTTGCAGCCCGCCAGGTAGCCGGGCAGTGCCGCCGGCAGCAGGATGTGCCGCGCGCTGGTCAGGCCGCGTGCGCCGAGCACCTGGCCGACCCGGGGCAGGATCGGCGGGATCTGGTCGATGCCGGAGACCAGGCCGTTCGCGATCGACGGGATGGAGCCGGCGAGCACGACGAAGTAGATCGTGGCGTCCGTCAGCCCGAACCAGAGCACGGCCGCGGGGACCCAGGCCACCGACGGCAGGCTCTGCAGACCCTGCAGCAGCGGCCCGATGGCGGCCCGGACGGGCCTCACCTTCGCGACCAGCAGGCCCAGCGGGGTCGCGATGATCAAGGCGATGGCGAACCCGAGGAACGCCCGGCTGATCGAGGTCCAGAGGATCGACCAGACCTGGCCGTCGTCGACGATCTTGGCGAACGAGTGCCACACGTCGGCAGGCGCCGGCAGCTTGAACTCGTCCGTGATCGCCGAAGCCCAGACGAGCTGCCAGACCGCCAGGAACAGCAGCATCGCCACGAATAGCGGCAGCCCGGTGGCCATGGCACGCCGCCACCTCGGCCGCGTCGTGGTCGTCGGCGTGTCGAGCGCGTCGAGCCCCGCAACGGCGGCTGCGGCGTCCTCGAGGACGGCGTCGGCCTCCGGCGTCGTCATGATGTCGTCCGCCGGACGCAGCGGGGTCGGGTCATGCCGCATGGCTGGTGATGACCTGCCGCAGTCGCCCGGTGATCTCGTCGTGCAGCGTGATCGGCCCGTCGCCGACCCGCCACTCGCGCACGACGGTGCCGGGCCGGGACGACAGCAGCACCACGCGCTCGGCGAGCCGGATGGCCTCACGCACGTCGTGGGTGACGAACAGGATCGTGATGCCGGTGGCCTCCCAGACCCGCAGCAGCTCGCCCTGGAGCACGTCACGGGTGATCGCGTCGAGCGCCGCGAACGGCTCGTCCATCAGGAGCATGCCGGGACGGTTCTCGGCCTCCCAATCCTGTCCGGGCGACCGGCGACCGAAGCCGCCGCCGGTCGCCCGCTGGGGTGTGGTCGCCGTCGTGGCCGCGAGCGCGCGGGCCAGCGAGACGCGTTGGCGCATGCCGCCGGACAGCTCGTGCGGGCGCTTGTCGCCCTGGTCCTTCAGCCTGACCAGCGACAGCAGCTCGTCCGCGCGCTGACGGCGCTCGCGGCGACCCAGGCCCGCGAGCTGCAGCGGCAGCTCGACGTTGCGCCGGGCCGTGAGCCACGGCAGGAGTGCGGCCTCCTGGAACATGAACGACGGACGTGCGGTGCCCAGCGTGACGTCGCCCGCCGTCGGCTCGTCCAGCCCGGCGACGAGGTTGAGCAGCGTCGACTTGCCGCAGCCCGACGCGCCGAGCAGGCAGACGAACTCACCCGGCTCGACGTGCAGGTCGATGCCGCGCAGCGCTGTCACCGCCTCGGAGCCGTGCCCGAACGTCTTGGCGACGCCGCGCAGCGTCAGCGCCGGGGGGCCCGTCCGGCTGCCGGTGTCCGCTCGTTCGATGGTCGAGGTCATCTCTTCGGTCACCCCTGAGCCTTGTCGAGGCCGGCGGCGTCCGCCGTCGGCTTGCCCGCGGTCGTCAGCACGTTGTTCAGCGGCGTCACGGCGACGAACCCGGTGAGGTCCGTCTCCTTCTCGGTGACGCCGGCGGTGACCGCGTCCTTGGCCAGCTGGGGGAACGTCGCCGCCAGCGGGTCGATTTCGAACGACAGCTCGGTGAAGGCACGGTCGATCACGGCAGGTGCGAGCGCCGAGTTCGTGAGCTGCTTGATCGCGTCGTTCGTCACGGTCTTGGCCTGGGCCTGGTCGCTGTTGGCGAAGTCGATCGACTTCTGCTCGGCCCGCAGCAGCGCCTCGACGGTCTGCGGGTGCTCCTGGAGGAACTGGGTCCGGACGATCAGCACGGTGGTCGGGAACTTGCCGTCCGGCCACAGGGACTTCTCGTTGACGAGCACCTTGCCCCCCGCGTCGACCAGGCGAGAGCTCCACGGCTCGGGCAGCCACCCGCCGGCAATCTGCCCCGACTTGAACAGGTCGAGCGTGCGGGGGTTGTCGATGTTCTGCACGGTCACGGCGTCCGGCCCGGTGCCGTTCGTGAGGTTGTTCTCCTTGAGCCACTTCTTGAAGGCGATGTCCTGCGTGTTCCCCGCCTGCGGCGTCGCGATGATCTTGCCGTTGAGCTGCTCGGGCGAGGTGATGTCGGGGGCGACGACGAGCTGCGCGCCGCCGGAGGTCGAGCCTGCGACCAGCCGGACGGCCTCGCCGTTGCTCTTCGCGAAGGCGTTGATGGCCGGGCCCGAGCCGATGAATCCGGCGTCCAGGGAGGAGCCCAGCAGCGCGGACACCTCCTCGGGGCCCGCGTTGAAGGTCTGGGTGGTGAGCTTCGTCGAGCCCAGCTCCTGCTGGAAGTAGCCGTTGGCCACCCCGATCAGCGCGGGCGCGTGGGTGATGTTCGGGAAGTAGCCGAGGCGCACTTCGGCAGCCGGTGTTCCGGCGGCCGACGGGCCGGCACTGCCGGCGGCCGGGGTGTCGGTGGTCTCGCGGCGGGAGCACGCCGACAGTGCGAGCACGGCGACGAACGCGAGGACCAGGGCTGCCCGGAGGCGGGGCAGGGAGGGGCGGTGCATGTGGCGGTTCCTTGGGTGTTCGGGAAGGCGTGCGGGGCCGATGGCCGCCGCGCGGCGGGCGCGCAGCAGCGCGCCAGGGCCGGGGCGAAGCGTCAGCGACAGAACTCGTCGAAGGCGTGCCCGCGCCGCGACGGCCAGAACCGCTCGAGGTCGGCGGCCGCGTTGCGGGTCGACGCGTCTGCGCGCCCACCCGACGGTGTGGGCGCTGCAGAGGGCAGCGTCGTGTGCACGACAGCATCGTGCGTCGTCCCGAACGGGAACGACAACCTGACGTCCGTGATGCGGGAGCCCCGGCAAATGTCCGGACGTCCGGTTCTTCGGCCGTCACCTGCGGCGCAGCCCGGCGGCCGGAGCCCGAGTGACGGGGATCTCCGTGGCACTCGACGACCGCGTTGCGCGGGCGCGGCCCGCCGGGCGAGGATGCCCCCGTGTCCCGGATGCTGCTCGAGCCGTTCTGGCCGGGCCGCCGTGCTCACGCGTTCGATGAGCACTGTCCTGGCAAGCACTGTCGGTAGTCCGTACTCCGGAAAGTGCCGACGGGTCGACGCCGCCGTCCCCGTCTCGTGCCTCCACCCGCACACCTCGGGAGCCCTGGTGTCCCACACCTACGCCGGCCTGCACGCCTGCCCGCCCGTCCAGCGCGGTGCCACGGTGTGGCTCACCGGCCTGCCCAGCGCCGGGAAGTCGACCATCGCGGACGGCTGCGAGGCCGTCCTACGCGGCCACGGCCTGCGCGTCGAGGTGCTCGACGGCGACGCCGTCCGTCCACACCTTGCCGCGGCTCGCGGCTACTCCCGCGACGACCGCGCCATCAACATCCGACGGATCGGCTGGGTCGCCGAACTGCTCGCCCGCAACGGCGTGCTCGTGCTGGTCTCCGCGATCGCGCCGTTCCGGGACGTCCGCAACCAGGTCCGGGACGCCCACGAGGCGAACGGGACGCTCTACCTGGAGGTGCACGTCAGCACCCCCGTGGAGGTGGCGTCGGAGCGGGACGTGAA
This sequence comes from Pseudonocardia sp., assembly GCA_016794615.1. Classification (GTDB taxonomy): domain Bacteria; phylum Actinomycetota; class Actinomycetes; order Mycobacteriales; family Pseudonocardiaceae; genus Pseudonocardia. The sequence continues at coordinate 9,862 of JAEUJO010000068.1, read as the reverse complement.
GGGCCTCTACGCCCGCCAGCGCGACGGCGAGATCTCCGGGTTGACCGGCGTCGACGACCCGTACGAGGAGCCGGTGGCGCCCGATCTCGTCATCGCCACGCACGAGCACCCCGTCGAGGAGTCGGTCGCGCTGCTGCTCGAGCACCTCACCGCCCGCGGGCTGACCGGCCCGCCGGCCCCGGCTGCGGAGCCGTCCGCGGAGTACGCGTGAGCGCTCCGCGCCTGCCGGACTTCCTGCTGCTCGGGGCGCCCAAGTGCGGGACGTCCGCGCTGCACGCGGCACTGACGCGGCACCCGCGGCTGTTCCTGTCCGAACCCAAGGAACCGAAGTTCTTCCTCACCGACGGTCCGCCGCCGACGTCCGGGGGTGGGCCGGGCGACGTCCCGACGTGGGGCGAGCACGTCTGGCGCCGCGACGGCTACGAGGCGCTGTTCGCCGGGGCGCCACCCGGGGCACTGTGCGGCGAGTCGACGGTGTTCTACCTCTACGACCGCGATGCGCAGGCGCGGATCCACAAGCTCCTCCCGGAGGCGCGGCTCATCGCCGTGCTGCGCGACCCGGTCGAGCGGGCGCACTCGAACTGGGCGCACCTGCGCGGCGCAGGCCTGGAACCCGAGGCGGACTTCGCCACGGCGCTGGACCGCGAGCCTGAGCGGACCGCGGCGGGCTGGGCGCACTTCTGGCACTACGCCGCCCTGGGTCGCTACGGCGAGCAGTTGGACGACCTGTACCGGCTGTTCTCCCCCGAGCAGGTCCTGGTGATCCGCTACCGCGAGCTGCGCGACGCACCGGTCGACACGGCGGACCGGGTCTGCCGGTTCCTCGGTGTCGGGACGGGGTTGATCGACGGGGTGCCGCGGCACAACGTGCGGCCGGACGTGTCGGGCCGCGCGTCGGGGGTGTCGGCGGCGGAGCGGGCGGCGGTGCTGCCGCGGTTCACCGCCGACGTGCCGCGGGTGGCGGAGCTGACGGGCTGGGACCTGTCCGACTGGCTGCGCTGACCCGGTCCGAGGCCGGTCCCCATGTAGCGAAAGCGGCGTTCGGTGCACTCAACGCACTGAAAGCCGCTTTCGCTACATCGGGGCGGGCGGGCGGGGCGGGGCGGGGCGGGGCGGGGCGGGGCCGTGTCCGGCGCGGCTCAGCCCAGGGCGTCCGCGAGCGGGAACCCGACCAGCCCGGCCGCCAGGGTGTTGCCCGTCGGCGGGTCGATGAGCAGGAAGCTGCCCGTCGCGCGGACGTCCGCGTAGTCGTCCACGGGCAGCGCGTCCGCCGCCCGCAGCCCGACGTGCGCGATGTCGTTGATCTGCAACTGGGCCGGTGCCTCGCCGAACCGCAACGTCTCCGGGTCCAGCCGCTCCGTGATCGCCCCGACGATCACCTGAGTGGTCCGGGTGCCGTGCTTGAGCAGCAGCCGGGCGCCGGACCGGAGCGGCTTCTCCGCGAGCCAGCAGACCGTCGTCTCGAGCTCGCTCGTCACCCGGGGCGGCGCGTCCGCGGCGGCGAGCAGGTCGCCACGGGAGATGTCGATGTCGTCCGCGAGCCGGATCGTCACGCTCCGGCGGGCGCCGGCGACGTCCAGCGGTCCGTCCGCGGTGTCGACCGCCGCCACGGTGGTGCGCCTGCCGCCCGGCAGCACGACGACCTCGTCGCCCGGCGCCACGGTGCCCGAGGCGACCTGGCCGGCGTAGCCGCGGTAGTCGTGCAGGTCGTCGCGGCCCGAGCCCCGGGGCCGGATCACGTACTGCACCGGCATCCGGAACGGCGCGCGCAGCTCCGGCCCGACCACCGGCACCGACTCCAGGTGCCCGAGCAGCGTCGGACCGTCGTACCAGGGGGTGCGCTGCGACCGCTCGACGACGTTGTCGCCGACCAGCGCCGAGACCGGGATCGTCACGACGGCGTCGTCCGGGAAGCCCAGCGACCGGGCGAGGCTGGCGAAGTCCTTCGCGATCGCGGTGAGCGTCTCCTCGTCGTAGCTGACGAGGTCGATCTTGTTGATGGCCAGCACCAGCCGCGGGACGCGCAGCAACGCGAGCACGGCGGCGTGCCGGCGGGTCTGCTCGACGATGCCGTTGCGGGCGTCGACGAGCAGGACGGCCAGCTCCGCGGTCGACGCGCCGGTGACCGTGTTGCGCGTGTACTGGACGTGCCCGGGGGTGTCGGCGAGCACGAACTCGCGCTGGGGCGTGGCGAAGTAGCGGTAGGCGACGTCGATCGTGATGCCCTGCTCACGCTCGGCGCGCAGGCCGTCGACCAGCAACGACAGGTCCGGCGTCGCCAGGCCCTTGTCGACCGACGCCCGCTGCACGGCCTCGATCTGGTCGGCGAGCACCGATTTGGTGTCGTAGAGCAGCCGCCCGACCAGCGTCGACTTGCCGTCGTCAACCGAGCCGGCCGTCGCGAAGCGCAGGAGGTCCCGCGGGTGGCAGGGCTCCGCGCCGATGGCCTCCGGAGCCGTCGTCTCCCCGTTGTCGGACGCAGCCATCAGAAGTAGCCCTCTCGCTTGCGGTCTTCCATGGCGGCCTCGCTCAGCCGGTCGTCCGCGCGAGTCGCGCCCCGCTCGGTCAGCCGCGACGCCGCGACCTCGGCGATGATCTCGTCGAGGGTCGTGGCGGCGGACTCGACGGCACCGGTGCAGGAGCCGTCGCCGACGGTGCGGTAGCGCACCGTCTTCGTCTCCATCGTCTCGTTGCCCCGCGGCCCGCCCCACGGGCCCTCCGCCAGCCACATGCCGTCGCGACGGAACACCGGGCGCTCGTGGGCGTAGTAGATCGACGGGAGCTCGACGTTCTCGCGCCGGATGTAGCGCCAGACGTCCAGCTCGGTCCAGTTGGAGATCGGGAACACCCGGACGTGCTCACCGGGCGAGTGCCTGCCGTTGTAGAGATTCCACAGCTCAGGGCGCTGCGAGCGCGGGTCCCAGCGACCGAACGCGTCGCGCAGGCTGATGATCCGCTCCTTGGCCCGCGCGCGCTCCTCGTCGCGCCGCCCGCCGCCGAAGACGGCGTCGAACCGGTGCTCGTTGATCGAGTCGAGCAGCGGGACGGTCTGCAGCGGGTTGCGGGTGCCGTCCGGGCGCTCGACCAGCCGGCCGTCGTCGATCCAGTCCTGGACGTGCGCGACCTCCAGGCGCAGGTCGAGGCGTTCGACCAGGCGGTCCCGGAAGTCGATCACCTCCGGGTAGTTGTGCCCGGTGTCGACGTGCAGCAGCGGGAAGGGCACGCGTGCCGGCGCGAAGGCCTTGACGGCCAGGTGCACCAGCAGCGTCGAGTCCTTGCCGCCGGAGAAGAGGATCACGGGGCGGTCGAACTCGCCCGCGACCTCCCGGAAGATGTGGATCGACTCGCTCTCCAGGGCGTCGAGCGCGTCGAGGACGGGGGCAGCTCTCGTCATGCGTGCAGTGCTCATGCTGCAGTGCTCATTCGTGAAGTGCTCATTCGTGAAGTGCTCATTCGTGAAGTGCTCATCCGTGAAGGCCGCATTCGGTCTTGGTGCGTCCGGCCCAGCGACCGGAGCGGGGGTCGGCACCGGGCAGGGGCTTGATCGTGCAGGTGCGGCAGCCGATCGACGGGTAGCCCTCGTCGACCAGCGGGTTCACCATCACGTGATGCTCGTCGATGTAGGCCTGCATCTCCTCGTCGCTCCACGCGGCGATCGGGTTGAGCTTGACGAGCCCGTGCTTCTCGTCCCAGGTGACCAGGGGGGTGTTCGCCCGGGTCGGCGCCTCGACGCGACGCACGCCGGTGACCCAGGCGTCGTAACCGGCCAGCGTTCGCTCGAGCGGCACGACCTTGCGCAGGAAACAGCACCGGTCCGGGTCGCGGGCGAACAGGTCCTTGCCCAGCAGCGAGTCCTGCTCGGCGACCGTGTGCTCGGGTAGGGCGTTGACGATCGTCACGTCGTAGACCGCGGCGACGGCGTCGCGCGTACCGATCGTCTCGGGGAAGTGGTAGCCGGTCTCGAGGAACAGGACGTCGAAGAGCCCGGCACCGGCGGCCCGACCGTCGGACAGGGCCTTGGAAGCCAGGTCGACCAGCACGGCGTCCTGCATGTTCGACGCCACGATCATGCGATCGCCGAACGTCTCGCCGGCCCACGCCAGCACCTGCTGCGCCGTCGCGTCCGGGCCCAGCAGGGCCGCTCCCCGCTCGGCCACGACGCGCAGGTCCCTCGTCGCACCCGTCATCGGTTCACCTCCGCAACCCCGATCCCGATCATCTTGACGGCGAAGGTACGCAGGCAGCACACGCAGTACCAGGCCCCGTGCGGGACCCGTTCGGTCTGCTCCGCTGGTCGCAGGTCTTCTTCGCCGCAGTACGGGCAGTAGAAGGGCACCGCGCGCTCAGACATTCCCGCTCACCGCATTCCCTCGCTGGGCTCGGTCAGCGCTTCGCGCAGGCGCTGTGACACCGGTTCGCTCGCTACGCTCGCTCACCGCATTCCCTCGCTGCGCTCGGTCAGCGCTTCGCGCAGGCGCTGTGACACCGGTTCGCTCGCTACGCTCGCTCACCGCATTCCCTCGCTGCGCTCGGTCGGCGCTTCGCGCGGGCGCTGTGACACCGGTTCGCTCGCTGCGCTCGCTCACGGTCACTTGAGATCGACTTCGGCGGCTCGCAGCACCCACTGCGCGAACCGCTCGCCGGGTTCGCGCTGGTCGTCGAACCGCCGCACCAGCCGGTCCACGTAGTCGCCCAGGTCGGCGCTGGTGACCTTGAGCCCGCGCAGCTTGCGCCCGAAGCCGGCGTCGAGCCCGAGGCCACCACCGAGGTGGACCTGGAAGCCCTCGACCTGATTGCCGTCGGCGTCTGTGACGATCATGCCCTTGAGCCCGATGTCCGCGACCTGGGTGCGGGCGCAGGCGTTCGGGCAGCCGTTGAGGTGGATGGAGATCGGCACATCCGGGTGCACGTCGGCCAGGCGCTTCTCCAGCTCCTCGACCAGCCGGATCGCCCGCTCCTTGGTCTCGACGATCGCGAGCTTGCAGAACTCGATGCCGGTGCAGGCCATGGTCGAGCGCCGCCACGGCGACGGCTCGGCCTGCAGGCCGATCGTGTCGAGCTCCGCCTTGAGCGCGTCGACCTCGGCGTCCGGGACGTCCAGCACGACGACCTTCTGATGCGGGGTGAGCCGGACCCGACCTGAGCCGGCCCGCTCGGCGGCGTCGGCGAGCGCGACGAGGGTGGTGCCGGAGACGCGTCCCGAGGCCGGGGCGACCCCGACGTAGTTGAGGCCGTCCTTCTGCTTGTGCACGCCCACGTGGTCGATCGGGTGCTCCGGGGTCGCAGGCGCGGGGCCGTCGATCAGCTGCCGGTGCAGGTACTCGTCCTGCAGCACCTGCCGGAACTTCTCGACGCCCCAGTCGGTGACCAGGAACTTGATCCGCGCGCGGTGCCGCAGCCGGCGGTACCCGTAGTCCCGGAAGATCGAGACGACGCCCTCCCAGACGTCCGGGACCTCGTCGAGCGGCACCCAGACGCCCAGGCGCTGCGCGATCTTCGGATTCGTGGAGAGCCCGCCGCCGACCCACAGGTCGAAGCCCGGACCGTGCTCGGGGTGCACGACGCCGATGAACGAGACGTCGTTGATCTCGTGCGCGACATCCTGCTGCCAGGAGATCGCCGTCTTGAACTTGCGAGGCAGGTTGGAGAAGGCCTTGTTGCCGATGTAGCGCTCGAGGATGGCGTCGATCGCCGGGCGCGGGTCGATCTCGTCGTCCGCGGCGATGCCGGCGACGGGCGAACCGAGGATCACCCGGGGCGTGTCACCACACGCCTCCGTCGTGATCATCCCGAGGCTCTCCAGACGCTGCCAGATCGCAGGCATGCTCTCGATCTCGATCCAGTGGTACTGGATGTTCTGCCGGTCCGTGACGTCCGCGGTGTCGCGGGCATAGGTCTGGCTGATCTCGCCGAGGGCGCGCAGCTGCTCGGTGGTCAGCGCCCCGCCGTCGAGGCGAACACGGAGCATGAAGTAGCGGTCGTCGAGCTCCTCGGGCGCCAGCACCGCGGTCCGGCCGCCGTCGATACCCGGTTTGCGCTGCGTGTACAGCCCCCACCAGCGCATGCGACCGCGGAGGTCCGTCGGGTCGATGGCATCGAACCCGCGCTTGCTGTAGATCGTCTCGATCCGGGCGCGGACGTTCAGCCCGTCGTCGTCCTTCTTGACGCGCTCGTTCGGGGTGAGCGGTTCGCGGTGGCCGAGCTTCCACTGGCCCTCGCCGCGCTTGCGCCGTGCAGGACTGTTCTGGGCCGTCGGTGTGGTGGGCGGCATTACGGCAGGCCTCCGGGTTGCGGCCGTGCACCATCGCCCAGGTCGCGGGCGGGCGCCCGGCGCCAAGGATGAGTAAGGAGATGCGGCGCGGGTCAGCAGGCCGCTCGACAAAGGGCGCTGCTCACGCGTTGCAGATCCACGTGGCGGCGGGCCACGAGGCGCAGCGTCAGCGCATACATGACTACCAGGGTGCCACCTGCGGGCCCCGGGTACCAATGTCGACCGGATGCTGGGAGCGGACTCACTCGGCCCGGTGCTGCGGCCGCAGCACCCACCACTCGACGACGAGCAGGTTGACCACCCAGCTGGTCCACACCGACGCCCCGGCCGCGGCGAGGCCCAGTGCCGTCGGGTCGTCACCGAGGAACGGCCCGAACAGCAGGAGATGGACGACCAGCCAGGCCCGGTTGGTCACGATCGAGAACGTGAGCGCGACGCTGCGCAGCATCCAGCGGCGGTGGTCGCCGTAGCGCCGGGTGCGAACGGCCCGGTAGCCGGCGGCGGCGGTGGCCAGCCAGAGCACGGCGAGGGCCGTGTTGCCGACCGCCGAGACCGGCCCGGTGCTGCTGACCGGGGCGACGCCGAGGACTGCGAGCCCACCCGGGAACACCCCGCCGAACAGGTAGATCCGTCCGGACCAGCGGTGGACCGCGGGATGTGCGCGGCGCAACCACGGCCAGATCTGCAGGCACGCGGTGACCAGCGCGACCGAGCCGAACAGGATGTGGGCGACGAGCAGCGGGTAGTGCAGGGGCAGGTCGAGGCGTGCGGGCACCCGGGACGCCGCCGGGTCGAAGCCCAGGTAGGCGGGCAGCTCGACCGCCAGGAACAGGGCGACGACCACGAGCAGCACGGGCACGGCACGGCCGACCCGAGGCCGACCGGCGGCAGCGGATCGGACCGAGGGAGGCACCGTCGCGGGCATGGTGCGTAAGATATACGCATTGCGTAATGCTGTCTACGTCTGTTCCGTGGAACGATGAGCCCGTGCCCATCGAGCCCGACCTGCTGTGGACCGATCTCGCCGTCGAGGTCGCGCCCCGCAGACCGCTGTCGCGCAGCCGGATCGTGGCCGCGGCCGTCGCCGTCGCGGACGCCGAGGGGCTGGACGCCGTGTCGATGCCGCGGCTCGCGCGGGAGCTGGGAACCGCACCGATGTCGCTCTACCGCCACGTGCCGCACAAGGACGCGCTGGTCGATCTCATGCTCGACGCCGCGATCGGGCCGGCTCCGGCGGAAGCACGCGGCTCCTGGCGGGAGCGGTTGGCGGCCTGGGCGCGGGAGAACCTGGGGGTCTTCCGCCGTCATCCATGGACACTCCCGCTGGTCACCGCAGCGCGACGGATGGGCCCGCAGGAGTGCGCGTGGGGGGAGCGCGCCCTGGGTGTGCTCGCCGACGCCGGCCTCGCGCCGTCCGACCGCGGCTCGGTGCTGCACCTGGTGAACGGCTACGTCCGCGGCGCCGCCGTGCCCGTCGCCGACCGGGTCCCCGATCCGGCGGCGATCGAACGGTCGGGCCGGGCCGGTGAGCTGCCGCTGATGCTCGCACTGCTGGCCGCGCCCCGGCCGGGACCCGGCGGCGACGACGATGCCTTCGAGTTCGGGCTGGCCCGCGTCCTGGACGGCGTCGAGGCACACTTCGGGCTGCGCGCGACGTAGCCGCCCCGGCGGAGCTGGCAGACTCCGATGTCGTGCCGCCCTTCGGGATCTATGTCCACGTGCCGTTCTGCGCGGCGCGCTGCGGCTACTGCGACTTCAACACCTATACGGCCGTCGAGCTGGCGGGCTCCGGGGCCTCGCCGGACGGCTGGCTCGACGCGGTGCGCCGAGAGCTCGTGACGGCCCGCGGCGCGGTCGGGCCACGGGCGGTCGACACGGTGTTCGTCGGCGGTGGGACGCCGTCCCTGCTCGGCGCTGCGCGGCTCGCGGAGGTGCTCGACGCCGTCCGGTCGACGTTCGGGCTCGCCCCGGGCGCGGAGGTGACGACCGAGAGCAACCCGGAGTCGACCTCGCCGGAGTTCTTCGCGGGCCTCGCCGAGGCCGGGTTCACCCGGGTCTCGCTGGGGATGCAGTCGGCCGTCCCGCACGTCCTGCGCGTGCTGGAGCGACGGCACACGCCGGGCCGGGCCCTCGCGGCGGCGCGGGAGGCCCGGGCGGCGGGGTTCGCGCACGTCAACCTGGACCTGATCTACGCCACGCCGGGCGAGACGGACGACGACCTGCGGGCGTCCGTGGACGCCGTGCTGGCCGCCGGGGTGGACCACGTCTCGGCCTATGCGCTGATCGTCGAGGACGGCACGGCGTTGGCCCGGCGCGTGGCCCGCGGGGAGGTGCCCAGGCCCGACGACGATGTGGCCGCGGCCCGCTACGAGCTGATCGACGAGCGGCTGGCTGCGGCCGGTCTGAGCTGGTACGAGGTGTCGAACTGGGCGTCGTCGACGCAGGCCCGCTGCCGGCACAACCTCGGCTACTGGCTCGACGGCGACTGGTGGGGGCTGGGCCCGGGTGCGCACTCGCACCTGGCCGGGAGCCGGTGGTGGAACGTGAAGCATCCGGCCCGCTACGCGGCCCTGCTCGCGGCGGGGGAGTCGCCGGAGGCGGGGCGCGAGGAGCTGACGGAGGCCGAACGGGCGGTGGAGCGGGTCATGCTCCGCCTGCGCCTCGCGTCGGGGTTGCCGCTGGACCTGCTCGACGACGCGGGCCGCGCCGCGGCGTTCCGGGCCTCCGCGGACGGCCTGCTCGACCCGGCCGCCCTGACCGGCACCGGACGGGTGGGGGGCCGGGCCGTCCTGACCGCGCGGGGCCGCCTGCTCGCCGACGGCGTCGTGCACACCCTCCTCGCCGGCGTCCCTGCTCCCAGCCCCGTCTGATGCGCGCACCCCGGACCGGGAGGCGGCGCCGGCGCCTGCTCGTCGCCGCGCTGGTGGTGCTGCTGCTCGCCGGCGCGGGGGTCGTGGGTGCGCGGCTGCTGCGGACCGCCGCCCCGGCCGTCGAGCCGGTCGCGCGGCCTGCCCAGGACCGGCCGGGACCGGTGCTGCTCGTGCCCGGCTACGGCGGGAGCCGCGCGGGGTTGCTGCAGCTCGCCAGGCGGATCGAGGCCACCGGCCGGTCGGCGACGGTGCTGACGCTTGTCGGTGACGGCACCGGTGACCTCTCCGCGCAGGTCGCGGTGCTCGAGACCGCGGTCGACGCCGCGCTGGCGGCCGGGGCGCCGTCGGTGGACGTCGTCGGTTTCTCGGCAGGCGGGGTGGTGGCCGGCCTGTGGATCGCGCGGGACGACGGGGCGGCCAAGGCCCGCCGCATCGTCACCCTCGGCGCCCCGCTGGCCGGCACGTCCCTGGCGGCGACGGCCACGGTCCTCGCCCCGGACGCCTGTCCCGCCGCGTGCCGCCAGCTCGCGCCGGGCAGCGCGGAGATCACCGAGCTGATGCGGGCGCGGGTGGGCGAGGCTCTGCCGTGGTTGTCGGTGTGGACGGCGGACGACGAGACCGTCACCCCGCCGGCGACGGCGTCCCAGCTCGCGGGCGCGGTCCCGCTGCAGGTCCAGGCCGTGTGCCCGGGTGCCCGGGTGACGCATTCGGCGTTGCCGAC
>JAEUJO010000026.1 GCA_016794615.1 Pseudonocardia sp. | reverse complement strand
ACCCGCACCGTCGCGCTCGTCGCCCTCGACGGCCGGATCGACTGGTGGCCGGTCCCCGACCTCGACTCCTGCCCCACGTTCGCCGCGATCCTCGACGCCCGCAACGGCGGCCGTCTCGAGCTCGCCCCCGCCGAGCCCGCGCGCACCCTGCGGAGCTACCTTCCGGGAACGAACGTCCTCGAGACGACACACGTCACCGCGTCGGGGACGGTCCGCGTGATCGATGCGCTGAACCTGGGCGGCGCGGGCCGGCTGCCATGGACGGAGCTCGCCCGCCGCGTCGAAGGCGTCGCGGGCCGGGTCCCGATGCGGTTCGCGGTCGCCCCCGGCACGCACCTGAACTCGGCGTCGCCCTGGGCGCACGACACCGTTCACGGCACCGTCCTGCGCGTCCACGACGTGATGCTCGCGGTGCGGCTGCTCGGCGAGGTCGACACCGAGGTGACCGACCAGGCCGTCCACGGCACCTTCCGCACCGCCCCCGGCTCCCGGCACCTGGTGGGGGTGACGGCAGCGCGGTCCGAGCCGCTGCACCTGTCCACCCCGCGCGAGGTCGACGCGCGCCTGGACCGCACGGTGGCGGCCTGGACGCAGTGGTCGGGCCGGTTCCGCGCGCCCGGACCATGGGCGGACGACATCGCACGGGGTGCGCTGCTGCTCAAGCTCCTGCTGCACTCCCCCAGCGGCTCGATCGCCGCCGCGGCGACGACCTCACTGCCGGAAGGCCGTGACGGGGGCACGTGCCGGGACGACCGCGTCACCCGGATCCGCGACGCCGCCCACACCGTGAAGACGCTGTTCCGGCTCGGGCTCCGCGAGGAGGCCCAGACGGTGATCAGCCGGCTGCTGCGCACGATCCACCGGAATGGTCCCGAGATGCAGGTGTGCTATCGCCTCGACGGCGCGCCGCCCGCTCCGCAGGGGTTCCCCGAGGTCCCCGGCTGGCGCGGGATCGGACCGGTCGTGGCGGGGAGTGCGGCCGTCGACCAGCTGCCGCTGTCCGTGTTCGGTGACGTGTTCGAGCCGGTCCGGCTCTACGTCGACCACGGGCACGTCCTCGACGCCGGCACCGGCCGCCTGCTGGCCGGGCTGGCTGACCGGGTGTGCGACGTGTGGCGCCACCGCGACGCCGCCCTCTGGGAGCTCCCGCGCCAGGAGCACTACACGTCGTCCAAGCTCAGCTGCTGGCAGGCCCTGCGGTGCGCCGACTACCTGGCGCGGATCGGGCAGATCCCCGGCGACGCCGCCCGGTGGGCGAGCGAGGCGAGGCGGATCGCACGCTGGGTGCACGAGCACTGCTGGTCCGACGGCCTCGGCGCGTTCACCTGGTACCCGGGCACGGACGAGCTGGACACCGCGATCCTCCTGCACGCCGGCAGCGGCTTCGACGTCGGCCCGCGCATGTCGTCGACGATCGACGCGCTGCGCGCCGAGCTCGGCGCCGGCCCGCTGCTGTACCGCTACACGGGCGCGGCCAAGGAGGAGGCCGCGTCCGTCGCGCCGTCGTTCTGGGCGGTGTCGGCGCTGCACGCGGTGGGCCGCACGGGCGAGGCCCGCATGCTGATGGACGACCTGGTGCCGCTCGCCAACGACGTCGGCGTACTCGCCGAGATGATCGACCCGGCGGACGGCGCGTTCCTGGGGAACCTGCCGCAGAGTCTGAGCCACCTCGCCCTGATCGGGGCGGCGCTGGACCTCGAGGAGGAGCCGGAGGTCGTCCGCGCGGCCCGGGCCCGCGACGGCTGACCCCTGTCGC
>JAEUJO010000001.1 GCA_016794615.1 Pseudonocardia sp. | reverse complement strand
GCCCCGGCCCTACGGTTCGGCGACCCTCGGGTCCAAGCCCTGGCCGGCGCCCTCGCCGTCACCCTGCACGCCGTCACCGGCATCACCAACAAGAGCCTGCGCGCCTTGATGACCGGACTGCTCGGCGAGCCCTACCCGATGGGCAAGGCCAGCTACGACCTGACCCGCCTGCGCCGTAACGGCCTGATCACCCGCGTCCACGGACGCAACCGCTACCGGCTCACCGACGACGGAATCGCCTTCGCCATCTTCTACACCAAGGTCCACAACCGGCTGCTCAGACCGCTACTGGCCACCACCGCACCCCAGGCCCCACCACCGGTCCGCGCCGCCCTCCGCACCATCGACCAGCACATCAACGCCCGCTTCACCGACGCGCGACTACCAATGGCGGCCGCCTGAAACTCTGACCAAGTGCCAAAACTCTAGCGACCAAGGATCGCTAGCTGAAGCCGTGCGGGCACCGGCCCCGGATCAGGCGGCGCGGGTCCGGCGCTCGCGGGCCAGCAGGACCACCGCACCGACGGTCTGCACCACCAGCCACGCCAGCGCCACGCCCGTGATCCCCAGCACCGGCATCAGCAGCCACGACGCCACCAGCACCGCGACCGCCAGCGACCCGGGCACCAGCACCAGCACCCGCATCCGCTGCTGCACCCGCGCCTGCGCGATCGTCGAGGCCGTGACCACCTGCGGGATCGCGGACAACGCCGCCAGCGTCAGCGCCCAGGAGCCCTGCTGCGCGTAGTGCTCGCCGAACAGCCACAGCACCGGATAGGCGCCCACCGACAACACCACCGCCGCGGGCACCACCAGCGCCAGCGACCGGCGCACCATCGCGCGGCGGGCCGCGGCGGCCCGGGCCGGGTCACCCGCCGTGTGCGCGATCATCGACTGGCCCATGCCGGACGGGATGAGGTAGAGCGAGAGCGTGATCGTCCACACGATCCCGTACACCGCGGCGTCGGCGGCGCCCAGCCGGGCGAGCACCAGCGCCGGCAGCCCGTTCATCGCGACCTGCCACAGCGTCGCCCCGGCGTAGTCGCTGCGGACGAACCGCGCGACGGCCCGCGGGTGCACGGGTTCGGCCGGTTCCCCGGTCGCCTGCCGCGGGATCGCGCGCAGCAGCAGCCAGGCGTTCACCCCCGCCACGATCAGGACCGTCGCCACCACCCAGGACACGGCGATCCCGAAGACGTACGACAGTCCCACCGCCGCCCCGAGCAGCCCCATCTTCAGCAGGGCGAACACGAGGTTCTCCAGCGGCACGACCGTGGCGCGCTTGAGCGCGGTGAGCAGGTAGTCCTGCATCGTGAAGATCGCCCACACCGGGGTGGCGACGGCGAAGAACACCAGAAGCGGGACGTACCCGACCGCGCCGACCATCTCCGGGGCCCACCACGGCGCCCCCACCGCGTACCCGAGCCCCACCAGCGCCGCCACGGTCGACGCCACCGCGTAGCAGGCCAGCATCAACCGGCGGGTCTGCCGCCCGGCGACCGGCCCGAACCGCAGCAGCGCCTGGGTGAGGTTGAGGTGCGCGATCCCGCCGAGCAGCTGCATCGTCGACAGCGCCACGGAGTTGACACCCACGGTCGCCGGGGCGAACAGGCGCGCGGCGACCACCCAGTACAGCAGCCCCACCGCCGAGGTGAGCCCGGAGCTGAGCACCAGCGCGAGCCCGTCGCGGGCCACCGGGTTGATCCTTCCCCGGGAGATCCTGGACGGATTCGAGCGCGCCCGCCGACCGGCGGGCAGGGTCACCTTCTCGTCCACCCGCACCCGGGCAGGCTATCCAACACGGACTGTGCGCCCGCCCCGGCCCGGTGGCAACATCGGCGCATGTCCGCGACTCCCGCAGGTCCCGACCCCGAGCAGGCCGTTCTCGACGCCGTCCCGACCGGCCTGTTCATCGGGGGCACATGGCGTCCGGCGGCGTCGGGCGCCACGCTGGCCGTCGACGACCCCGCCACCGGAAAGACCCTCGTCGAGGTGGCGAACGCCGCCCCCGACGACGGGCGGGCCGCCCTCGACGCCGCCGTCGCCGCGCAGCCCGGTTTCGCCGCGCTGCCACCGCGCGAGCGCGGGGAGATCCTCCGCCGCGCCTACGAACTGATCATGTCCCGGGTCGACGACCTCGCCCTGCTGATGACCCTGGAGATGGGCAAGCCGCTGGCCGAGTCGAAGGGCGAGGTCAGCTACGCCGCGGAGTTCTTCCGCTGGTTCGCAGAGGAGGCCGTGCGCATCGACGGGCGGTACGCGGTGGCCCCGAACGGCGCGAGCCGCTTCCTGGTCATGCGCCAGCCCGTCGGCGTCTGCCTGCTGATCACGCCGTGGAACTTCCCCATGGCCATGGGCACCCGCAAGATCGGTCCCGCCGTCGCCGCCGGCTGCACCATGGTCATCAAGCCCGCGCAGCAGACCCCGCTGTCGATGCACGCCCTCGCCGCGATCCTCGCCGAGGCGGGCCTGCCCGACGGCGTGCTCAACGTCGTGACCACCGCCACCGCCGGGCGGCTCATGGCACCGCTGATCCGCGACGGGCGCGCCCGCAAGCTGTCGTTCACGGGCTCGACACAGGTCGGCAAGACCCTGCTCGAGCACGCGTCGCACCAGGTCCTGCGCACCTCGATGGAGCTCGGCGGCAACGCCCCGTTCCTCGTGTTCGGCGACGCCGACCTCGACGCCGCCGTCGACGGGGCGATGACGGCCAAGATGCGCAACATGGGCGAGGCGTGCACCGCGGCCAACCGCTTCCTCGTGCACCGCTCGGTGGCCGACGCGTTCGCCGACCGGCTCACCGAGCGGATGGCGACCCTGCGCGTGGGCCGGGGCACCGACGACGGGGTGCAGGTCGGCCCGCTGGTCGACGCGACGAGCCGGGAGAAGGTCGTCGAGCTCGTCGGCGACGCCGTCGGGCACGGCGCGACCGTCCGGGTCGGCGGTGCCGCCGTGGACGGTCCCGGCTGGTTCTACCGGCCCACGGTGCTCACCGGTGTCCCGCTCGACGCGCGGCTGACCAAGGAGGAGATCTTCGGGCCGGTGGCGCCGATCAGCGTGTTCGACACCGACGACGACGCCGTCGCCGCGGCCAACGACACCGAGTTCGGGCTGGTCAGCTACCTCTACACCGAGAACCTGGCGCGGGCGCTGCGGGTCAGCGAGGCGCTGGAGGCCGGCATGATCGGGCTCAACACCGGGCTCGTCAGCAACCCCGCCGCCCCGTTCGGTGGCATCAAGCAATCCGGGCTCGGCCGCGAGGGCGGGTCCGTCGGCATCGACGAGTACCTGGAGACCAAGTACGTCGCGCTGGGTCTGAAGGGCTGACGTTCAGGTCCCCGAGTCCCCGTCCCGTCCCGGCTGCGCGTCCGGCGCGGCCCGCTCCGGCCGGGGGGCGGCGGTGACCGGCGCCGAGGGCACCGGCGCCCGCGCGGCGGGGGCCCGGGCGACCGGCACCCGGGTCACCGGGGCCCGCACGGCAGGTGCCCGGGTGACCGGCGCCCGGGTCGTCGCCGAGGCGGTCGGAGCGGGCGACGGCGGGGCGACGACGGCCGGTTCCGGCGTGGCCGGGGGCACGTCCGGCGCCGTGGTGAGGTCCTCCGCGTTCGCGGCGTCCTCGAGCGCCTGCGCCTCGGCCGGGTGCAGCACCAGGTAGACCAGCCGCGCGCCGCCGTTCACCGCGACCAGCCCGACGACGAGCGCGACGGCCAGCCCGCAGGCACCGGTGAGCACCGTGACCTTGACCGGGATCCGGCCCAGCGTGGCGTGTCCGGTCTCCACCACCCACGCCCGCGCACCCAGCAGCGCCAGCAGCAGCCCGAGCGCCGCCCAGACCCACCCGTCGGCGGTCATGCGGCCCACCTCCCGGTCGTCGCGGTCCGGGGCACCACGGTCACCGCCGCCACCGGCTCAGTTGCCACTGCTCGCCCCCGACGGCGGCGCGCTGACCACCGTCGGCGCGGTCTTGACCAGCATCGCGTCGAACCCGTTCCGGTACCGGACGCGGTACTCCCCCGACGCGACCAGCGCGTCCACGACCTGCCGCGACCACCCCGGCGGGCGGTCGTCCAGCACGACGCCCTTCTTCTCCGTCGACGTGTAGATCAGCAGGACATCCGGTTCGTCGTCCAGGATGCAGCGGGTGAAGTCCGAGGCGACCTTCTTCGCACTGTCCTTGCACGTGGCGATCTCGCCCTCGCGCTCGTAGACGCCGACGCCCTGCATCGCGTACGGGCCGGTGTCGTCCAGCGGCACGATCTTGCTGCCCGGCGGGGTCTCGGCGAACGCCGCCCGCGTCATCGTGATGTCCTCCGGAGTCACGACCATGTAGGCCTCGTTGCCCCCGCGGATGAGCACCAGCACCGGGAACAGCACCAGCATCCCGACGGCCAGCACCTTCTCCCGGCCCCGGCCGCCGCGGCGGACGTAGCAGCGCAACGCGTCCACGCCGAGGATCGTGAGCACCGGCAGCCCGTAGAGCACGATGCGCAGGAACAGCTCGCCGCCGTAGCTCTGCACCGCGGCGAACGCCATCGGCACCGCCGCGAGGAAGATCGGGACGAGGTCGCGGCGGCGGCACCAGTACACCCAGGCGCCTGCGATCGCGAGCAGCCACGTCAGGCCGGGCACCGCGATCCGCAGCAGCTTCACGGCGACCTGCCCGACGTCACCGGCCAGCCGGTCCGCGATGCCGGTCTGCAGGGCGTTGCCGCTGTCGCCGCTGCCGAGCAGCAGCCCGATCTGGCTCATCCAGAAGTCGCGGGCGCCGACGATGACGAACACGACCACGGCGAAGATCGCGACGAGCACGAGACCGCGGCCCCGGAACCGCCCCACCACGGCCAGCAGCGCGAGCTGGCCGATGATCGCGAACGGGGTGAGCTGGTGCTCCGGGGCCAGCGCGATCAGGCACAGGGCCGCGCAGAAGTAGATGAGCAGCAGCTGCCGGGGCGGCAACGTCGGCCGGTTCGGCGGGGTCATCGCCGCGACCGCCCAGCGGCGCAGCAGCCGCAGCCGGGGCGCCCCCGGGTGCGGCGCCGGCCAGCCCGGCACCCCCGCGGCGTCCGTGCGCCGGGTCGCCAGGGGACCCAGCGCGAAGGTCAGCACCGTCAGCAGCAGGACGATGCCGATCGCCTGCGGCGAGAAGTAGTCCTGCTCGATCCAGTTGAGCCCGACGAACAGCCACGCCGCGGCCCAGGGCGCGCGGGTGCCGCCGAGCATCGACCGGGCCAGCGCGTACACGCCGGTCGCCCAGACGAGCACCACCAGGGGCGGGAACCAGCGCAGCACGACGTCCAGGTCGGCCGCCCCGGCGGCGTCGCGGAACCACGCCCACTGGGCGAAGAACGCGGGCCAGAAGAAGCGGGCGTCGACGTCCGGCGGGGGCACGCCGTTGCCGGCGATCGCATCGACGAAGCCGACGATGACGTAGGACGTGGTGAACCGGGCCACCGGCTCCACGACCGACGGCAGGCCGGTGCTGCACAGCACGAGCACCCCGGTCGCCGCCGCGAGCATCGGCACCCGCGGGCGGGGCATCCACAGCTCGGCGAGGCATGCGCCCACCGCGCAGGCCAATGCCGCCCACGCCGCCGGGCTCAGCACCGTGGCCAGGCCCCAGCCGCCGAGGGCGTCGAGGTCCGTGGTCGCCGCCGCGACCGGCAGCAGCGCCAGCGCGAGCAGCACCAGCGCCGGCGCGTACCACCGTCTGCGGCGCGCCACCGGCGTGCCGCGCTGCGGCACCGGCGCCGGGCCGGCCGCGGGGCCACCGCGGGGCGGGGCGACCGGCAGCCCGGGCATGACGACGGTCGCCGGCTCGGGGTGCCGGGAACCCGCAGCGCCGGGGGGATGTTCCCCCGGGGGCCGGGTTCCCGTCGTCGTCACAGCTGCTCCTCCGGTCGGATGCGGCTCCGGGTGGGGAACAGCACGAGCACGGCCACGCAGCACGCTACCTGGACCAGGGTGTAGGCGGCCGCCACGGGCAGCAGCACGGTCCCCGCGGTCCCGGACGGCAGGCCGGACAGGCCGGTCGCGGCGACCGCGGCGACGGAGAGGCCGACGACGAGCAGCGTCGGCACGCTGGTGGACAGGTGCAGCCGGGCCGGGGACCAGGCCCGCCCGGCGGCCTCGAGCGCACCCAGCTCGTGCACGATGACGAGCCGGAACGCCGCACCGAGCAGCAGCACCCGCAGGACGTCCGCCGCGGCGGCGTAGTCCGGGCCGAACACCCCCAGCAGGGCGGCCGCGCCGGCGGCGACCAGCGCGAGCGCCGGCCCGAGGGTCACCAGCAACCGGCGTCTGCTCGTGCCGCCCGCCCGACCGAGCATCCACACAGCGGTGAGATCGACCGCCGTGACCACCTGCCAGGCGACGAAGAACACCATGCCCGGCCCCGGCCCCAGACCCAGCACGACGAGCAGGGGCACCACCTGGTGCAGCAGGGTCGCCCCGAGCCGGGCCACGGCCGTCGGGCCGAGCACCCGTGGCGGGGCCGCGGTCTCCACCCGGCGCCCGTGCCGGCGGGCGAGCACGGCCACGGCGGCGGACCCGGGCAGCATCCACAGCAGCACGGGCGCCAGCCAGGCGGCGGCCATCCAGCCGGCCCACCCCCGGTCCACGCCGCCCGCAGCGCCGCCGCCCAGCAGGACGCCCACCGCGAGGATCAGGGCGATCCGCCCGGCGACCAGCACCGCCCCGTGCGCGGTCGCCCACCAGGGCCGGTCCAGGGCGACCACCACGCCGTCGAAGACCGCGCCCGCGGCCCACGCGGCCGCCGCGGCCGCGACCAGCAGCACGCCGAGCCAGGACGGCCCGGGCAGCAGCGCGCCGAGCGTCGCGGCCGGCCCGGGAACGAGCACCGCCAGGACGGCCCCCACGCCCGCCCCGAGCGCGACCGCGGCCGCGAGGCCGCGCACCACCACCCGGCCGGCCCGCCGCCCGGCGGCGGGGAGCCGCGGCACCAGCGCCGCACCCCGGTCCGGCCGGGCCACGCAGGCGGCGACGGCGACGACGGCGACCACCGCCACGGCCGCGCCGAGCCGGTCCGGGGCCACGGTCCGGGCGGCGAGCAGCCAGCCCGCCAGGCCGCCGAGCGCCCCCAGCGCGGATGCGGCGGCCGGCCCGCGGCCCTCGCCCACGGCGCCCCCGCCCGCGGGGGTGACCGAGCGCAGGCGCGGCACCGTGGCCGCGACCGGGTCGTCACCGGGGACGCCCGGCACGGCGGGCATGACGCGGGTGGGGTCGATCGTCACGGTCGGCGGGTCCGCGCACGGGTCGGGCCGCTCCGGACGCCCGGTCGCCGACGTGCCCGGCCGCGAGACCGGTGCCCGCAGCACCCGCACCGTCGGATCCTGCGGATCCTGAGGTGAGGCCGGTGGGGCGCTCACTGCGCGACCACGGCGTGGCGCAGCAGGAACGGCACGCTCAGCACGGTGGTCACGTACAGCGCCCCGGTGGGCGCCCACCAGCCGGTCATGACCATCGCCTGCCCGATCAGCAGGGTGGTCGCCACCCCGACGCCGACGGTGAGCAGCCACACGTGCGCCGCGGGTGCGCGCCGCAGGAACCCCGCCGCTGCCCAACCCGGGCCCAGCATCAGGAACGTGATCGTCACGACCAGGCGGGCGTGCCCCGCCACCCCGCCGGTCACCTGCAGCAGCGACAGCGCACAGGCCGCCACGCCCATCAGGACCAGCAGGACGGCGACCGCCCGCCGCGCCGTCCGGGCCCGGCTCAGCTCCGCCGAGGAGGACGCGGGGCTGGGCGCGGGGATGGGCGCGGGGATGGGCGCGGGGATGGGCGCCGAGGGGTGCGCGGTCACCGGCATGCTCCGTTCGTCACCGGCTCACCGCCGGGGAGGGACCGTCACGGGAGGGGCCGCGGGTCGGCTCCTCCTCCAGGGCGTGACGACCGCCGGAGCGATCACGGTTCGCCGGGGTGCCCGTGGGGCCGGGCCGGCGGGCCCGCGGCCCACCGGGAACCGGGCTCGCCCGCGGGGTCCCGCGGCTCGTCCGGCGTCACCGGGATGCCCCCGGCCGGGGTGAGCGCCCGCTCGCCCGGGCGGGCGGCGCCGAACCGGTCGGTCCCGACGGCCCGGCCGCCGAACAGGTCCGGCTCGCCGCCGGCCGGGTCGTGCGACCCCGGGCCGCAGGGCTCCGCGCCGGGGGCGTCGGCCGCGCACGCCGGTGTCCCGGCCGTGTCGAACCGCGGTGCGCGCCGTCCCGCGCCCCGGGCCCCCAGCGCCGCCGCCCGCCGTCGCTCCGCGGCGAGCGTGCGCAGCACCCGGGTGCCGTCGGTGAAGGTGCGCAGGTTCGTCCGCCCGAAGATGCGTTGGCGTTCGACGGAGGGGACCTCGGTGATGTGCAGGCCGGCGGCGGCGACGCGGCAGTTGAGCACGGTCTCGATCTCGAAGCCGTCGCCCCAGAGCATGCCGTCGGGGGGTGCGGGGGCGGTGGGGTCGGGGAGGTCGAGCAGGGGGAGCAGGTCGGCCCAGAAGGCGTTGTAGCCGTAGCACAGGTCGGTGTAGCTGGTGCTGAACAGGGTGTTGGCGACGCGGTTGAGGCCGGCGTTGCCGGTGCGGCGGAGCAGGGTG
>JAEUJO010000361.1 GCA_016794615.1 Pseudonocardia sp. | reverse complement strand
CGGCGGGCATCGTGACCGAGTCCGGCGCGCGGTCCGGGCGCAGGCCCCGCCACGCGGCGTGCCGCAACCGGCCGTCGCGGGTCACGAGCCGGTACTCGACCTCGCCGACCAGCACCGGCTCCACCCAGCGGGCCTTGCGGGCGTGCTCACGCGGCACCGCCTCGTCGAACGGGCTCGTCGGCCGGGCCAGCGGCCGCAGGCGGGCCACGAGGCCGACCAGCACGGCGTCGGAGAATCCGGTGCCGACGTGGCCGAGATAGCGCAGCGCGCCTGCGGTGTCGTACGCACCGAGCAGCAGCGAGCCGAAGGTCGCGGTGCGCCGCCCCTCCCCCGCCGTGAAGCCTCCGACGAGCACCTCCTGTGTGCGCACCAGCGCGGTCTTCACCCAGCCGGGCGACCGCCTGCCCGGCTCGTAGCGGCCGGCCCGGCGCTTGGCGACGACGCCCTCGAGGCCGTGCTGGCGAGCGACGGCGAGCATCTGGTCGCCATCGACGTCGGTGAACGACGGGGGTACCAGCACACGGTCCGCCGGAGCGAGCGTGGCGAGCCGGGCGCGGCGGTCGTCGTACGAGGCGGCGAGCAGCGACCGGCCGTGGAGGTGCAGCACGTCGAAGGCGTAGAAGGACACGGGAAGCCGCGCACGCAGCTCCGCCGACGGATGGCGCACGTGCATGCGGTCCTGCAGGAGCCCGAAGTCCGGCCGGCCCGCGGCGTCGAGCACCACGATCTCCCCGTCGAGCAGGACGGGCCGTCCCCCGGTGACCGCGCCGATCCCGGCCAGCTCCGGGTAGCCGGCGGTGACGTCGTTGCCGAGGCGGCTGGTGAGCTGCACCTGGTCGCCGGCCGCCGCGACGACGGCGCGCACCCCGTCCCACTTGAACTCGAACGCCCAGCCGGGCCCCTTCGGCACCTGCCCGGCGGTGGCGAGCATGGGCGGGACCGGCTCGGGAACGGTGGGAGCGGTCACGGCCCCAGTGTCCGCGTCCGCCGCCCGGCTCGCCGATCTCGTCGGGGTGAGAGCGTTGTCCGGGGGTTCAACGACCACCTGCTCACACGGCGCGCAGCGACCCGCGGCCGACGACGTGGACGGCCGGCCTGACCGTGAACCGATTCCGTCTCCCCAGCCGGTCCGGCAGCGCGCCGAGCACGAGTGCACCGACGGACCGGGTCGACCGTGGCGATCAAGCCCACCCGGGTGGACGACAGGCCCCGGCGTCCGGGTCAGGGTGTCGCCGACGGCTCCGGCGACGCCGATCCCGAGGCCGTCGAGGATCCAGGCGACGGCCGGAGCGGCGGCCATGCGCGGATGGAACGGTGACCGGGAAGGCGGTCGACGAGTCTGCGGCGATGTCCTTTCGGCGGCTGCCCGTTCGTCCCCAGGATGAGGACCGGCGACAGGCCGGTCCCGTACCCCGCTCAGGAGGACGCTGATGACTCTCTACGCCGCGCTCATCTACGGTGCCGAGCTCGACCACGGCGACGGGTCGCCGCGCGCGATGTCCGCCGAGTACGCCGAGTTCAGCAAGGCCGCCGCGGCGGTCATCCGTGGTGGCGAGGGCCTCTACCCCACCTCCACCGCCACGGTGGTGCGGGTGATCGGCGGCAAGGGCGGCGACGTCGTCACGACCGACGGCCCGTACGCCGAGACCAAGGAGGTGCTCAACGGCTTCTTCCTGCTCGAATGCGCTGATCTGGACGAGGCGGTCGCCACGGCGGCGCGCATCCCAGGGGCCTGGCACGGGGCGGTGGAGGTCCGGCCGGTGATCGAGTTCGCGTGACCGACGATCCAACACATGTCCGGGAGGCCGACGCCGTCAGGCGGGGGCCTCCCGGTGAGGAAGCCGCGCGCGCCGCCCTCGTCCGCCTCGTGCGCGACGAGGGTCGGCGCGTGCTGGCCACCCTCGTCCGGCACACGGGCGACCTGCAGCTCGCCGAGGACGCCGTGCAGGACGCCGTCCTGCGGGC
>JAEUJO010000340.1 GCA_016794615.1 Pseudonocardia sp. | reverse complement strand
CCCTCGACGTCCACGCCGATGTACTCCGCCTGGTCCTTGGTGAGCGTCGTCAGCTCCCCGCCCAGCGCCAGCACGTGGATCTTCGCGACCTTCTCGTCGAGCACCTTCGGCAGCCGGTAGACGTCCTTGTTGTACTCCTCGTGCTTCGTGAACAGCTCGACCTGCGCGATCACCTGGTTGCTGAAGCTGTTGCTCATCACAAACGACGGGTGGCCCGTGGCGTTGCCCAGGTTCATCAGCCGTCCCTCGGACAGCACGATGATCGCGTGCCCGTCCGGGAAGATCCACTCGTCGACCTGCGGCTTGATGGTGATCCGGTGGATCCCCGGGTAGCGGCCCAGCCCGGCCATGTCGAGCTCGTTGTCGAAGTGGCCGACGTTGCCCAGGATCGTCTGGTGCTTCATCCGGGCCATGTGCTCGGCGGTGACGATGTCCTTGTTGCCGGTGGTGGTGATGATGATGTCGGCGCGGTCCACGACGTCGTCGAGCCGCGCGACCTGGTAGCCCTGCAGCAGCGCCTGGAGCGCGCAGATCGGGTCGGCCTCGGTGACGATCACCCGGGCGCCCTGCCCGGCGAGCGCGGCGGCGCTGCCCTTGCCGACGTCGCCGAATCCGCAGACCACGGCGACCTTGCCGCCGATCAGCACGTCCGTCGCCCGGTTGATGCCGTCGATCAGCGAGTGCCGGATGCCGTAGACGTTGTCGAACTTGCTCTTGGTGACGGAGTCGTTGACGTTGATCGCCGGGAACAGCAGCAGGCCCTGCTCGGCCAGCTGGTAGAGCCGGTGGACGCCGGTGGTGGTCTCCTCGGTGACGCCACGGATGTCAGCGGCAACGGTGGTCCACCGCTGCGGGTCCTCGGTCAGAGCGCGCCGGAGGGTGTCGAGGATGACCCGGTACTCCTCGGAGACCGACAGGTCGTCGTCCTCGACGGTGGGCACCACGCCGGTCTTCTCGTACTCGACGCCCTTGTGCACGAGCAGGGTGGCGTCGCCGCCGTCGTCGAGGATCATGTTCGGGCCGACGACGGCACCGTCGGCGGCGCGGAACTTGAAGAGCTGCTCCGTGGCCCACCAGTACTCGGGCAGTGTCTCGCCCTTCCAGGCGAACACCGGAACGCCCCGGGGCTCCTCCGGGGTGCCGTGCGGTCCGACGACAGCGGCGGCGGCCGCGTGGTCCTGCGTGGAGAAGATGTTGCAGGACACCCAGCGCACCTCGGCGCCGAGGCTCACCAAGGTCTCGATCAGCACGGCGGTCTGCACGGTCATGTGCAGCGAGCCGGCGACGCGGGCGCCGTGCAGGGGCCGGGCCTCGGCGTACTCGCGGCGCAGCTCCATCAGGCCGGGCATCTCGTGCTCGGCGAGCCGGATCTCCTTGCGGCCGAACTCGGCGAGTGACAGGTCGGCGACGGCGAAGTCGATGCCGTTGCGCTCCTGGAAACGGTGGCCGGCCGTGTCCGGCGCCGTGCTCGTCACGGCGGAAATCTCGGACGACGTGGTCATGTGGTCGATGCCTCCTCGGCGGGCCCGCTGCGGGGCCGGACGGACTTCACGCGGCAGCGGCGCCCGAGCGGGCAGGCGGCGCGGCCGGTCGGAATGCGGTGGGCACGGCGGCGCGCAGATCCTCTGAACACAGGAGTCGATGCGACACGCCGGCCTCCTCGAACATCTCGGGAGGCGCCCTTCGTGCCGGAACACCGCGGGCCGAGCGTGGCGGCCACCGATCCGGCTGGGACGCAAGATCGATGATCCGCTGCAGCGCCTCTCGGCCCGGGCAGGTCGTACCCGTCCAGGATTGCGAGCGGTCCCGGCGATGTCAAACCCGCCCGGAGGACGGTGCGCCCCGCGCACCCCCGCACCGGGGATCAGCCCAGCAGGTGGTCCTGCAGCAGCGTCCGGGCGGCCTCCCCGTGCCCGGCGGCGGCGAGCATCCCCGCGGGGGCGACCGCGAAGTCGGCGTCCACCGCGACGCGGGCCGTGGCCAGCAGGCCTGCGAGCTCGACATCCGTCCGCAGCGTCGCCACGACCGCTGCCAGCGCGTACCCGTCGGGACGGCGGAACACCCCGCCGGTCAGCACCAGGAGCCCGATGTCGCCCGGGAGGTCGGACTCGTGCGCCACGACGTGCCGCCGGACGGCGAGCACGGCGGCCAGCGCCGCGATCCGGCGGTCCTCCGCCGCGCTCCCCGGGTCGCGCGGCACATAGCCGACCTCGTTGGTCATCCGCTCGACGGTGGGCCCGAGCAGGTCCGCCTCCACCGGATCGACGACCCCCTGCGCCTGGCCCTCCACCAGGACACCGGCCGCCGCAGCGCGCATGCCGAGGTCGCCCTCGATCGTCAGTCGCGACCCGTCGTCCGGGATGGCGCAGTGCACATCCGTGGTCGCGCAGCCGACGTCGACGACCAGTACCTGCACGCCGAGCATCCGGGCGAGCAGCGCCGCGCCCTCGGCGACCACGTCCGGGGTGCCGACCCGCACCATCCGCCGGAACCGCGGCGCGGCGGACGGGCCCCGCCTGCCGAGGACGTGGTCGGCGTAGAGCTGCGCGAGGGCTGCCCGGACGGGACCCGGCACCAGCTCCCCGAGGCGCGGCGCGACGTTCGGGCAGGCCACCACGGTCCGCCCGGCCGCGGTGAGCAGCGCGATCGCGTCGTCGCGCGCCGCCTCGTTGCCGGCGAGCACGATAGGGAACCGGACACGGGCGCGCGCGAGCCGGGCAGCGTTGTTCAGCAGCGGTGCGGGGTCGTCGCCGTCCGCGCCGCCGATGAGCAGCACCGCCCCCGGCCTGCTGCCCCGCAGGATCCGCACGTCCGAGGGGTCCAAGGGCCCGGTGTGCACGTGCACGACCCGCGCCCCGGCCGAGCGAGCCACCCGGTGTGCGGCCTCCTCCGCGGTCAGCCGCTCGCTCCCGACGACGGCGAGCCGCAGGCCGCCCCCCGCCGACGAGCAGGCCAACAGTTCCGGTTCCGCCGCGCCGGGAGCGGCCGCGACGACCGCCCGCACGGCCGCGTCCACCCCCGTCAGGACGTCCGCCACCGTCGTGGGGTGCTCCGCGAACCCGGCGAGCACACCGTCCGACCGGACGAGCACCGCCTTCGTCCAGGTCGAGCCCACGTCCACGCAGACCGCGGCGCTCGCGTCGTCGCGTGTCACGAGGCGGAGCCTAACGCGTACCCCCTGGACCGACTCCGCAGCGGAGCGAGGCGGAGATCCACAGGTGGAACCGCGCTCGCGGACGGCGGCCCCGGCATGGTGGTGGCGCCCAGCAGGCATCGGTACGGTCACGTGATCCGGACACAGCAACAGGGCCACACACGACGAAGGAGTCGCCATGCGGGGACTCATGCAGGACCGGCCGCTGGCGCTGCCGCACGTCTTCCACCGCGCCGAGCAGCTGTTCGGACACAAGCCGATCGTCACCGCCACCGTTGACGGCGAGGTGGCGACGACGGTCGCCGAGTGGGCCGTTCGCGTGCGGAGGCTGGCCACGGCATTGGACTCGCTGGGCGTCCCGGCCGACGGGCGCGTCGGGACGTTCATGTGGAACACCGCGTCGCACCTGGAGCTCTACCTGGCAGCCCCGTGCACCGGCCGGGTGCTGCACACGCTCAACATCCGGCTGTTCCCCGAGCAGCAGGTCTACATCGCGAACCACGCGGAGGACGACGTCGTCTTCGTCGACCGCTCGCTCCTGCCGGTGTTCACGCCGCTGCGGCCGCAACTGCGCACCGTCCGGCATGTCATCGTGATCGACGACGGCAGCGACTGCCCGGTACCCGACGACGCGATCGACTACGACGCGCTGCTCGCGGGCGCGGAGCCGTTCGACGGCCGGTTCGAGATCGACGACGAGAACAGCGCCGCGGCGATGTGCTACACCTCCGGTACCACCGGCAACCCGAGGGGCGTGGTCTACAGCCACCGGTCGACGCTGCTGCACTCGCTGATCACGCTGGCGGCGGACGGGCTGGGCCTCTCGGAGCGCGACGTGCTCATGCCGGTGGTGCCGATGTTCCACGTCAACGCCTGGGGCCTGCCGTACGCCGGGCTGCTGGCCGGATCGAGCGTGGTGTTCCCCGGCCCGAACATGACCCCGAAGGGCGTGCTCGGGCTGCTGGAGCGCCACCGGGTCACTGTCTCCGCGGGCGTGCCGACGATCTGGCTGGGCGCGCTGCCCTTGCTGAAGGACTACGACCTGTCGGCGGTGAAGCGGATCCTCTGCGGCGGGTCGGCCGTACCCCGGTCGTTGTCGGAGGCGTACCGGACGGCGGGCGTGCCGATCCTGCACGCCTGGGGGATGACCGAGACCTCGCCTGTCGCGACGGTCGCGAGCTCCCGGACGTGGTACGACGCGCTGGACGACGACGCACAGGCAGACGCGCGGGTGCGGCAGGGTCAGCCGATACCGCTCGTGGAGCTGCGCGTGGTCGATCCGGTGGCCGGTGGGATCGTGCCGTCCGACGACGAGACGAGCGGCGAGATCCAGGCGGCCGGCCCGTGGATCGCCGCGCAGTACTTCCGCGACGAGAGCGGCGCCACGCAGTTCACCGACGACGGCTGGTTCCGGACCGGGGACGTGGCGACCGTCGACCGCTACGGCTGCGTGAAGATCGTCGATCGGACGAAGGACCTCGTGAAGTCCGGCGGGGAGTGGATCAGCTCGGTGCAGCTGGAGAACGCGATCATGTCGCATCCGAAGGTGGTGGAAGCGGCCGTGATCGGCGTGCACCACGAACGGTGGGTGGAGCGGCCGCTGGCCTGCGTCGTGGTCGAGCCCGGCGAGACGCTGACCGCCGCGGAACTGCGCGCGCACCTCGAGCCGCTCGTCGCGCGCTGGTGGCTCCCCGACGCCGTGGAGTTCATCGACGAGGTACCCAAGACCAGCGTCGGGAAGTTCTCCAAGCGCACCCTGCGGGAGAAGTTCGCGGGCTACGAGTTCCCCGCCACCTCCTGAACCGGCTCAGCCGGTTGCGCCCACGACCGCCCAGACGGTCTTGCCGTCGACGTGCAGCGTCACGCCCCACGCACTGGTCAGCGCGTCGACCATCTGCAGGCCACGGCCGCGGGGCGCCGTCGGGTCGATCGGGGCCGGCCGGGGCACCCGGCCGCGCCGGGCGTCGCGCACGGCCACGCACAGGGTGCCGCGCCTGATGCCCACGGAGAGGGTGCTCTCCGACCGGGCGTGGTCGACGGCGTTCGCCACGAGCTCGGTGATCACTATCGCGGCGTCCTGGGCCAGGTCGTCGCCGATGCCCCACTCCTGCGTCGCGGCACGCAGGAACAGGCGCGCCCGACCGGGCGCCGTGGCGTCGGCGGGCAGGACCAGCTCACGAGGCCGGATGGTGCGCGTCGGCCGCGGGGTGGCCGACCCGTGCGGCTGGGCGAGGTAGGACCTGCCAGCCGCACGGGGCGGCCCGATCGCCACGAACCACGGTGGCGGCATCGCGCGGAACGCGGTCACCAGCGCGGCGGCCACCGGACCCGGGGCCCGCAGCAGGGCGGCCACCCCGCGCACGACCGTCCTGGCGACGTTCCGGAAGCGCTCGCCGGCCTCCGCAGCGGCTACGGACAGGTCACCGGCCAGCGCGACGGCCGTGGCACCGGGAGGCCGGGCCACATCGAACGCCATCGTGCCGTCCATGCGCATCGGTCCACCTTCCGGGGAGCCCTGGCCCGTTTCGATGGGAGCAGTACCCGGGACGGATGCGGGACAACCGGAGGAGACCGGATGATCCGAACGGATCGGCGGGTGGTCGGCGGTCGGCGTCCGGCCACCCGACGTCGTCGTCCACACCCCGGCGGCGGACGTTCACCACGAGCGAGGTCGCGGGGACGAGGGTGGCACCGAGCCCCACGACCTGCGTCACGGTCCACCGGATCGGGTCGTCGAGCAGGACGCCGGTACCGCGCCGGCCGGGGTCAGCCGCGGACGGCCGAGCGATCCAGATCGGGCTCGAGGTAGATCAGCCGAGCCTCCGGCACCGCGCTGCGCACGCGCTTCTCGGCCGCGTCGATCCCGCGCGCGACGTCCTCGATCGTGGTGCACGGCTGCAGAGCGATCTTCGCCGCGACGAGGAGCTCCTCAGGCCCCAGGTACTGCGTGCGGATGTGGATCACCCGCTGGACCGGGCCGCACTCCTCGATCGCCCCGACGATGCGCCGGAGCACCGGCGTGTTCGCCCCCTCACCGATCAGGAGGCTCTTCATCTCGAAGATGAGGATCACGGCGATGACGCCGAGCAGCAGGCCGATCGCGATCGTGCCGAGTGCGTCGAACACGGGGTTCCCGGTGAGCACGCTGAGACCGACGCCGAGGAGGGCCAGGACCAGCCCGATCAGGGCGCCGAAGTCCTCCAGCAGCACCACCGGCAGCTCCGGGGACTTCGACTGGCGGATGAAGCCCCACCAGCTCAGCCTGCCCTTGAGCGGACGCGACTCCGTCAGCGCCGTGCGGAAGGAGAAGCCCTCCAGCCCGATCGCCACAACCAGAATGATCACTGCGACCAGTGGCGAGGTGAGCGGCTCCCCGCTCTCGAGCTTGTGGACGCCCTCGTACAACGCGAACACCGAGCCGAGGCTGAACAGCAGGAGCGCGACGACGAAGGAGTAGAAGTACCGGTCGCGGCCGTACCCGAACGGGTGCTCTGCGGTCGCGGCGCGCTGGGCCCGCTTCCCGCCCAGCAGCAGCAGCCCCTGGTTGCTCGTGTCGGCCACCGAGTGCACCGCCTCCGCGAGCATCGACGACGACCCCGTCACCAGGTAACCGACGAACTTCGCCACTGCGATGCCGGCGTTCGCCAGCAGCGCCGCGATGATCGCCTTCGTTCCGCCGCTCGCCGACACGCCGCTCTCCTTCGCTTCCGTTTCCCCGGTCCCGCCGTGCGTACCGTAACCATGGCAGGCGTCTCGTGCGGACGAACCGCGCCGACCGGACGAGTCGGCCGAGCGATCGGCAGGGTCAGACGTCCAGCCCGTCCCCGGCGAGGAACAGCTGGGTGCCTGCCTCCTGCGGAGCGACGGTGACGTCACGGTCGTCGGCCGAGAGCCACAGTGCCTGGCCGCGCTCGAGCGTCCGGTCCTGTGCCGCCGCGCTCACCAGCGCCGAGCCGCGCGTGCACAGCAGGATCCGCGGGCCCCCTGCGGGCACGGCGACCGGGCTCCCCGCCGGGGTGCCCTCGAGGCGCCGCAACAGGAACTCCGCTGTGTCCGTGTCGTAGCGCTCCCAGCCGCCGTCGCCCACGCCGCGCAGCACGGGCGGGGTGTGCGGGGTGAAGTCGAGCACCCGCAGCAGCTCGGCGACGTCGACGTGCTTGGAGGTCAGGCCCCCGCGCAGCACGTTGTCGGAGTTCGCCATCAGCTCGACACCAGCGCCCGACAGGTAGGCGTGCAGGTTGCCCGCGGGCAAGTAGAGCGCCTCGCCCGGCGTGAGCACGACGAGGTTGAGCAGCAGCGCGGCGAGCACGCCCGCGTCGCCCGGGTAGCGCTCGGACAGCTCCAGCGCCATCCGCGCCTCGCGCGCGAACTCGCCGCCCACCTGGGCCAGCCGCACGCAGGCCGTCTGCAGCGCGGGCACCGCCCTGTCGAGCACGGACTGCGGAAGGGTGATCCAGGTGGTGAACAGGGCACGCAGGCCCCCCGCGCACGGCTGATCCGCCAGCAGCGCGACGTGCGGGGCCAGCTCGCCGACGTCCAGTGCGCGCAGCAGCGCGAGGGTCCCGGGGATCTGGCGGAATCCGACCAGCGCGTGGAACTCGGTGAGCGCGCAGATCAACTCGGATTTGTGGCTCGCGTCGCGGTAGTTGCGGGAGGGCGCGTCGACGCGGATGCCGGCGGCGTTCTCCCGTGCGAATCCCTCGGCGGCCTGGGCCGCACTCGGGTGCACCTGCAGGCTCAGCGGCTCGTCCGCCGCGAGCACCTTGAGCAGGTACGGCAGGTTCCCCGACCACTTGGCCGACCGGTCCGGACCGAGCAGCCCATGGGGGTCCGAGCGGACGGCGTCGAGCAGCGACGTGCGCCGGCCGTCGTGTCCGACGAGGTGGGAGGGGTCACCCGGGTGCGCGCCGAGCCACATCTCCGCCTCGGGGTACGGCGACGGCGTCGGCTCACCGCGCAGCTCGGCGATCACGGTGCGCGAACCCCAGGCATAGGGGCGCACGGGGTTCTCCAGCAGCTCCACGATAGGTCTTTCTCCGTCTCTGCAGTGGTCGCTCGGGGGGGCAGGCCGTTGCTCGAGTCGTCGGATCCGCTCAGGCGGGTTCGATGGTGCGGCTGGCCAGGCCGAGGTAGACCGCCGCGACGTCGAGGCGGGAGGCCAGCACCGCGGCGCGCAGCACGGCGGCGTGCCGCGTACCGCGGGGCACCTCCTCGACCGGATGCAGCACGTCGGTCGACGGCCAGACCCGTCCGGTGCGGCGCAGCGTCACCTGGCCGGGCTCCTCGTCGTCGGTGGCGATCAACACGAGCCGCGGCGGGGGGGCGGCGGGCTCGCCCAGGTCGTCCGCGAAGGGGTCATGGAAGATGTCGCGCCCGCGGGCGGCGAGGTCCAGCGCGCGGCGCAGCCCGGCCGCCTGAGCCGCGCGGCCCACGTCGTCCGCACTGGCCACCACGCCCGCGTGAGCCGCCAGCGCCGCGGCGCCGTGGGCGGCGAGCGCCGCAGCCGCGGCGTCCGTGCCCCACAGCAGCGGGGTGTGCCCGTCGAGCCGCAGCGCGAGCGCCTTGGCCGGGTTCATGAACGGCTCGTGCCCCGGCTGGTTGCGCTCGGCCTCGGCATCGAGCACATCGGCCACGGCGTCCAGGTCGGGCGGGAGCGGTGTGGGGAGCAGCTCGAGGGCCGACACGACGGCGAGCCCGACGGCGAGCCCGCGCGGGAGATCGAGCCCCGGCGGCACGGGGACGCGCGGCTCGACCAGCCGCACCCGGCCGGCACCGGCCGCGGCCACCGGGCCGTCGTGGGGAGCGGACAGCACCACCTCGACACCGCGGCCGACAGCGCGCCCCACCCCGTCGGCGAGGTCGGCGTCCGTGGCGTCCGCCGTGTGGGCCCACATGACGTCCAGCGGGCCCACCCAGACCGGCACCTGGTCGACCGTCACGACCGGGACCGGGCAGCCGGGTCCGAGCAGCGCGGTGAGCAGGGCCGCCACCGCGCCGGAGGTACCCGGCCGACGGACCAGCACGAGCGCGCGGGGCCGGTACCCGCGCATGGCAGGCACGCCGGCCTCCTGTGCACCGTGCGCGGCCGAGCGCACCTGTGCTCCGGCGGTGGCCGCGGAACGCAGCACGCCGCCCGTGTCGAGCGCGGCCAGCGCCCGCGGGTCGGCCAGGAGGGTGTCGTCCAGCACGCCGGGACTCACCCCTCGGAGGCGTCCACCGG
This sequence comes from Pseudonocardia sp., assembly GCA_016794615.1. Classification (GTDB taxonomy): domain Bacteria; phylum Actinomycetota; class Actinomycetes; order Mycobacteriales; family Pseudonocardiaceae; genus Pseudonocardia. Next base: position 2,823 of record JAEUJO010000340.1, on the reverse strand, counting down.
CGGGCTCGCCTCGTCGAGCAACAGCACGGGGATGCCGTCGACGACCGGGAAGCCGCGGCCGCACGAGGTGCACGTGAGCACGTCGGCGTTCGGGTCCGTCGGGGTTCCGGGGCGCAGCGGGGCGTGGTCGTCGGACGGACAGGCAAGGATCTCCATCAGCCGGGGGTCGAGCGAGACAGCCATGATCGTCCTCCTTCAATGAGCGGCTGCGATACGGCGGCCCGGTCGGATTCCGATGCTGCCACCGAGCACCGTGGGCCGCACCGAGCGACGCGCGGCCCGTCGGCGGGCGTCGGCACGGGTCGGGGGTGCGGATCGTCAGGCGCGGACGGCCGCGAGGACCTCGTCGCGCAACCCGGCCATCCTCTCGGCGTCCGCGGCCTCGACGTTGAGCCGCAGCAACGGCTCGGTGTTGCTCGGGCGCAGGTTGAACCACGACCCGTCGGGCAGGGCGACGGTCAGCCCGTCGAGCTCGTCCGTCGTCACCCCGGCCCGCGTCCCGTAGCGCTCCTTGATCTCTGCGATCTTCCCTCGCGCGTCCGCGACCGTCGAGTTCACCTCACCGGAGGCGCAGTAGCGCTCGTAGTCGGCCATCAGCACCGAGAGCGGGCCGTCCGACTCGCCGAGCGCGGCGAGCACGTGCAGGGCGGCCAGCAAGCCGGAGTCGGCGCGCCAGAAATCCCGGAAGTAGTAGTGCGCGGAATGCTCCCCTCCGAACACGGCGCCGGTCTCGGCCATGACCTGCTTGATGTACGAGTGGCCGACGCGGGTGCGCATCGGGGTCCCGCCGTGCTCGGTGACGATCTCCGGGACCGCGTGCGAGGTGATCAGGTTGTGGATGACGCTGCTGCCGGGCGACTTCGCGAGCTCGCGGACCGCGACGAGCCCGGTGATCGCGCTCGGGCTCACCGGCTCACCGCGCTCGTCGATGACGAAGCAGCGGTCGGCGTCGCCGTCGAAGGCCAGCCCGATGTCCGCGCCCTCGGCGACGACGGCCTTCTGCAGGTCGACCAGGTTCGCCGGGTCCAGCGGGTTCGCCTCGTGGTTGGGGAAGGTGCCGTCCAGCTCGAAGTAGAGCGGCACGACCTCCAGCGGCAGCCCGGCGAACACCTCGGGCACCGTGTGGCCGGCCATCCCGTTGCCCGCGTCGACGACCACCCGCAGCGGCCGACTGGTCGACAGGTCGACCAGGCCGCACAGGTAGGCCGCGTAGTCGAGGAGCATGTCGCGCTTCTCGACGGTGCCCGGCACGGTGCCCGGAGCCGGTGCCGGGACGCCCTGCTCGACGGCCTCGCGGATCGTCGCCAGGCCGGTGTCCGCGCCGATGGGGGCCGCGCCCGCCCGGCACAGCTTGATACCGTTGTACTTCGCCGGATTGTGGCTGGCGGTGAACATCGCGCCGGGGACGTCGAGGGCGCCCGAGGCGAAGTAGAGCATGTCCGTGCTCGCCAGTCCGATGTTGACGACGTCGAGGCCGTGTGCGGCGACGCCGTCGGCGAACGCGTCGACCAGCTCGGGCGACGACGGGCGCATGTCGTGACCGACGACGACCACACCGGTCTCGGCCGACTCCGTCCGCAGCAGCCGGGCCAGCGCCGCGCCGAGCTCGCGGACGAGCGACGCGTCGATCTGCTCACCGACCACGCCGCGGACGTCGTACGCCTTGATCACTTCGGACAAGTCGGCTCGGGGGACCTCGTGTGCGGCGGTAGCGGTGCTGCCAGGGGTGTCCGTCACGGCAAAGGACACTATCGGTGGCCCGGGACGGCCGGACCGGCGGCCGTCGGTGACTCGGCCCGTGGGGCCGGGCGGCTCGCTAGTCCTCGGGCGCGCTGGGCAGCACACGCAGGTGGCCGCGACGGCCGGGGACGTTCACCGGGGGCAGCTCGACGGGCCGGTCGGCCCGCCCGGCCTCGCGCACCGCCTCGGCGAGCGCCGTCAGGTCGTCCATGCTGTGCTGCGGCGGGGCGAACTCACCCTCGAACCGCACGACCTCCCACCCGCGCGGTGCGGTGAGCCGGTGGGCATGCTGGTTGCACAGGTCGTAGGAGTGCGGCTCGGCCTGGGTGGCGAGCGGCCCGACGACGGCGGTGGAGTCGGCGTATACATAGGTGAGCGTGGCCACCGCGAGCTCGGTGCACCCGGTTCGCGAACACCTCCGCACGCTCAACACGTCCGGGACGATAGCGCTTGAACGGCGCGGCGACCGGTACGACGCGCGCAGACCGCTCGTCGGGGTGCACCCGAGGGATCAGGGCGCACCGTCCACCGACCGTGCGCATCGGACTGGCCTTCCCGACGGCGGTGCGGCCCGTACGATTCGGGGGTGACCACCGCCCGTCGCGCCACGCTCCACCGATCACCCCGCAGACGGGACCGGCGCGGCCGGGGGCTGCGGGGGATGCTCTACCCGCCGACGCTACCGGCTGCGAAGACGCGGGCGGAACGGTTCGACGCGATGGTGCTCGAGGCGCTCGAGCCGATCGAGCAGCGCTGGGGAACCGAGCTGACGGAACTCGACCTGGCCGTCGACGACGTGCCCGAGGTCGACGAGACCTCGCCGGACGAGGTCGTGTGGCAGGCGGGCGTGCTGGCCGACGTCGGGGTTCCGCTCGCCCAGCTGGTGCCCGCCGGTGTCGACCCCGAGGGGCTGCCGTCACGCGCCCGGATCGTGCTCTACCGGCGCCCGCTGGAGGCCCGCGCCCGCGGTGGCGCGGACCTTGCGGACCTGCTGCACGAGGTGCTGGTCGAGCAGGTGGCGGAGTACCTCAACATCGAGCCGGACGCCGTGGACGGCGGCGAGGCCTGACGCATCCGTCCCGC
>JAEUJO010000326.1 GCA_016794615.1 Pseudonocardia sp. | reverse complement strand
CTGCTCGACCTGCGCGGGATCGAGCGCCTGGAGCGCCGCCGTGAGGACCTGACGGCGCCGGGCCCGGGCCGCATCTGCGCTCTCCTGCGCGGCCGGGGTGAGGCTCAGGCGGGCCACGCGCCGGTCGCCCGGGTCGGTGGCGCGGACGACCAGCTCCCGCGCGACGAGCCGGGACACGATGGTCGAGACGGTGTTGGGTGCGAGCCCCAGCTCCTGGGCCACCTCGGACACCGGCCGCCCGGGCCGCCGCCCGACGAGCAGGACGACCTCCCGCTCGGCGGCGGAGAGCGCGTCGTCACCGACGGCGGAACCGGCGACGCGGCGGAGGGTGCGGCGCACGGCGCCGAGGGTCGGCAGCAGCGCGTCGACGAGGGGATCGGTCACTCACCCAACATACCTCTGTTTCAGATCCGATCTGTAACAGAAGCATCTCGGCGGCTACCGGGCGGCCGCCCGCGTCGCGGGACGGCACGCGCCGTGCGCCCGTCGCTCTTCGCGTTCGCAGGCGGCGAGCCCGCCTTCCTCGCCCTCGCCGCCACTCACCACGCGCGGTGCCTCGCCGACCCCCGCACCGAACCGGCCACCCCGACCAGCACGCGCAGCACGTCGAGCGACCGGCGGTGTACCGGGCGGCGGTGCTCGCCTGCTCCCCCGTCGACGCCGTGGTCCCGGCCGGGCGGTCGATGCCGCAGTGGTCGGCCGCAGTGGTCGGCCGCAGTGGTCGCAGGACAGGCTGCCGCCGCCGGCGCAACCAGCGCCGGGATCAGCAGCCGTCGAGCTGCCCGGCCTCCTGCATCTCGCGGGCCACCGTGCAGACGTCCGCCGACGGACACCCGGCCACCGCGGCCCTGCTCAGGAGCACGCGCAGGGTCTGCCGTTCGGCCGGGTCGAGCGCGGCAAGGACGGTGTCCTCGACGCGCGCGAGCCGTCCGTTGAGCTCGGCGAGCAGCGTGCCTCCGGCCGGGGTCGCCACGATGCGGCGGGCGCGTCGGTCGGCCGGGTCCGCCCGGCGCTCGACCAGGCCCGCCCGCTCCAGGTTGTCGAGCAGGTGGGTCATCACCGTGCGGTCCAGCCCGAGCCGTCGCGCGAGTGCGAGCTGGGTGGGCGGCTCGTCGCGCAGGCACGCGGTGAGCACCTGGTAGCCACGAGGGCCGCCGGGCACCTCGACCAGGGCGCCCGCGGTCGTGCGCAGGTAGGTCCGCATCACCGTGCCCAACGCCCAACCGAGATCGGACTCGACGGCGGCGGGCGTGGTCATGCACACAGACTAGCGGGGAGGGAGGCTGCACAGATACTCTGCTAACGAGATAGTCTGCTACACAGAATATCTGACCAGCCGCACTCCCCGGGAGATTCGAATGACCCTGCTCCGCGTCGACAGCAGCATCCGCACCGACGGATCGGTCACCCGGGAGGTGGCCGACGCCCTCGAGGAGGCGTGGTCACGCCACCGCACCGGGCCGGTCGTCCGCCGCGATCTCGGCCGCGATCCACTCCTCGCCCAGGCCTGGGCCACCGCCGTCGCCGCAGGCTCCACACCGGAGGCGCAGCGCACGCCGCAGCAGCGAGCGGCCGTCGCCTTCGCCGCAGCGCTGGCCGACGAGGTCCTGGCGGCGGACGCGATCGTCGTCACCTCCCCGCTCTACAACTTCGGCGTCCCGCATCACCTCAAGGCGTGGATCGACCTGCTCATCACCGACCCCCGCCTCGGTCCCGGTACCGCGCCCCTGGCGGGCCGCCCGCTGGCGCTGGTGATCGCCCGCGGCGGCGGCTACGGCCCGGGCACCCCCCGTGCCGGATGGGACCACGCCACCCCGTACCTCCGGCAGATCTTCGGCGAGGTGTTCGGCGCCGACCTGACGGTGGTCGAGGCCGAGCTGACGCTCGCGGCCGTCGTCCCCGCCATGGCCGCACTGGTCCCCGAGGCCGAGCGACTGCGGGCCCGGGCCCGGGAGCTGGCCGCGGAGGCGGGCCGGGCGCTGGCCGAGCGGGTCGCCGTCGCCGCATGATCGTGGGCTCGCGCCGACCCGGGGCGGCGCGAGCCCGTCCCTGCGCACCTCATGCCGGGCGGGGGGCGTACATGATGACGACCACCCCGACCAGGCAGATCAGTGCGCCGATGAGATCCCAGCGGTCGGGCCGGAACCCGTCGAGCACCACCCCCCACAGCAGTGACCCGGCGACGAACACTCCCCCGTACGCGGCCAGGATGCGCCCGAAGTGCGCGTCGGGTTGCAGCGTCGCGACGAACCCGTAGGCGCCGAGCGCGATCACCCCTGCGCCGATCCAGATCCAGCCGCGGTGCTCGCGCACTCCCTGCCACACCAGCCAGGCACCGCCGATCTCGGCGACCGCGGCCAGGACGAACAGGACGATCGAGCGGGCGGCGATCACGGCGCCAGAGTAGATCGCGTGCCGCCGCCCTCGGTTCCGATGGACATCCCACTGTTGCCGGGCCGGGCTGCGACCTCGATCAACGACGGTGCCGCCGGGTCGGACGACGCCCGCAGGGCCGACGTCGACCCTTCCGGCGTGTCGACGCGGGTGCCGGGGACGACTCGACGTCCTTCCCGCCGTGAACGGTGGGACTCCGGTCTGTGCGGATCGGGCCCTGCCGCCGGTCCCGGGTCCCGACCACGTCCGATCTGCGGCAGGTACCGCCTCCGGCGCCGGCCCTCAGCGACGCCACAGGAAGCCGGTGGCACTCTCCTCCCGCCGCAACCGGGTACGCCGCAGTGAGGGAGAGCGATTCGATGACGACGTGGTCGGGCCGGCCGTCGGTCGCGCGGGCCACCGTGCCGGTCCTGCTGGCGTTGGCCCTCGCCGCCTGCTCCCCGGCGCGGCCCGCCGGCAGTGCGACAACCGGCACGAACGGGAGTGGCGCCGCGGCATCGGCCGACGCCGTCACCCTCGTCGCGGCAGGCGACGTCGCCTGCGGACCCGACATCGAGATCACAGACCGGCAGTGCCAGCAGGAAGCCACCGCCGACCTGGTCGAGTCGCTGTCCCCCGACGCGGTCCTCGTGCTCGGCGACACCGCATACGAACAGGTGACCGCCCGATCGTTGAAGAGCTACGACGCGAGCTGGGGCCGGTTCCTCGACCGGACCCACGCCGTGGCCGGCAACCACGAGTACTACGGCGACGGACCCGAGGCCTACTGGGACTACTTCGGCGACCGCGCCGGCACCCGCGGCGAAGGCTGGTACTCCTTCGACGTCGGCACCTGGCACGTCATCGTCCTGAACTCCGAATGCGACCAGGTCAGCTGCGACACCGACAGCGACCAGGGCGAATGGCTGGCCGCCGACCTGGCCGACAACTCCGCACACTGCACGTTGGCCGCGTTCCACCGACCACGGTTCTCCTCCGGGAGCGAGTACGGCGACGACGAGACCGTCGCGGGCTTCTGGCAGACCCTGCAGGACGCCGGCGTCGACGTCGTCCTCAATGGGCACGAACACAGCTACGAACGCTTCGCCCCCCAACGAGACTCCGGACGGGCCTCCGCCGAGGAGGGGATGGCCGAGTTCGTGGTCGGCACCGGCGGCCGCAACCTGCGCGGATTCGGCGAGCCGAAGCCGAACAGCGAGGTCCGGTGGAACGACTCGTTCGGCGTCCTCGGCCTGACCCTGGGTCCCGACGGCTACGACTGGCGCTTCCACAGCACCACCGGGAACTCCGAGGTCGACCAGGGCAGCGCCGCCTGCCGATGAGCCCGGCGACACGGGACCGTCA
>JAEUJO010000316.1 GCA_016794615.1 Pseudonocardia sp. | reverse complement strand
ATCCGGCAGCGGATCCTGGAGGAGTTGCACCGCGCGGGCGAGGCCACGTCGACGACCTTGGCGGGCACGCTCGGCGTGACCACCGGCAACACCAGCTACAACCTCCGGGTGCTCGCCGAGCACGGGTTCGTCGAGGAGGTGCCCGGCCGCGGCAACGGCCGGGAGCGCTGGTGGCGGAGGGTGCCTCAGGACCTGCGCTTCCCCCCGCACAGCACCCAGAACGACGCGATGCGCGCCGCGTTCCGTGCGCTGAACCGGCTGGGGCTGGCCGAGGACCAGAAGGCGTTGAACCGCTTCCTGGGTCGTCGGGACGCGCTCGGTGAGTGGGCCGACGCCCTGCCCTTCTCCCGGGGCAGGCTCCGGGTGACGCCGGCCCAACTGGAGCAGTTCTTCGAGGAGTACCTGGCGCTGCTCACCAAGTACGCGAACGGCACCGACCCCGACGCCCGCGACGTGCGGGCGTACTTCGTCGCCTTCCCCGACGTGCCGGACGGCTGATCGGGACCATCACGGCAAAGCTGTGGCCGCCGAGCGGCAACTCGGCGGCCACGGGATCCGCACACCCGAGCCCGAGCCCACGAATCCCGGAAAGGAGAGCAGCTCATGCTGCTCGAACGCAAGCAGGCCACCCGGGCCGCCCCGGTGTGGCTGGCCGCAGGCACCCTGACCCTCCTGTTCGCCTACCACGGCCGCTGGTCGATCCCGGCCGCCGCGTGGATCTTCGCGATCTTCCTGCTCCGCTTCACCCGGACCAGCCGGGTGCTGCCGGGCGTGCTCGGTGTCTGGCTCGCGTACGCGGTCGGCGGCACCTTCTCCATGGTCGAGTTCGGCCTGCCGGTCGCAGGCCTGCTGTACGTGCTCGTGCTGATCGGGGGATCCGTGCTGGTCGTGCCGTACCTGCTGGATCGGCTGCTGGTACCGCGCCTCCGCTCCGGGCTGCTCGCCTCCCTGGTGTTCCCGACGGCCATGGTGGGAGCGGAGTACATCCTGAGCATGGCGAGCCCGCTCGGCACGGTGCTGAACTCGCTCGCCGCCACCCAGCACCAGAACCTGCCGCTGATCCAGCTCGCCGCCGTCACCGGCCCGTACGGCGTCAGCTTCCTGCTGGCGTGGTTCGCGACGACCGTCCTCCTCGTCGCGGAACGCGGACGCACGGCCTGGGCGGCGGCCGGGATCTACGGCGCGGTGCTGGCGCTCGTCCTGGCCGGAGGGATGATCCGGATCGCGGCCTTCGCGCCGGACGCGCCGACCGTGCGGGTCGCCGCGGTCAGCCCGAGCGCCGCCGTCAACGCGCGCCTGGACGCGCTCCGGCACCGCTACGGCTCCGCCCGCGCGCTGGCCGACGGCGACCCCGCCACCGTCCGCCCGGTGTTCGACGAGATCAGCGCGGACCTGCTCGCCACGACCGAGCGGGAGGCCACGGCGGGCGCGAAGATCGTCGTCTGGCCGGAGGCCGGGGCACCGGTCCGCGCGGCCGACCGGCCCGCGCTGATCCGCCGGATCGCCGACGTCGCGAGGCGCACCGGGACCTACGTCGAGGCCGGGCTGGTGACGCTGACCGCGGACGCGCCGTACTTCGCGCGCAACCAGGCCGTTCTGGTCGACCCACAAGGGAGCGCGGTGTGGACCTACGACAAGGCCCACCCGGTGCCCGGGATGGACCGGATCGCCCCGGGCGACGGCCGGGTCCCCACCGTGGCCACCCCGTACGGCCTGCTCGCCAACGCGATCTGCTTCGACGCGGACTTCCCGGACCTGATGCGCCAACGGGCCGGGGTCGACCTGATGCTGGTGCCCTCGAACGACTGGGCGCAGGCGGGCCGGGCCCACACCGAGAAGGCGGCTCTGCGTGCGGTCGAGAACGGCTACTCGCTCATCCGCTCCGACAACCACGGCGTCTCCGGCGCCTTCGACCCGCTCGGGCGCTCGGTGGGGTCGACCGACTACTTCACCACGGACCGGCAGGCGATGGTGGTCTCGGTGCCCACCCGCGGCCTCCGCACGCCCTACACGGCCATCGGTGACGTCTTCGCGTGGCTGTGCCTCACCGGACTTGCCGCGCTCGCCGCCGTCGCCTACCGCGAGGTCGGCCAGCGTTGATCATGGCGGTGTCGGTGCGGGTCGGGAGCGCTGGGTGCAGGTGGTGATCGGGCCAGAATGGGGCCCATGACGCGACGGGGTGGCCCGGTGGCCGGTAGCGACGTGCTGGTCGTCGGGGCGGGGCCGACCGGCTTGACGCTGGCCTGCGACCTCGCGCGTCGCGGTGTTGCCGTGCGGATCATCGACAAGGCGCCTGCACCGTTCGCGGGGTCCCGGGGCAAGGGCCTGCAGCCACGCAGCCAGGAGGTGTTCGACGATCTCGGGGTGATCGAGGCGATCCGGGCGGGTGCCTTCGAGCACCTGCCGGTGCGGATGCACCGCGGCGGCGTGGTCGTGAGCGACGCCGACCCGTACGCCGACCGCCACCCCACTCCCGCCGTGCCCTACCCGTGCAGGCTCATCCTGCCGCAGTGGCGCGTGGAGGCGGTGCTGCGCGAGCGGCTCGCCGCCGCGGGGGTGAGCGTCGAGCAGGGGACCACGCTCGACGGCCTCGGCCAGGACGGGGACGAGGTGCACGCGGAGCTGGCGGCGGCCGACGGCACCCGGTCGACGGCCACCGCGCGCTTCCTCGTCGGCGCCGACGGGGGGCACAGCCGCGTCCGCGCCGCCCTGGGCCTGGCGATGGTCGGCGAGACCCGCCCGGTCGAGGCGCTGATCCTCGGTGACGTGGAGGTCAGCGGGCTGCCCGCCGACCGCTGGTACCTGTGGGCCGACCCGGACCGCGGCGTGGTCGCACTCTGCCCCTTCGTGGGCGTCGCCTCCTGGCAGATCCAGGTCGGCCTGCCCCCGGACGAGCACGGCAGGCTGCCGTCCCCGACGCTGGACGCGTTCCGAGCAGCGTTCGCGGCGGTCGGAGGTGATCCCGGCGTGTCGCTCGACCGGGCGACCTGGCTGTCGACCTACCGGGTCAACGTCCGGATGGTGCAGCGCTACCGCGTCGGGCGGGTGTTCCTCGCGGGCGACGCCGCACACGTCCACTCGCCTGCGGGCGGGCTGGGCATGAACACCGGGGTGCAGGATGCCTACAACCTCGGCTGGAAGCTCGGCATGGTCCTGGCCGGTCGGGCGGGCGCGGCGCTGCTCGACACCTACGAGGAGGAGCGGCTGCCGGTCGCGGCGTGGACGTTGGGTCTCAGCTCGCGCCAGTTGGAGCGTCTCGAGCGCCGGCTCCCGGCCGCCGGCGGCTGGCCGACCGACGACCAGGCCGCGCAGCTGGGCCTGAACTACCGGTGGAGCAGGCTTGCGGTCGGGCCGGTAGGCGACGGGCTGCAGGCCGGCGACCGCGCACCCGATGCGCCGTGTGTGGCCGCCGACGAGCGCCGGGTGCGGCTGTTCGACCTGTTCCGAGGGCCGCACGCCACGCTCCTCGGCCTGGGTGCGGGCACCGGGCCCGCGTTGCGCCGCGCCGCCGGGCGGCACCCCGGCTTCGTCGTACCCGTGCTCGTGACACCGGACGCGACGACCGGTCCGCCGCAGGTCGTACGGGTCGTGGACCGCGACGGCCACGTCGGCGCGGCCTACGGGTCGCTCGGCGAGGCGCTGGTGCTGGTGCGCCCGGACGGCTACCTCGGCCTGGTCGTGGACGGGACCGACGACGGATCCGTCGGCGACTACCTGCACCGGCTGTCCGGTCCGGCGGCGAGCCCGTGACCAACTCGGTCGTCGGGTTGCGTCGCGCACCGGTGCTCACCGGCGTGCTCACCCTCGTGACCGCGGTGGTCAGCGTGGCCGGGTTGGTGTGGCCTGCGGTGCTGGCCGCGCTGGCCCGCTCCGGCGCTGCCGATCAGCCGTGGCGGTGGGTGACGTCGCTGCTCGTGCAGGACGGCGGCGTCGCTGGGACGGTGTCGAACCTCGGCTTCCTGGCGGTGCTCGGCATGGCGGCCGAGCAGGTGGTCGGGCGCGTCGCCCTGGTCGGCTGCTACCTCGCGGCGGGGTTGGCGGGCCAGGTCGCGGGCGTGTTCTGGCAGCCGTACGGGGCGGGCAACTCGGTCGCGGTGTGCGGGTTGGCCGGGGTGCTGGTGTGGGTGTGCAGCGACGAGGATGTGCCGAGGTGGGCTGGTTCGGCGGTCGCCCTCTGGTTGGGTGCGCTGCTGGGGACCTGGTGGCTGCCCCTGGTCGCCCTGGGTGTCGTCGGCGCGGCGGTGGACCGACGGGTCCTGCTCGGCGCGCCGGGGGTGCGGGTGCCGGTGTGGGTGACCGCGAGTGTTGCGGTGGCCTGCGTGCTCATCGGTCTCGGCAACATCCACGGCGTGGCGCTGGCGGTGGGGACGGTGCTGGGGTGGTTCGCGGGGAAGGTCCGCGCTGCGCGACCTGGGACATGACCGGCCGGCTGCGGCGCTCATGTCCCGCCGCGGCGGCTCGGCTGTGACCGTCGACGAACAGATGGGGCAGCCCGTCGGCCCCGCGTCGACGGCCTGCGCGGCGCTCGCCCGGGTCAGGGCGTGCACGAGCACCCGAAAGCCGCGGGCGGGCCCGGCTTCGACCACGGCGTCGAGCAGGATGGGATCGAGTGGCGGCACCGAGTGGCCCGGCCGGGAGCGGCGCGGGGTCGATCAGCCGGGCCGCCGGCCTGCGGTAATGGGCTCGAGCACCGAGGGGAGCTGGTCGCGCGAGGCCACGTCGAGTTTGCGGAACACTGCGGTGAGGTGGCCCTCCACCGTGCGGGCGGTGACGAACAGCGCCTGTCCGATCTCCCGGTTGGTCAGCCCTTGGGCGGCCATCTCGGCGGTCCGGCGCTCGCTCGCGGTGAGGGCGTCGACGCCGGACAGCACGACCCGCCGGGGTCGGGCGCCGGTGGCGCGCAATTCGGTCTCGGCCCGGTCGGCGAGCAGTCCGGCACCGAGGCGGTGGGCGATGTCGAGTGCTTCGCGCAGCGGCTCCCGGCTGTCCGCGCGGTGGTTGTCGCGCCGCAGCCGGGCGCCGAGTTCGTAGAGCGCCCAGGCCCGGTCGAGGTCGGCACCCGCCCGGGTCAGTAACCGGATCGCCTCGCGCAGCGCCTGCTCACCGTAGGAGCCGCCGTGGGTGACGCCGACGGCGGTCAGGGCGACGCCGAGGGCGCGGGGGGTACCGAACGTGCGGGCCCGTCCGAGCTCGTCGTCGGCGAACCGGCGGGCGCGTTCGCGCTCGCCGAGGGCCAGGCAGGCCAGCGCCGCTTGCGAACGCCACGGCGTGAACGTCGGCGAACCGTGTCCGAAGCGCGTGGTCACGTCGCCGGTGCGCACGAAGTCGGCCAGCGCCTCGGCGGGGCGGTGCTGCGCCAGCCGGAGCCTGCCGCGGCTCCAACATAGGCAGGCATCGGCGAACGTGGCGGTCCCGACCGCCTCGACCAGGGGAGCGAGGAGGCCTTCGGCCTCCTCGAGCCGACCTTGCTCGGTCAGCGCCTCGATGGCGTGCGCGCTGTTCAACACCCTGCTGAGGTCGGGGACGGTCATCCCCTCCGTCTCGAGCGCGGTCCGGGCGTCGGCCTCGGCGCTGCGCACGTCCCCGCGCATGCGCGCCCCCAGCGCCCGAATGGCCAGGGACCTCGAGAACGTGTTGGCATCGGCGCTCGCACGCGCCTCGCGGAGCAGCCGATCGAGCACCGGAAGCGCTTCGTCCCCGTGCTCGGTCACCTGCAGCGTCGACGCGATCTGCAGCCCGTCGAGCGGGGGCAGGCGCCAGCGTTGAGGTAGTGGCTCCACGTCGGCGCGCAAGGCGCGGCGGGCGAGCTCGGCGGCCACGTCCGCCTGCTCGTTGCGTTGCGCAGCGATCATGCCGGCCAGCGCCAGCACCCTCCGGGATGGCCGGGGAGCGTCCGCGCGTCGGCGGGCGGCCCGGATGCGGGCCCGGTGCGCAGGCGCGACATCGGCATCGAGGATGGCCAGGCTCATGGCCATGGTCTCCAACGACAGCGAGAGCTCCTTGTCCTCGGCACCGAGGGACGCCCTCGTCTCGTCCAGGACCCGCACACTGCGCCCGAAGCGGTTGTCCGAGTACCCCAGTGCGAACGCGAACGCCACTGCGGCCGCCGCGCGTCCCTCGCCGGTCATCGCCGTTGCCACGCTCTGCTCCAGGTGCGGGAAGGCGTCGGGGTGACCGGCGTTGAACTCGGCGCGCCCGAGGTCGAGCAGCAGCGCCGAGCGCCGCTGCGGCGGGGGCGGCTCGGCCAGGGCCCGGCGTAGGTAGGCTGCGGCCGACTCGGAGGCGCCGCGGCCGGTCGCGGCCGTGGCTGCGGCGGACAGCCGGTCGACGACCCACGGGTCGCCGGCGGGTTCGGCGGCGAGCAGGTGCTCGGCCACCTGCTCCTCGGCGGCGCCGCTCGCGGCCAGCAGGTGCGCCGCCCGGCGGTGTGCCGCGGCCCGGGTGGCCTCGCCGATCTCGTCGTAGACCGCGCGGCGCACGATCGGATGCGCGAAGGACAGCGGACGGCCGGCCGCGAGAATGCCCGCGCCGCGCAGCGCATCGCTCGCCGCCACCGCTGACTGTGGGCCGAGGTCGGCGAGGTCGGCTGCCGGCTGCAGGGATGCGGACTCGAGGATCGCCACAGCCCGGGCCAGCCGTGCTGCAGGTTCGCCGAGGCGGCCGATCCGCAGCCGCACCCAGCGTTCGACCGCTCGACCGCCGATCGAGTCGACCCCCTCGACCGCCGCAGGCGTCACGCCGTCCTCGCGCAGCGCCCGGACCAGCTGCTCGACGAGGAACGGCACCCCGCCGGTCGCGCGATGGCAGCGCACCGCCAAACACGGGTCGGGCACCGTGCCCAGCCCGGCTGCGAGCAGCCGCTCGACGGCCTCGGGGCTCAGCGGTGACGGTTCGACGAGTTCGGCGCCGGGAAAGCTGTCCAGCTTGGTGATCCACCTCTCGGCCGAGCCCTCCCCGGTCCGCACGGCGAGCAGCACGGTGAGCGGGAGCTCCTCCAGCCGGGGCAGCAGGAACGCCAGGAACCGCCGTGAGGCGTGGTCGGTCCACTGCGCGTCGTCCACGACCAGGCACACCGGCCCGGTCGCGCTCAGCTGCACGCACAGCCAGTACAGCCCGTGGGGGACGAGGAACGACCGGTCCGGCGCCTCGGCCTCGGCCGTCGGCGGTGAGCCCGCGCCCGGCATGCCCAGCAGGCCGGCGGCCCGGCCCGCGGCACCGGCCAGCCATTCGGCGCGCTCGTCCGCCGACGCCGCGGCCAGCAGCGGCTCGAACAGCTGGCGCACCACACCGAAGCCGAACTCCCGCTCGAGCTCCGCCCCGCGGGCCCGCAGCACCCGGGCGCCCTGGCGCCGCGCGGCGTCGCGCGCCGCGGCGAGCAACGACGTCTTGCCGATACCGGCAGGCCCGCACACCGCCACCACGCCGCCGACACCGCCCGCGGACCGGGTCAGAACATGTGCGATCCGCGCCATCTCGGTGTCCCGCTCGAGCAAGCCGGCCATCACGCCCAGTGTGGCCGACTTCCGGACGCGTTGTCGTGCGGCGGCGCGTTCTCCATGCGGAAAGTCCGGGGGGTGTGCCCGGGGTGAAGGCCGTCACGTTCGTACCACGATCGGTTGGCGAACAACGGATGGGGGAATCGGTGCGGCTGTGGGGACGCGAGGACGAGATCGAGCTGATGAACCGGCTCGCCGCCGGTGTGGGTGAGGCGGCGGGCGGGGTGGTGATCGTCGGCGAGCCCGGGATCGGGAAGTCGTCGCTGTGGGCGTACGGGATGGCGGTCTTGCGCCGGACGGGCGCCCGGGTTCTCGCCACGACCTGCGCGGAGGCCGAAAGCGAGATGCCTTACGCCGGGCTGGACGATCTGTTGGGGCCGCTGCTGGACGGGTACGGGTCGCTGCTGCCCGCCGGGCAGCGCGCCGCTCTCGATTCCGCGTTGCTGCGCGGGCACACCGACACGGCCACCGACGGGCGCACCGTCGCTGTCGGCGTGTTGACCCTCCTGCGTTGTGCCCTGGACCGGGGCCCGGTCGTGCTGGCGGTGGATGACCTGCAGTGGCTCGACGTCGAGACCGAGCAGTGCCTGACCTACGCCGTGCGTCGGCTGGCGGACCGCCCGCTGACCCTGTTGCTGGCCGGCCGCCACGAGTCGCCGTTGTGGCGGCCGCCGCGCCAGGCCACGGACACGGCGGCCCTGGCGTTCGCGCTGGACAGCGTGTCGACGGTGCGGCTGGCTCCGCTGCCGGCCGGGGTGATCGCGGGCATGTTGGCCGACCGGCTCGGCCTGTCCCTGTCCCGTGAGGGCAGCAGGCGGATCGCGGCGGAGACGGGGGGCAATCCGTTCTGGGCCTTGCAGTTCGGGCAGGAGTGGGGCGGCGTGCTCGACGGGGCGAGTCCTCCCGCTCTCGGTGCGTTGGTGCCGAAGCGGATCGCCGACCTGGAGCCTCGGGTGATCGACGCCGCATGCCTGGTGGCAGCCCTGGGCCGGCCTCGGGTGGGGACGGTGCTGCGGGCGGTCGCCTCGCGAGGGGACGAGGATGTCGAGAGCATCCTCGACCGGGCGATCGCGGCCGGGCTGTTGACGCTGGCCGGTGACCGGATCTCGCCGTCGCATCCGCTCATCGGGGCTGCGCTGGTGGCCTCGCTGCCGCCGTTTCGCAGGCGCCGTCTGCATCGGTGGGCGGCCGAGCTCGCCGATTCCGCGGAGGCCCGGGCGCTGCAGCTGTTGCGGGCCGACGCGGAGGTCACCGACGTGGAGTTGGTGGTCGACGACGATCCGTCGGCGGACGGTCGTGCATGGCGTGCGGAGCTCCGCGACGCGCTCGACGCGGCCGGCCTCTCGGCGCGGCACCGTGGCGCGCCGAGCACGGCCGCCCGGTTCGCGGCCCGAGCCCTGGCGCTGGCCGAGCAGGACGCGCAGACCGCCGGTGCTGAGGCGGGCGCGGACGAACAGGAGGTGCTCGGACGCCGGGTGACCGTCGCGGAGCTGCACTACCGGGCGGGCGAGCTCGACGCGGTCTTGACGATGCTCGAGCGGGTCGACCTGGGCGTGCTCGACCAGGATCTGCTCGAACGGGCCGGACCGCTGCTGGCCCAGACGCTCAACGAGCGCCGAGGCGGTCCCGCGGCCCGTGCGGTGGTCGAGCGGCCCGCTGCGCTGTCCCTCGCGGGGCTGTCTGCGGCGGAGGTTCGGCGGCGGCAGGCGTTGGTGTGGACGCTGCGGGCCGACCTGCACTGCGGTGCCGTCGGCGACCGACGGGGGATCGCTGGTCGCGCCGTTGAGAACGCCGGAGCGTCGCCGGTGCAGCTGCCGGTGCGCCGTCGGGCGCTCGGTGTTCTGGCATCGGCATTGCTCGACGTCGGCGATCCGGTCCGCGAGGTCCTCGACCGGCTCGTCCCGCTCGAGAACCCTGACGTCGCCGAGATCGGAAGCGGCGTCGAGGCCGATGTCCTCCAGGGGCTGTGGCTGCTGGCCGCCGGTGATCCCGGGGAAGCCTGCGAGGTTCTCGATCGGGTCTTCGCCCGGCACGTCGTGACGGGCGACGCCCGGGGGGCGACCACCGCCGCCGCGCTGTCGGCCTATGCCGAGCTCGTGGGCGGACGCCTGACCGCGGCCGAGGAGACGCTCGCCCGGCTCGGGGACCATGTCGACGGGTGCGCCATGGAGTGGCCGCACGTGGTCTTCACCCGCGGCATGGTCCACCTCGCGCGGGGCGAGCACGACGCCCTGGACGCGTTGCTGAGCCGGACCGACCGCGGTGTCGACGGGGCCGCCTGCGGCCTGGAGTTCACCGATCAGCTCCGCGGGCTGCTTTGCCTCCGGCGCGGCGATCCGGCGCGGGCCGTGACCCTGCTCGGTCGCTTCGTCGACCGCGCCGAGCGGCGTGGTGTCCTCGAACCGCAGAGGCGCTTCGGTGCCGATGTCGATCTCGCCGAGGCTCTGATCATGGTCGGTGACGTCGTCCGCGCCGCGCGGATCGCCGATCGGCTCGACACCTTCGCCCACCGCACCGGTCGTGATGTCGTCCGCGGCCAGCAGCGGCGGGTGCTCGCGCAGCTCGCTCTGCGCCGCGACCGCGACCGCGACCTCGGGCGCGCCTTGTCGCTGGCGCTCGAGGCGACCGCGCTGCACGAGCAGGGCAACCTTCCCGTCGAGTACGGGCGCAGCCTGGTCACCCTGGCCGAGGTGTGCGGCGGTCGTGGCGAGTCGGACGCGGCCGCCGAGCACCGCCGCCGCGCCTGTGCGGTGTTCGCGGGTGCGGGACAGCTCTGGTGGGCGAACCGCACCGCGGCGGTCGTCCCGGCCAGCGCGCTCTCGCCCAGCGAGCGCACCGTGGTGCAGCTCGTCGTCGAGGGCGCGAGCAATCGGGAAGCCGCCGCGGCGCTGTTCCTGAGCGTGCGCACGGTCGAGAATCACCTCGCGCACGCCTACCGCAAGCTCGGCATCCGGTCCCGCACCGAGCTCACCCGCACTGCGCTCGGCCCGGAGTACTCGCCACCGAGCCTGGAGGCAGTGAGCTGACGCAGGGGCCCGAGCTGACGCAGGCCCCAGCTGACGCAGGCCCGACGTCGGAGATGGGCGGCTTCCGGCGGACAGCCGTCTTGGAACGGTCTACCTGGGCCAGGCGGTGTGCGGGGTGTGCAGGACGCCGCGCGGGTCGTAGGTGGCGCGCAGCCGCTGCAGGCGAGCCCACGCCTGCGCCGTGAACGCGGTGGCGGTGTCGGAGGGTCGCTCGACGAAGTTGAGGTAGGTCCGCCCGGTGCCCCACGGCTGCACGGCGGCCACGACGCGGGCGACATCGCGCTCGACGGCGGCCGCAGCGGCGTCGTCGACGGCGAGGCCTGCGGCGAAGAGCAGGAACCGGCCGGACAGGCGCGACAGGGCCGCGCGCTCGGGGTGGGGGTCGGCCAGCGCCCCGCCGAGCTGGCGGATCTCCGCGAGGAGCAGGCTGCTCGCGGACTCGGGTCCGGCGGCGGCCAGGAACGCCTCGACGGCGTCGGTGGGCAGCCCGTGCAGCATGAGGCTGTCGGTGACGACCGGCACCGCCTCCTCGGGGTCGAGGTGCAGCCGGGTCAGGGCCGGCGTGGGCGTGCGGGTGAAGGTGTCGACCTCGGGGTGCAGCGCGCGCAGCGGGGCGAGAATCCGTTCGGCGTCGGGGTCGCCGCCCAGCACCGCGCCGTCGATCATGACCAGGCGACGGCCGCGGAGCTCGGCGGGGATGGTCGGCAGCGGCGGCAGGGCCAGCAACCGGAACGAGGTGGTGACCTCGCGGGGGGCGTGGGCGGCCCAGCCCGCCCAGACCGGTAGCACCTTCCGGGCCTGGGACAGGTCCCAGGCCAGGCGGCCGGCGTAGGCGGTGTCGAAGCCGAAGGCCTCGAACTCGAGTTCGGTGACGATGCCGACGCTCGCGCCGCCCCCGCGCAGCGCCCAGATCAGGGCGGGATGCTCGCTGTCGGAGGTGCGGACGAGGGTGCCGTCGGCGAGGACCAGCTGCGCGGCGGTGATCCGGTGTGCGGCCAGCCCGAGCGCGCGGGCGTACCAGCCGATGCCGCCGCCGAGGCTGTATCCGGTGACCCCGACGGTGGGCGAGGAGCCGTGCAGCACGCTCAGCCCGTGCGGGGCGACCGCGGCCACGACGTCGTCCCAGCGGGCGCCTGCCGCGGCGCGGACCCGCCGGGCGGTCGGGTCGACCTGCACCGTGCGCATCCGGTCGGTGCGCAGCAGCAGTGTGTCGCGCAGGTCACCGAGCGGGCCCGGGTTGTGCCCGGTCGTCCACACCGCCACCCGCAGCCCGTGCTCGACGGCCACCCGCACCGCGTCGGCGACCTCGGTCGCGGTCTCCGGATAGCCGACCGCCGCTGGGCGTTGGTCGACGGAGACGTTGAACCCCTGGCGGGCGGTGTCGTACCCGGGATCACCGGGCAGGTATACCCGCCCGGCGGCCGGGGCCGTCCTGGATCCAGCAGTGAGCAAAGTCGAGATATTCACGCTTTCGTGCTCCCTTGAAATGTCCGGGTATTCGCGAGAGGGCCGCTGTTCGTGGTGGGCGCCTTCTTCCCTGCCACGCATCGAGGGCCGCAGCGGGTTCAGCCCCGAATCCGTGGGTGGACGGTGAGCGCGGTTGCTGCCGTGACGGGCGTTTCAGGTAGCCCGCAGCAGGCATTGAGTAGTCGGAACGACGCGGTGGGTATGGCGCCCATCGCACGTCTTGAGTGGCCCGAAACCTGGCAGTCGCGCGCCGATTCGGTTGAGCTGGAAGGTGCGAGATGAGGCTCGCCCAGCGCCTCAGGACGAGCGCTCCAGGTGACCAGCAGTTCCGAGGAGAATCGTGAAAGCGGCAACACGAGCCGGTACCGATCACACTGCCGAACCAATTTGGGTGCAGCAATGGCTGCACCACTATGGCGACCTCGTGCGCTACGCCAGCTACCTGTTGGCAGGCGACATTCACGCCGCCGAAGACGTCGCCCAGGAAACCGCCATCCGGCTTTGGCAACACCCTGAGGTGCTCGCCGAGCGCCAACCCCTCGGCGGTTGGCTGCGCACCGTGGCCCGCAACATCGTCATCGACC
>JAEUJO010000323.1 GCA_016794615.1 Pseudonocardia sp. | reverse complement strand
GTGGTGCGCCCGAAGGGATTCGAACCCCTAACCTTCTGATCCGTAGTCAGATGCTCTATCCGTTGAGCTACGGGCGCGTGCTTGTGAACTTGTACCTCGACCCTACCCGAAGCGGCCGAGGTCGCCCGAGCGGGGTCAGCGGAGGCTCCGGGATTTGAACCCGGGATGGGGGGTTACCCCAAACCGCATTAGCAGTGCGGCGCCATAGACCAGACTAGGCGAAGCCTCCCGGGGCCTGTCGGCCACCAGCGCCGCCAAGGGTACAGGTTGCACCGCGTGGCCCCACACCCACCCGCTGTCAGAGTCACCGCAGATGGGCGTCGAACCAGTTCAGCGCACGCTGCCATGCGTCCGCGGCGGCCGCGGGGTCGGCGTCGAAGCGGTGCCCGCTGTGCGGATAGACCACGACGTTCGTCACCGACTCCGCCTTGATACTGGCGTCGCGCAGCTCAGCGGCATCCGCGTCTCCGTCGCCGTCGTCCTCGCGGCCGTAGAGGCCGAGCCAGGGGCAGGTCAGGCCGGCCATCGCGTCCGCCGTCGACGGCAGCTGGTCGCGCACCGACGACACGCTGGCCTCGTCCGCCACCGACACCGCGGCGCCCATGGTCCGCTCGGTGGCCACCAGCAGCGCCACGGTCGCGCCGATGTCGAAGCCCAGCACACCCATCCGGTCCGCGGTCACCGCGTGGTCGGCCAGCCAGCCGAACGCGGTATCCGTGTCCGCCATGACCTGGCCGCCGTCGAGCCGGTCGAGCTGCTCACGGATCCGATCGCCGTCGTCCTCGCCGATCTCGTCGGTGTCGTCGCGGTGGTACAGGTGCGGGGCCACGGTCAGCCAGCCCTCTGCCGCGAGTCCGCGGACGAGGCCGCGCACGGCGTCGGTCATCCCGCGGGCCTCGTGCAGCACGACGATCCCCCCGCGCACCGCGCCCAGCGGCTCGGCGACGGTCAACCGCAGGTCGCTACCGTCCACCAGGGGGACGCTCTCGGTCCTGATCTCACTCATTGCACTCCTCGCCACGCGGTCGGTGCCCTCGCTCACCGACGTCAAGAGTGGCACGACACCCCAGGTCATAGGGGACGGGGCGGACTACCGTGTCGGGGCATGGCGCCCATTCGTCCCGATCTCGAGAGCCTGCCCGCCTACGTGCCCGGCCGGGCTGTCCCGGGTGCGATCAAATTGGCCAGCAACGAGGTGTCGCTGCCCCCGCCGGCGCGGGTTCTGGCGGCGATCGCCGAGGCCGCGACGGGCGCCAACCGCTACCCCGACCTCTCGGTCACCGGGCTGACCGCCCGGCTCGCCGACGAGTTCGGCCTCGACGCCGCCCGCATCGCGGTCGGATGCGGCTCGGTGAGCCTGTGCCAGCAACTGGTGGCGATCACGTGCCGGGAGCCGGGCGACGAGGTCGTCTTCGCGTGGCGGTCGTTCGAGTCCTATCCGATCGTGACCCAGGTCCAGGGAGCGACGAAGCGGACCGTGCCGCTGGACGCGGAGTTCCGCCACGACCTCGAGGCGATGGCCGCCGCCGTCACGCCGCGGACCCGGCTCGTCTTCGTCTGCACCCCGAACAACCCTACCGGGACCACGGTGCGCCGCGACGAGTTCGAGTGCTTCCTGCAGGCGGTCGGTCCGGACGTGCTCGTCGCGCTCGACGAGGCCTACCGCGAGTTCGTGACCGACCCCGACGCCGTCGACGGCACCGCACTGCTCGACGCGCACCCCAACTTCGTCGTCCTGCGCACCTTCTCGAAGGCGTACCGGCTCGCCGGCCTCCGCGTGGGCTACGCGCTGGGGGCTCCGGAGGTCGCGCAGGCGCTGCGGAAGGTCGGCTCGCCGTTCGCCGTGAGCGCGATCGCCCAGGCAGCGGCGCTGGCAGCACTCGACTGCCGCGCCGAGCTGCTGGCGGCGTGCGCCGAGGTGGAGGGCGAGCGGGAGCGTGTGCGGGCCGCCCTGCTCCATGCGGGCTACACGGTGCCGCCATCACAGGCCAACTTCGTCTGGGTGGCGCTCGGTGAGCGGACGGCCCCGTTCGCGGCTCACTGTCTGGACCAGAAGGTCGTCGTACGCCCGTTCCATCCGGAGGGGGTGCGGGTCACCGTCTCGACGCCCGACGAGAACGATGCGCTGCTCGCCGCAGCGCTCTCGTTCCCCCGGTAGCGGAGCGGTGCGGGATTGCAGCAGGGTGGCCCTGCTCCAATCCGATCGCAGTATGGCCACCTTGCTGCAACCCCCGGCCCGCGCAGCTACGCCTCCAGCGCGTAGCCCCCGCCGCGCACGGTCCGGATCCGCTCGGGGCCGATCTTGCGCCGCAGGTAGGAGATGTAGACCTGGACGAGGTTCGCCGACACCGGCTCCGACCAGGCCTGCCGGGCGAGCCGGTCCGCGGGCACGACGGAGCCGCCCTCGGCGACGAGCGCGAGCAGCACCGAGAACTCCGTCGGCGACAGCGCGACTCGCCGCCCGTCGACGTGCACCTCGCCGAACTCGGTGTCGACGGTGACCTCGCCGTGGCGGAGCACTGTGCCGTTCACCGGCCCGAGACGCAGGCGTAGCCGGATGCGCGCGGCCAGCTCGTCGACGGCGAACGGGCGCAGCAGGTAGTCGTCGCGGTCGCCGCGCAGCTGGGCGAGCAGGCCGGCACGGCGCTCGCGGGGCGTCACCGCGATGACCGGCACGTTCGGCGCCTCGGACTGCACGGCCGCGAGCACGGCGGCCTGGTCCGGCCCCGGAAGCTCGACGTCGAGGACGAGCAGCGCGGGGTCACGGGCACGCACGGCGTCCAGCACGGCGATCCCGTCGCTGACAGGGTTGACCGACACTCCCTCCGACCGGAGCGTGCGCAGCACTGAGGCCGACGCGGCCGTCGGAGGAAGCGCCAGGAGTACGGGTTCATTCGGGGGCATGGCTGTTCCCGCCACCGACAGAACCGG
>JAEUJO010000293.1 GCA_016794615.1 Pseudonocardia sp. | reverse complement strand
GAGTCGGCGTCCGACAGGCTCACGCTGAGCTCCACACCACTGTGCGGCGTGCGAGCGAGCGCCCGAGTGGCGGGCGCGGCGGTTTGCTGCCGCGGTAGCTACCCCCGATAGCTACCGCGGCAGCTCGTCGAACGCCTTCTGGATCCGCTTCACCGAAACCGGGTAGCGCGTGCGCATCGGGTGCGCGTACAGCGCCACCCGCAGCTCCTCGATCATCCAGCGGATCTCCTGCAGCTCCGGCGACGGCTCGACGCCCACGGGCAGGGCTGCCAGCTCGGCCGCGTGCTCGTCGGCGACCGTCCGGACCTCGGCCGTCCACCGCGCGTCGCGGGCCGGGTCGGCGCGCAGCTTGTCGATCCGCAGCTCAACGGCCTGCAGGTAGCGGGCGAGGTCGCCGAGCCGGGCGGTCCCCGCCGCGGTGACGAAGCCGGGAGCGATGAGTGCGTTCACCTGCCGGGCCAGATCGCGACGCGCGTCGGCGAGTACCGGAGCCGTCAGCTCGGCGACCCGGGCCTGCACCCGGTGCCACGTCGTCAGCACCGCACGCACGGAGTCGAGCACCCGGAGCGTCGTCGACCCCAGCTTCGCCCTGGTCACCGCGCGCAGCTTCGCGTACGACGCCTCGTCCCGTGCCGGGCCGCCCGCGGCCGTGATCAGCGCGTCGACCGACGCCGTCACGCAGTCGTCGAGCAGCCTGTCGAGCGAGCCGTGCGGGGTGTGCGACAGGGCCAGCCGGGCGGCGTTGTCGAGGTCGCGGCTGACGGCGCGGGCCGGTGACGGGGTCTCGAGCAGCAGCAGCCGCCGGACGCCGCGGCGGTGCGCCGGGTCGCGCTCGGCGGCGGTGGGGAAGACCCGGACGTCTACCGACGTCCCACGGTCGACGAGCCCCGGATAGCCGGTGACGACGTGCGGCCCGCGCCGCATGCCGATCTCGCGCGGGAGGGTGCCGATCGACCATGTGGTCAGGCCCGTCGCCTCGATGCCCGCCCCGGCCGTCGCCAGCTCCTCGCGGACCTTCGGGGCCAGCTCGTGGCGCAGCGCCTTCAGGTCCGTGCCGCGGGCGACCTCGCGGCCACGCTCGTCGAGCACCCGGAAGGTCACCGTCAGGTGCTCGGGCAGCCGGTCGAGCTCCCAGGCGTCGCGTGGGATCGTGACGTTGCGCATCCGGCCCAGCTCGCGCTCCAGCCCGTCGAGCAGCGGCTCGGAGCCCGCCTGCAACCGGGCGAGCACCGCGCGGGCGTGGTCCGGAGCGGGCGCGAACAGCCGCCGCAGCTGCTTCGGCAGCGTCTTGATCAGCGCTGTGACCAGCTCCTCACGCAGCCCGGGGACCTGCCAGGTGAACGGCGTGGGGTCGACCTGGTGCAGCGCGGCGACCGGCACGTCGACGGTGATCCCGTCGGTCGCCTGACCCGGCTCGAAGGCGTAGGACAGCGGCAGCGTGAGCCCACCGGCCTCGACGGCGTCGGGATACGCCTCCGGTCGGATCTCGGCGGCTGCGGCCGTCGTCAGGAACTCGGCGGTCAGGTTCAGCAGCTCGGGCTGCCGGCGGCGCTCACGCTTCCACCACGTGTCGAAGTGCCGCCCCGAGACGATCTCGGCGGGCACCCGGGCGTCGTAGAAGGCGTAGAGCGTGTCCTCGTCGACCACCAGGTCGCGCCGCCGCGCCCGGGTCTCGAGCTCCTCGGCGTCGTCGAGCAGCGCGCGGTTCGCGGTGAAGAAGACGTGGCGGGTGTCCCAGTCGCCCTCCACCAGGGCGTGCCGCAGGAACAGCTCGCGGGCCTGCTCGGGGTCGATCCGGCCGAGGTCGACGGAGCGGCCGACCACGATCGGGACCCCGTGCAACGTCACCCGCTCGGTTGCGACGGCCCCGGCGCGCCTGCGCGACCAGTGCGGCTCGGAGTACGTGCGCTTGACCAGGTGGCCGGCCAGCGGCTCGACCCACTCGGGCTGGATCTTCGCGATGGTGCGGGCCCACAGCCGGGAGGTCTCCACCAGCTCGGCGGCCATCACCCAGCGCGGTGGCCTCTTGGCGAGCGGTGACCCGGGGAAGATCATGAACTTGGCCCCGCGGGCGCCGAGGAACTCGCGCGTCTCGGCCTCGCGCAGGCCGACCTGGCTGAGCAGGCCGGAGAGCACGGCGACATGGATGCGGTCCGGGTCGGCCGGCACCTCGTTGAGCGTCATCCCCGCGTTGCGTGCGACCGACCGCAGCTGTCGGTGCAGGTCCTGCCACTCGCGAATGCGCAGAAAGTGCAGGAACTCGGTGCGCAGCAGCCTGCGGAACCGGTTGCCGGTCAGCGCGCCGCGCTGCTCCTGGACGTATTCCCACAGCTTGAGGAACGCGAGGAAGTCCGATCCGTCCTGATCAAAGCGCGCATGCCTGGCGTCGGCCGCCTGCCGCTGCTCGGCCGGGCGCTCCCGCGGGTCCTGGACCGACAGCGCCGCGGTGATGACGAGGAGCTCGCGCAGGCAGCCCGTCCGGTCGGCCTCGACGAGCATGCGGCCGAGCCGGGGGTCGACGGGCAGCCTCGACAGCGCCCGGCCGACGGCCGTGAGGGTGAGCTGCCCGTGTTCGAGCGCGCCGAGCTCGTTGAGCAGCGCGAGCCCGTCACCGACGGCGCGCAGGTCCGGCTTGTCGACGAACGGGAACGCAGCGAGGTCGCCCAGGTCCAGCGCGATCATCTGAAGGATCACCGACGCGAGGTTGGTGCGCAGGATCTCGGGGTCGGTGAACTCCGGTCGCGCGTCGAAGTCGTCCTCGGCGTAGAGACGGATGCAGATGCCGTCCGCGACGCGGCCGCATCGGCCGGCGCGCTGGTTCGCGCTGGCCTGGCTGACCTTCTCGATCGGCAGCCGCTGCACCTTGAGCCGCCGGGAGTAGCGGGAGACGCGGGCGAGGCCGGTGTCCACGACGTAGCGGATACCCGGCACGGTCAGCGACGTCTCGGCGACGTTCGTGGCGAGCACGACCCGGCTTCCGGGATGCGGGGCGAAGACGCGGTGCTGCTCGGCGGTCGAGAGCCGGGCATAGAGCGGGAGGATCTCGGTGTTGCGGAGGTTCCGCTTCGCGAGCCCATCCGCGGTGTCGCGGATCTCGCGCTCGCCGGGCAGGAACACCAGCACGTCACCCGGCCCCTCACGCTGCAGCTCGGCGACCGCATCGCCGATGGCCTCGATCTCGTCGCGGTCCGGGTCCGAGTCGGGGTCGTCGGGGTCGACGACGGGCCGGTAGCGGACCTCGACGGGATACGAGCGGCCGCTCACCTCGACCACGGGAGCGTCGAAGTGCGCGGAGAACCGCTCGGTGTCGATCGTCGCCGAGGTGATGACGACCTTGAGATCGGGTCGGCGGGGGAGGAGCTGCGTGAGGTAGCCGAGGATGAAGTCGATGTTGAGGCTGCGTTCGTGCGCCTCGTCGATGATCAGCGTGTCGTACCGGGAGAGGCTGTGGTCCCCGGCGAGCTCGGCGAGCAGAATGCCGTCGGTCATGAGCTTGACCAGGGTGTTCTCCCCGACCTGGTCGGTGAACCGGACCTTGTACCCGACGACGTCACCGGGTTCGGTGCCCAGCTCCTCGGCGATCCGGTCGGCGATCGTGCGCGCGGCCAGCCGCCGGGGCTGGGTGTGGCCGATCATCCCGGTGACACCGCGACCCAGGTCGAGGCAGATCTTGGGGATCTGTGTCGTCTTCCCCGAGCCGGTCTCGCCGGCGACGATCACGACCTGATGGTCGCGGATCGCGGCGGCGATGTCGTCGCGGCGAGCGGTGACGGGCAGGGCCGCGGGATAGGTGATCCGCGGGACCGCAGCGCGGCGGGCGGTGACGCGAGCCTCGGCGGTGTCGACCGCGGCGGCCAGTGTGATGAGCGCCCGGGTGCGGTCGGCGGCGGCCCGCGTCCGCCGTGATTCCACCGCGGAGCCCTCGCCTGGCGACGTGGGCTTCGCGGACATGCGCAGTGCCCCGTCGAGGCGCCGGCGCAGGCGCTGCGCGTCGTGGAGCCCGAGGGCGGCGATGCGCTCCCGGACGGCGGACACGTCGATGGGAGGGGCGGCGTCGCCGCCGGGGTCGACAGCGGCGCCGCCCGGGGCGGCCGCGTCATCGGCGGCGGGAGCGCCGGACGCGACCTGGCCGGGGGTGCTCTGACGCGTGCGCCCCCCGCCGCCGCGGCGCCGTCTTCGACGACGCGGGGCACCGTCGACCGGGGTGGTGGACCCGGTGCGGTGGTCGTGGTCCGGGCGTGCGTCGGCGGTGGGGGAGGTCATGGCAAGTGCAGTGTCCAGGGTCGTTTCAGAGGGCACTTCCGAACCCCCGGAGCCTTCGAGCACGCGGCCCGGGTTCGGCAATACCCTCTCTCACACGGAGCGCAGGCTGGGGGTGATCTCGTCGGCGACCGGATCATCGGCGGCCGGGTGCTCGACGAGCGCGAGCACGCGGTTGGCCAGGAATCGGGCGGTACGGACCGTGGACCCGCCCCGCGTGACCTCACTGACCTCGACGACCCCGCGGCCGTGCGTGACGTTGACGCGACGTCCGGCGCGGGTGGCCGCCACCTCGTACGTGCGCGTGGTCCCGCTGCCGGCGTCGATGACGATCTCGACGCGGTCGCCCTTCATGTCATGTCTCCGCTGGTAGAAGGAGGGTGTCCGGGCCGGGCGCTGGTCGCCTCGCGGCGAGTGGCACGACACGGTTCCAGCCGAACGGTATCCCGTGCAGGCTCTTCAATACTGAGACCCGGGGACACAGATCGCCCGGCCCGGACAGAATGGTCAACGATCGACCCCGTGGCGTTGTTCCCCGGTGGCCCGCGGAGATCGCCGTCCGGTCGACGAACGGCGACAACCCGGTCGTCCCCGTCGACGAACCAGCGATCACACCGTCCCTACAGGGCGGCCAGCACGCGGTCGGTGAACGGCGGCCACGCCTCGATCGCCCATGGCCCGAAGTCGCGGTCGGTCAGCGCGATGCACGCCGCCCCCGCGTCCGGATCCACCCACAAGAACGTGCCCGACTGCCCGAAATGGCCGAACGTCCGCGGCGAGCTGTTCGCCCCCGTCCAGTGCGGCGACTTCCCGTCACGGATCTCGAAGCCCAGCCCCCAGTCGTTGGGGTTCTGCCGCCCGAAACCGGGCAGCACGCCGTCGACCCCGGGGAACTCGACAGTGGTCGCCTCCTGCAGGGTCACCGGCGACACCAGCGTCGGCGCCTGCAGCTCCGCGGCGAACCGGGTCAGGTCCGCGCAGGTCGACACGGCGGCTGCGGCCGCGGAGCCCTCCAGGTTGGTCGAACTCATGCCGAGCGGGACGAGCACGGCCTCGTCCAGATAGTCGGCGAACGACATCCCCACCGCCGCGGCCACCGCCTCGTCCAGCATCTCGAAACCGCTGTTCGAGTAGATCCGGCGCGTCCCAGGCTTCGCCTGGGGCCTTCCCTCGCTGAACGCCAGCCCCGAGGTGTGCGCGGCCAGGTGCCGGATCGTCGAGCCCTCCGGGCCGGCCGGGTCGTCCCAGTCGACGGCGCCCTCCTCGACCGCGATCAGCACCGCGTAGGCCACCAGCAGCTTCGTCACGGACGCGAGGGGGAACACCCGTCCCTGCTCGCCGCTCTCGGCGGCGACCGTGCCGTCCGCCAGGACGACAGCAGCGGCCACGTGGGGGACGGGCCAGTCGAGCGCGGTGCCGACAGCGGTGTGCAGGGCGGAGCGAGTTTCCACGTGCTCCATCGTCGCAGACCGTGGGATCTTGTCGCGATGGCGCGCGTGCGGGTGGGAACGTCGGGCTGGCGTTACCCGCCGTGGCGCGGCACGTTCTACCCGTCGGGCCTGCCGCAGCGCCGCGAGCTCGCCCACCTTGCGGGGCTGGTGAGCAGCGTCGAGATCAACGGCTCGTTCTACTCGCTGCAGCGGCCCGAGTCGTATCGTGCCTGGGCCGCGGAGACCCCCGACGGGTTCCGGTTCGCCGTCAAGGGCAGCCGCTACATCACTCATCTCAAGCAGCTTCGTGACGTCCGGGTGCCCCTGGCCAACTTCCTCGCCTCGGGTGTCCTCGCGCTCGGCCCCAAGCTCGGCCCGCTGTTGTGGCAGCTACCGCCGCGGCTGCGCTTCGATGCGGCGCGGATCGACGAGTTCCTCACGCTGCTGCCGCGCAGCACGGGCGCGGCGGCGCGACTGGCCGGCGAGCACGACGCGCGGCTCGACGGGCGGGCGGAGACGACCGTCGATGCCGACCGTCCGCTGCGGCACGCGGTGGAGGTCCGCCACGAGAGCTTCCGGGACCCGGCGTTCGTCGCGCTGCTGCGCGCGCACGACGTCGCGCTTGTCGTGGCCGACACGGCCGGGAGGTTCCCGTACTTCGAGGACGTGACCGCCGGCTTCGTCTACGTCCGCCTGCACGGCGACACCGAGCTCTACGTCAGCGGGTATACGCCCGATGCGCTCGACCGGTGGGCGCAGCGGGTGCGGGAGTGGCTCGTGGGCGGGTCGCCGGTGGGTGAGCACACGGTGGCGCCGCCGGCCGCTCCGACGCCGCGGGACGTCTACGTCTACTTCGACAACGACGCCACGGTGCACGCCCCATACGACGCGATGGCGCTCGCCGAGCGCGTCGCTCAGTTCCCCGGGGCTGTGTGAGCGACGCGGTGCGCCACCAGCAGCCGCCGGCCCAGCACCACCAGCAGCGCTGCGGCCAGCATGGTCGCCGCGGAAGCCAGCCACGCGGTGTCGAAGGACGAGTGTGCGGCAACGAACCCGAACGCGATCGGGCCGGCGAACCCGCCCGCGTAGACACCTGTCTGCACGATCGCGCTGGCCGCCGCCGGTGCCGACGGGTTTAGCCGCACGACCGCGAACTGCATCAGGCCCGGCCAGGACCAGCCCAGGCCGAAGCCGAGGATCGTGCCGATCGTGAGCGCCGGCGTCCCGGGTACCGCGAGGAGGACGAGTCCCACCGCCCCGACCGCCATGCTGCCCGCGACGAACGCGACGTGCCCGCCCGTGCGCCGGTCGGCCGACCAACCGTGCAGCAGCCGCCCCGCGAACCCGACCACGCTGCCGAACGTCAGCACCAGCCCGGCCATGCCCGGGTTGATGCCCCGGTCCACTGCGGCGGCGACGAGGAAGATCCCGAGGGCGTTCGCGGCACCCGCGCCCAGCCCCGATCCGGCGCCGAGCACCGTCAGCGCGAGCGTCGCGCGTTCCCCGGGCGGCGGCTTCGGAACCCGGACGTACTCGCTGCCGCGGGGCGCGCCGAGCAGCGCGAGCACCGCCAGCCCGGACCCGATCACGTAGGCCCAGCGCCAGCCGACCGTCAACGCGACGGCCGGCACGGCCGCTCCCGCCAGCAGCGTGGACAGCGGGATCGCCGCCTGCTTGACGCCGAACGACAGCCCGAGCCGGTGCGTCGGCACCGACCGTGCCAGCGTCAGGTTCGATGCCAGCTGGCCCATGACGTTGCACCAGGCGCCGCAGAGCAGGATCGCGACGAGCGAGGCGTACGAGTCGGCGAACACCGCGAGCACCAGCATCACGACCGCGACGCCGAGCACCGCGATCCGGCTGGTCACCACCCCGCCCCAGCGCTCGACGAGGCGGCCGACCGGCAGCGAGCAGAGCGCGCTGACCCCGAAGTACAGCGCGACGACCAGCCCGAGCCCGGCCGGGTTGAAACCCAGCTCGTCGCCGAGTTGCACGGCGAGTGCGCCGGTGAGGAACACGGGGAGCACAGAGACGGTGGTGACGGTGATCGCGCCGAGCGCCGCCCGGACGGCCCCTGAGCCACGCGTCGGCGTGGGCGGCCGGGCGGTCAGCGTCATGTGGAGCAATGCTAACGGTTTGGGCGAGCGAAATCGCCCGGAAGCGACCGATGCCACCGGGCGCCCGCCTCATCTCGCGACCGCGCGGATGCAGCGAAAGCGGCGCTCGGTGCGCTCAACGCACTGAACGCCGCTCTCGCTACATCCGGGTTCTCCCTACTCCTTGCGCAGCACCGGCCGCAGCGCGTCGAGCACCGCCACGTCGTCGATCGTCGACGGAACCGGCTCGTCCAGCCCGTCGGCGATCCCCCGCATCGTCTTGCGCAGGATCTTGCCCGAGCGGGTCTTGGGCAGCGCCGGCACGACGGCGATCTCCCGGAGCGCCGCCACCGCGCCGATCCGCTCGCGCACGATCGCGATGAGCTCGGCCCGCAGCTCGTCCTCCGACCGGTCCACGCCCGCCTTGAGCACGACGAACCCGCGGGGCACCTGCCCCTTCATGGTGTCCGCGACACCGATGACGGCGCACTCGGCGACCGCGGGGTGCGAGGCGAGCGCCTCCTCCATCCCGCCGGTGGAAAGCCGGTGCCCGGCGACGTTGATGACGTCGTCCGTGCGGCCCATGACGTAGACATAGCCGTCTTCGTCGATGCGTCCGCCGTCACCGGTCAGGTAGAAGCCGTCGAACGTCGAGAGGTACGACTGCACGTAGCGCTCGTCGTCGTTGTACAGGGTCGGCAGCGCGCCGGGCGGCAGCGGCAGCTTCATGACGATCGCGCCGTCCTCCCCGGTCGGCACCGGTTGACCCGAGCCGTCGACGATGCGCACGTCCCAACCGGGCATCGGCTTGGTCGGTGAGCCCGGCTTGATCGGCAGGAGCTCCACCCCCGCCGGGTTCGCGCAGATCGCCCACCCCGTCTCCGTCTGCCACCAGTGGTCGATGACAGGGACGCCGAGGAGATCCGAGGCCCAGTGGTAGGTCTCGGGGTCCAGTCGCTCGCCCGCGAGGAACAGGTAGCGCATGCCCGACAGGTCGTACTCGCCCAGCAGCGCGCCCTTCGGGTCTTCCTTCTTGATCGCCCGGAAGGCCGTGGGGGCGGTGAACAACGCCTTCGCCCCGTGCTCGGAGATCACGCGCCAGAACTGGCCCGCGTCCGGGGTCCCGACGGGCTTGCCCTCGTAGATGATCGTCGTCGCGCCGACGATCAGCGGCGCGTACACGATGTAGGAGTGCCCGACGACCCAGCCGACGTCGGACGCGGTGAACATCGTGTCGCCGGGCCCGATGTCGTAGAGGTTGGCCATCGTCCACGCCAGTGCCACCGCGTAGCCGCCGGTGTCGCGCAGCACGCCCTTGGGCATCCCCGTGGTCCCGGAGGTGTAGAGGATGTAGAGCGGGTCGGTCGAGGCGACGGGCACGGGCGCGGCCGGCTCGGCGCTCGCCACCGCCTCGGCCCAGTCGATGTCGTCCGGGCCCATCTCCGCGACCGCCTGGGGACGCTGCAGGATGACCCGCTTCTCGGGCTTGTGCGCGGCCAGCTCGATCGCCTGGTCCAGCAGGGGCTTGTACGGGAGCACCTTCTTGCCCTCGATGCCGCAGGACGCGGACACGATCACCTTCGGGGTGGCGTCGTCGATCCGGATCGCGAGCTCGTGCGGTGCGAACCCACCGAACACCACCGAGTGCACGGCGCCGAGGCGGGCGCACGCGAGCATCGCGATCGCGGCCTCCGGCACCATCGGCATGTAGATGACCACCCGGTCGCCGCGGACGACCCCGAGTCCGGCCAGCACACCGGCGAAGCGGGCCACCTCGTCGCGCAACTGCGCGTAGGTGTAGGTCCGCTTGGTGCTGGTGACGGGCGAGTCGTAGATCAGCGCCGCGCGGTCGCCGTTCCCGGCGTCGACATGACGGTCCAGCGCGTTCGCGCACATGTTCAGCTGCCCGTCGGGGAACCAGCTGTAGAACGGGGGTCGGGCGTCGAGGCCCCTGGTCGGTGCGGTCACCCAGTCGACCGCCTTGGCGGCTTCGAGCCAGAAAGCCTCCGGGTCGTCGACACTGGCCTGCCACACCGATTCGTAGGTGCCCACCTCTGCGCTCATCCGCTCGGCCTCCTCGCCAGGGACATTCAGTCGGACGAGACACTAGGTCATCAGGACCGTCCTTGGGCACCTGCCGTTCGACCTGTCGAACCTCGACCCGTGCTCCCGCTCCACCGGTGCGGTTCCCGATCTCACTCGTTCAGTCCACTCACGGTCGCGCTCGGTGTGTCGCACAGGGTGGACGGGCGGCAGGATGGGGTCGCCCGTCCGGGTTACCACGGCCGGGATGCCGGTCGGACGGCGGTACCGGGCGGGTGAGGGGCGGCGTGGCCGGCCGGTCGGTGATTTGGGCGAAATTTCTGCTCACGTCGGGCTCGGGAGCCTGGCGATCGCCGGCGGCTCCGGGTCGGGACCTGGGTCCCTGCCACACCTTTCGCCCGCGGCAGCCGACCACACCGGGGGCCCGGTCGAGTGGCGGCCCGCAGCCCGTGCCGCCGGACGAGTCGCTCGCCTGACGCACCCTGCGCATGATCGTCCGACCGCAGGCCACCGGAACCGAGGTGCACCTGCGGCTGTCCAACCGGTTCGGCACCGTTCCGCTCGCCTTCGAGGGCCGGCGTGCGGTCGTCGCCGATCCGGGCAGCGAGCAGGCCAGCGACCACGTCCGGGTGTTCGCCGAGGCCGGCCACCCCATCGCAGTGAGCCTGATGCTGACGAGCGCACCCGACGTCGTCGCCGAGCATCCGGCCCCGCCGCCTGCTCGCCCGCTTCGACGCGGGCGACGGGTTGCACCTGTCGGAGGCCGGCTGCCGGGCGCTCGCGGACGCCGTGGACGTCACGCGGCTCACCGGGAGCCCGTGCCTGGGCGCGACCCGCAGCCCGCGGCGGGTCGCGCCCTCGGACGGCCGCGCCAGGGGCTGAGCCGGACGGTCACTGGCGGCCGAGCCGGCGCAGCGCGTTGCGCCAGGCCGGGGTCTCGACGGCGACGTCGATCGGGAGCGGGCCCGTCTCCGTGTCCTCCTGGTCGAGCCGCTCGAGGACCCAGTCGACGGCCAGGGAGCCGGGAGAGACGTTGCGGGACGCGGCGAGGCGGCGCAACTGCTCCATGCGCAGCGCCGGCAGCCGCAGCGGGAAGACCTGGGCCGACCCGAACCGCCCGGTGGCCGGGCCCGCGACGGCCTCCGGCGCGAGCGCAGCGAGATAGGAGTCGAGCTCGGGGTCGTGCGGCGGCAGCTCCGGCTCCACGCCGGCCTGGCGCTGGGCCGGGCTGCGGTGCCGTGCGCGCCGGGCGTCGTCACGGGCAGTCATCGTCGCAGCGTACGGTCCGCCGTCGACGGGATGCCACGCGGTGAGTCGGCCGAGACGTGGTGACGGTACGTCACCGGACGATCACGTGCGGGTGAGATTGATCATCGTAGGCTCACCCGGGAAGGGGCGTGCATCGGATGGCCATGATGGGTAACGTGCAGGTCACGGCCACGGGGGTGGTCACGACATCAATCCGGACCGAGTAGGGGCGCTCGGCCCGCATTTCGTGTGGAAACAGGGAACGTTGCCGTTCTCGCGCTACCCCCTGCCGTCAACGGACGACCGAGCGGGGAGGCGTCGATGAGCATCGGAAGCGCACGGCGAGAGGTGGGCGGGGAACGTGCGGGTCCGAGCGGGTCGATCCCCGGCCCGCGCACGGCCGCCGACGCCTACCGCGTGTCCGACGACCAGATCCATCGCGCCCGGCTCGTCGTCGCCCGGAACTGCGACGGCCCGGACGACCTGCGCCGGCTGCTCGACATGCTGGGTCTGATCGCCGCGCACCCCGACCAGGCTCCGCCGGTCGGGCGCTGACCGGCGCGGACACCCCGCTCGCCGACCCCGGTTCGCCGGTACCGCGCGAGGTGCCTTATGCTGGTGAAGCTCCCAACGGACAGCCGTTGGTGGGCGGGGACGGCTCCGGCAGTCCAAGCCCCCATCGTCTAGCGGCCTAGGACACCGCCCTTTCAAGGCGGCAGCGCGGGTTCGAATCCCGTTGGGGGTACGTAGTACGAGCAAGGCCCAGTGGCGCAGTTGGTTAGCGCGTCGCCCTGTCACGGCGAAGGTCGCGGGTTCGAGTCCCGTCTGGGTCGCTCCACCACCGGTCCTCGGGGTCGGTGCCCGGCCAGGTAGCTCAGTCGGTATGAGCGTCCGCCTGAAAAGCGGAAGGTCGGCGGTTCGACCCCGCCCCTGGCCACC
>JAEUJO010000292.1 GCA_016794615.1 Pseudonocardia sp. | reverse complement strand
GGTGAGCTGCACGAGGCAGCGGGCCGGCTGGACGCCGCGCTGGGCGCGGTTCGAGCCGCGATGGCGGCGGAACGGCGCGACCACGACCGCGGGGCACGGCTGCGTGCGCGCCTGGCCGCGGCGGCCGCCGGCTGGGCAGGCTCGCCGAGCGGTCGCGGTGCAGGCCGCGGTGCGGCCCATGACGCCACCTGGGGGCTCCTCGCCGATCCCGCTGCCGGCGGCCCCGCTGATCTTCGGACCGACGCGGATCGCGACGACCGGATCGACGACGGGAACGACGCGACGCGGTCGCGGCGGCCCCGAGCGGCCAGCCATTCTGCACCGGCCGAGCCGGAGCCGGCCCGCCCCGAGCGGGCTCGGGCACGCGCCGGCAACTGGCGTACCGCCACCGGTGCCGGGCGTCGCGCGCGCAGGCTCGCGGCGGAGGCCGCAGCGCCGATCGCCTGGTCCGACGCCCCGTCGCCCGAGCTCGGGAGCGCGCCTCCCGGGCCACACGGGGCGTCGGCGCGGGCATCCGAGGCCGTGGCGCCGATCGCCTGGTCCGACCCTCCGCCGCCCGAGCTCGGGAGCACGCCTCCCTGGCCGCACGGGGCGTCGGCGCGGGCATCCGAGGAACGGGACGGCGCCGGGGGCACCGCGCCGGACGCGAACCTGTTCGCCGATCCTGCTGAAGCCGGGCATGAGCCCGGGAACAGCCGGGCGAGGGCGAACCGAGAGGCCGTCCGGGTGGCGCACCGCGCCGATCAGGGCACGGCGCCGACAGCGCGGGCGGCGAGCGCACCGTCAGGCGGGTCGGCGCACGCGGACAGCGGCCGGGTGGCGGCGGCCGGCGCCTCCTCGGCGAGCGGTTCATCGATCGGCGACGCGCTGCTCCACGAGTTGCTCGAGAACGGTCTGCCGGCCCGCCACGCGGAACCGTCCGCGGTCTGCGGTGTCGGTGACCCCGTCGTGTTCGAGCTCGATCCGCGGTACGACTCCACAGCCGCGGTGGCCCCGGTCCTCCCCGTGCGTGATCCCGCCCGGACTCCCGCGCCCGGGTCGGGCGGGAGCCATCGGCCCGAGGGCCCTGCCGCAGATCACGGCGGGAACCCGGGTGACCCGGCCACGGACGCCGGGGCACCCGGAGCAGAAACACCCGGAGCAGAAACACCCGGCCCGGGCGCCTCGCGCCCGCCTGGTGCGGCCGGATCCGCCACCTCCGGCACCGACGGTCTCGGCCTCGGCGACCTGCTGGCCGGCGCGCTCGCCGCCTACCGCGACATCTGAGCAACGGTGACGCGCAGGCCTCGGCAGGGCGACCTCCTGCCCGGGTCTCCCGGACCCTCGCAGGGTCGAACGGGCCACGCCACAGGGCTACGCTGAAGCCGTCAGGCCGGCTGACGCCAGCACCAGCCAGGAGCCCCGGGGGCATACACGTGATCAGTCGGACCCGTGAGCAGACGACCGCCGCGGAACCGCCGCTCGCCCCCGACACCGTCCCGGCCGACCCGATCGACGCCGGCCTCGACGCCCTGTATCGCCGCCACACACCGGACGTCGTCGCCCGCGACGGCGACCCCGGCCCGGCCCTGCGTGCGGCCGCCCGTGCGCACCGGGAGCTGGCCGGCCACCGCACCGCCGGGCAGGAGCTGATCCGTCTTCGCGCCGGCGCACCGGAGGGATCGGGCGCGGTCCTGGAGATCGTCACCGACGACATGCCCTACCTCGTCGAGTCCGTGCTCGCCGCAGTGCGCCGGGCCGGGGGGGAAGCCAGACGGGTCATCCACCCCATCGTCGTCGTGGAGCGTACCGAGGACGGCGAGCTGCGCGCCGTCCTGCCGGACGCCGACCCGGTCGCACCGCCCCCCGGGGCCATCACCGAGTCGTGGATCCACGTCGACCTGGGCCGCGGCGTCCCCGCCGGGCTGGAAGCCGACGTCGCCGAGGTGCTGCACGACGTCAGCGAGGTCGTCCGCGACGCCCCGGCGATGGCCCGCCAGGCCCGCGCGGTGGCCGACCGGCTGCTCGCCGACGGCCTGCTCGACGCCGACCGCTCGGCGGGCTCGTCGTCCGTGACCCGGGCGGACGACCTCGCGAACCTGCTCCGCTGGCTCGCCGACGGGCACTTCACCTTCCTCGGCCACCGCCACCTCGTGGCCGACGGCCGTCAACTGGTTCCCGAGGGGCCCGGTCTCGGGGTGCTGCGCCGGGAGAACGGGGTCGCCGAAGCGCTCAGCCCGGAGGCTTCCGACGCCCCGCCCGAGCTGCTCGTGTTCACCCGTGCCACCGCGAAGAGCCGCGTGCTGCGCCCCGAGCAGCCCTACTACCTCGCCGTCCGCGTCGTCGACGGCACGGGACGCCTCCTGGGCGAGCACCGCTTCCTCGGCATGCTCACCGTCGCCGCTCTCTACGAGAACGTGCTCGACATCCCGGTCGTCGAGCGGCACGTGCGTGACGCCATCCATCGCGCCGGTTTCCCGCTCGCGTCCTACTCGGGCCAGCAGATGCTCGAGGTCATCTCGGCGCTGCCCCGCGAGGAGCTGTTCAGCGGCACCGAGCAGCAGCTGCACGACACCGCGGTCGGGGTGCTGGCCGTCGCCGGGCGCCGCACCGTCCGCGTCTTCCTGCGCCCGGACCCGTACCACCGGTTCGTCTCGTGCCTGGTGTACGTGCCCCGGGACCGGTACACGACGTCGTCGCGTCTCGCGATGGCCGAGGTGCTGCGCCGTCACCTGCACGGGTCGTCGGTCGACTTCACCGTCCGGCTCACCGAGTCCGCTCTCGCGCTGGTGCACTTCACCGTCCACACCGACCCGGCGACGCCGCCCGCGGCGATGGACGGCGCCGACCTGCAGGACGAGCTCGCCGAGGCCATCCGGACCTGGGACGACCGCCTGCTGTCCCTGCCCGGCAGCGGTGAGGTCGCCGACCTGATCCCCGGAGTCCCCGAGGCGTACAAGGCCGGGGTCGACCCGATGCAGGCGCTGGTCGACCTGCGCTACGTCGCCGCGTTGAGCGGCCCGGGCGACTTCGGCCTGCGCCTCTACGAGCCGTCGGGAGGCCAGGAGCAGCGCTTCACCCTCTACCTGGCCGGTGCGTCCGCCACCCTGACCGCGGTGCTGCCGGTGCTCCAGCAGCTCGGCGTGGACGTCCTCGACGAGCGCCCGTCGGAGATCGTCCGGCCCGACGGACTGCGCTGCTGGACCTATGACTTCGGGTTGAGCGTGGACGTGGCGACCCAGAACGCGCTCGCCGACCGGCCGCACACAGAGGTCGCCGCGCAGTTCACCGCGGCGTTCGCGGCGGCGTGGCGGGGTGAGGCGGAGTCCGACGGGTTCAGCGCGCTGGTGTTGCGGACGGGGCTGGCCTGGCGTGAGGTCGCGGTGCTGCGTGCGTATGCCCGGTATGCACGCCAGCTGGGCAATCCGTACGGGGTCAAGTACATGGCGGACACGCTGCTGGCTCATCCTGCGGTGGCGCGGGCGCTGCTGGGCTTGTTCACCGCGCGGTTCGACCCGGCGCTGCAGGGGCGGCCCGAGGCCGGGGACGACGCGCTGGCCACCGCCCAGGAGCTGATCGACGCGGTGACCGGGCTGGACGCCGACCGCATCTTGCGCGGTTTCCTGGGGATGATCGGTGCGACGCTGCGGACGAACTTCTATCGGGAGCGGCCGTTCCTGTCGTTCAAGATCGATCCGTCTGTGGTGCCGGACATGCCCGCCCCGCGGCCCCGGTTCGAGATCTTCGTGTATTCGCCTCGGGTGGAGGGTGTGCACCTGCGGTACGGGCCGGTCGCCCGGGGTGGGCTGCGGTGGAGCGATCGGCCCCAGGACTTCCGGACCGAGATTCTGGGTCTGGTGAAGGCGCAGGCGGTGAAGAACGCGGTGATCGTGCCGGTGGGCGCGAAGGGCGGGTTCGTGGTGCGCCGGCCGGAGGCGGGCAACGACGAGGTGGTGGCCTGCTATCGGACGTTCATCTCGGGATTGCTGGATGTCACCGACAACCTGGTGAACGGGGAGACCGTGCCGCCGCCGGATGTGGTGCGTCATGACGGGGACGATTCCTATCTGGTGGTGGCGGCGGACAAGGGCACCGCACGGTTCTCCGACATCGCGAACGAGGTGGCCGCGTCGTACGGGTTCTGGTTGGGGGACGCGTTCGCCTCGGGTGGGTCGAAGGGCTACGACCACAAGGCGATGGGGATCACCGCGCGAGGTGCGTGGGAGAGCGTGCGCCGGCACTTCCGCGAGCTGGAGGTCGACACCCAGGCGCAGGAGTTCACCGTCGTCGGGATCGGCGACATGTCCGGGGACGTGTTCGGCAACGGGATGTTGCTCTCGCCGCAGATCCGGTTGGTGGCCGCGTTCGATCACCGGCATGTGTTCGTGGATCCGACACCGGATGCCGCGCGGGGGTTCGCCGAGCGGGCGCGGTTGTTCGGGTTGCCGCGCTCGTCGTGGGACGACTACGACCGCGGGGCGATCAGTGCCGGTGGTGGGGTGTGGCCGCGGACGGCGAAGTCGGTGCCGGTGGGGCCGGAGATCCGGGCTGCGCTGGGGATCGACGGCGGTGGGGACGAGGGGGTGACCCGGCTGAGCCCGCCGGAGTTGATCCGGGCGGTTCTGCGGACGCCGGTGGATCTGTTGTGGAACGGCGGGATCGGGACATATGTCAAGGCGAGCGAGGAGACGCACGCCGATGCGGGTGACAAGGCCAACGATGCGATCCGTGCGGATGCGAGTGAGTTGCGGGTCAGGGTCGTCGGTGAGGGTGGGAACCTGGGGTTGACCCAGCGGGGTCGTATCGAGTTCGCCCGCAGCGGCGGGAAGATCAATACTGATGCGATCGACAACTCAGCGGGTGTGGACTGCAGCGACCATGAGGTCAACATCAAGATCCTGCTGGATCGGCTGGTCGCGGACGGCACGGTGGACCACGCCGCGCGCGACGCGCTGCTGGTGGAGATGACCGACGAGGTCTCCGCCCTGGTGCTGGCCGACAACCGCACGCAGAACGTCC
Organism: Pseudonocardia sp.; assembly: GCA_016794615.1. Taxonomy (GTDB): domain Bacteria; phylum Actinomycetota; class Actinomycetes; order Mycobacteriales; family Pseudonocardiaceae; genus Pseudonocardia. Next base: position 11,863 of record JAEUJO010000292.1, on the reverse strand, counting down.
TGCTGGGCGTCGGCCGGGCGCACGCGCCGGGCATGGTCCGGGTGCACCGGCGGTTCGTCGCGGACCTCGAGACCCGCCGCGGCATCGACCGGCAGCTGGATGTGTTGCCGGACAAGGCCGGGTTCGTCGCGCTGGAGTCGGCGGGGCAGGGGCTGACCGGTCCCGAGCTCGCAACCCTCGTCGCGCACGCGAAGCTCGACCTGCACGCCCGCGTGCTCGCCTCGGACCTGCCCGACGCGGCGGCGTTCTCGAGCCGGCTGCCCGAGTACTTCCCGCGCCCCCTGCGCGAGCGCTTCCCCGAGGCGATCGCCGACCACCCGCTGCGCCGGGAGATCCTCACGACTCTGCTGGTGAACGAGACCGTCGATGCCGCGGGAATGACCTACGCGTTCCGCATGGAAGACGAGCTGGGCGCCAGCCCGGACGACTCGGTGCGGGCGTTCTCGGTCGCCACCACGGTGTTCGACCTGCCGGAGCTGTGGGAGCGCCTGTCCTCCCCGCAGATCCCCACCGCGGTCTCGGACCGGCTGGTGCTGGTGTCGCGGCGGCTGCTCGACCGCGCCGCGCGGTGGTTCCTCACCAACCGGCCCCAGCCCCTGGCCGTCGGCTCGACCATCACCCGCTTCGCCGCGCCGGTGCGGGCGCTGCGCGGACGGCTGCCGGAGCTGCTGGTCGGGCGGGAGTGCGCCGAGATGACGGCCGCCGCGGCGAAGCTGGAGACCGACGGGGTGCCGCCCGAGCTGGCGCTCGAGGCGGCGGCGCTGCTGGAGAGCTACGGGCTGCTCGACATCGTCGAACTGGTGGAGCTCGCCGACCGCGAGAAGGAGCCGCGCGAGGCGTTCGAAGTGGCGCAGCTCTACTACGCCATGTCCGAGCACCTCGGGATCAGCGTGGCGCTGACGGCGGTGAGCGGGCTGGAGCGCGGCGACCGGTGGCATTCGCTGGCGCGGCTGGCACTGCGAGACGACCTGTACGGCTCGCTGCGGGCGCTGACGCTCGACGCACTGCGCGAGGCCGTCCCGGGCACGCCGGTGGACGACGCGATCGCGCAGTGGGAGCGGGCGAACGCCTCGCGGCTGCTGCGCGCCCGCCCGGCGCTGGACGAGATCCTCGGCGACAGCCGGCTGGATCTGGCGACGCTGTCGGTGGTGTCGCGGCAGCTGCGTGGGCTGGCGCGGTGACCGATCGGGTCACGACGCGCCGGCTCAAGATGAGAGGGTGTGCGGCGTGCCCCGCTTCGTCGCGCAGGTCCCGGTGCGGTGGACCGACCAGGACGCCTACCGGCACGTCAACAACGCCAAGGCCGTGACCCTGCTGGAGGAGGCCCGCGTCGCCCTGATCTTCGACGCGGCGGCCGCCGAGGGCGTCTCGGGCTTCGCCGCCGGGCTGCTGGTCGCCGGCCTGCACGTGGACTACCGGCGCCAGATCCCGTACCGGTCCGACGGCCTGCGCGTGGCGATGGCGATCGAGGAGGTGCGGGCCGCCTCGTTCCGGATCACCTACGAGATGCACGACGGCCCCGAGGAGGGCGACGCCGTCGCCGTGCGGGCGTGGACCCGGATGGTGACCTACGACCTCGACGCCGGACGGCCGCGCCGGCTGACCGACGAGGAGCGGACCTTCCTCAGCCGCTGGTCCGCCCCATGAGCGCCCTGCACATCGCCGACCCGGACGGCCGCGGCGACCTGGGCACATTCGTCGGCCGGGTCGTCCGGCTCGATCAGACGGCGGTGGTCCGGCTGCTCGGTTCCGCGTCGGGCCGGGTGACCGCGTGGGCGAGCACTCCGTTCGACGTGCTCGCGACCCGCTCCGTGCCGGGCACGCTGGAGCCCACCGACGTCACGACGTTCGCCGCCGCGCTGCTCTCCGCGCTGAGCGTCGATCGCGCGGACACCGTCGATCCCGGCAGCGGCGGGCTGTGGCAGGGGCTGCTCCCGCCCGCCGGCGGCTGGGCCGTCGCCGACACCGTGCCGGCCGCGGAGCTGGAGAGCCTCACCGAGCGCGGCCTCGCGCTCGCCCGTGAGCACGCCGGCCCGCTCGGGCCGCCCGCATCGCTGCTCGACCAGACGGTGCTCACCGTCACCGGTGCGGCGGGGCCGCCCGTCCGGATCCCGATGCGGTGCCTCTTCGCGCTGTCCGGCATGGGGTTCGTCGGGGCGGGCGAGCCCGGGGAGACCGTGCGGGTCTCGGCGACGTCGTCGTGGTTGCGCCTGGACGCCCGCTACGGCGCGGTGGTGCGCCGGCGGATCACGGCGCTGCCGCTGCTGGCCTGAGCCCGGCGATCCGCGCTCCTCCACCCACGTGGGTCGACATGTCGCACCCGGGCATGCAGTCGCACGTCAGGTGAGCCAGACGGCGGTGTCGGGAGGGAGCATCAGCTCGTCGAGCGGGCCGCTGACCAGCAGCGCGTCGCCCGGGGGCAGCGGGACCGGCTCCGGTGAGGTGTTGAGCGCGCACACCAGCGTCGTGCCCGTGCGGCGGAAGGCCAGACAGCCGGGCGGGGCCCCGAACCACTCGAGGGGCGGCCCGGGAGCCGGGGGTTGGGTGAAGCCGGGGTGCAGGCGGCGCAGCTCCAGCGCGCGCCGGTACAGCGAGAGAGTGGACCCGGTGTCCTCGAGCTGCGCGGCGACGCTGAGGGCGGCGTACTCCACGGGTATCGGCAGCCAGGGCTCGCCGGTGGTGAACCCGTAGGCGGGGAGGTCCGGCTCCCAGGGCTGCGGGACGCGGCAGCCGTCGCGGCTTTCCTCGCCGTGGTGCCAGACGGCGTCGCGGCGTGCATCGCCGGGCAGGGCGGCGTCGGGCAGCCCCAGCTCGTCGCCGTTGTAGATGTACGCCGCGCCGGGCAGCGCGAGCTGCACCAGGGCCATCGCGCGCGCCCGGGCCTGCCCGACCGGGCCCGCGCCGTACCGGGAGGCGGGGCGGGACAGGTCGTGGTCGGACAGCAACCACGACGCCGCGGCCCCCACGGAGCCGACCGACGCCAGGCAGTCCTCGATCGCGGCGCGCACCTCGTCCGCGTCGAACCGGCTCGCGGCCAGCTGGGTGTCGACGGCCAGGTGCAGCTCGTCCGGTCGCACGTAGCGCGCGAACCGGGCCGCGCTGCGCACCCCGACCGCGCCGATGGCCACTCGCTCCGGGTAGTGGTCGAGCGTCGCGCGGATCATCCGGTGCACGTCGTGCACGTCGTCCTGGTCGAACCGCGGGTCGTCGGCGGCGCCGGCCGGCCCCGCGTCGTCGAGCTTCTTGCACATCCCGTGCGCGGCGTCGATGCGGAACCCGTCGACGCCGCGGTCCAGCCAGAACCGCAGCGTCTTGTCCAGGTCCGCCCAGACCTCGAGGTTCGTCCAGTTCAGGTCCGGCTGGGCGGGGGAGAACAGGTGCAGGTACCACTCGCGGGCGCCCGTGTCCCGGGCCGGCTCGCGGGTCCAGGCGGAGCCGCCGAACACGCTGCACCAGCCGTTGGGCGGTTCGGTGCCGTCGGCGCCCTGGCCCGGCCGGAAGTGGTAGCGGGCCCGCTCCGGGCTGCCGGTCGGTGACGCCAGTGCCGCGCGGAACCACGGGTGCTGGTCCGAGGTGTGGTTGGACACGAGATCGACGGTGACCCGGATGCCGTGCGCGTGCGCGTCCGCGATCAGGTCGTCCACGGCGTCGAGGTCGCCCCACGCCGGGTCGACGCCACGGTGGTCGGTGACGTCGTAGCCGTTGTCGACCATCGGGGAGGGGTAGATGGGGCTGAGCCACAGCGCGTCGACGCCGAGCAGCTCCAGGTAACCCAGGCGGCTACGGATCCCCTGCAGGTCGCCGATCCCGTCGCCGTCCGAGTCCGTGAAGCTGGGCACGTAGATCTGGTAGAAGACGGCGTCCCTCCACCACTGCACGGAGGCATCCTGCCAGGGGCCTCCGGCGCCCAATGCACGTCCTGTGGATCAGTGCCGGAGGTGCAGCGACGCATCACACCGGCGAGTTGACCAGGCTCGCTGCGGCGTATTCGAGGTACTGCCACAGCTGGTCCCGGTGGGTCGGGGCCAGCCCGGCCTCGTCGACGGCGATCCGCATGCAGCGCAGCCAGGCGTCGCGCTCGAGGGGGCCGATGCGGAACGGGACGTGGCGCATCCGCAGGCGGGGGTGGCCGCGCTGGTCCGAGTAGGTGCGCGGGCCGCCCCAGTACTGCTCGAGGAACATCCGCAGCCGCTCCTCCGCAGGGCCGAGGTCCTGCTCCGGGTAGAGGGGACGCAGCACCGGGTCCGCGGCGACCTCCTCGTAGAAGCGCCCGATGATCTTGTGGAAGACGGGGGCGCCGCCGACGTCGTCGTAGAAGCTCCGGGGGACGGTCACCGCTCCATTGTCCCCTACCCGGCCGGCCGCGATTACGTGGTCGGGGGCGGTGCCGCGGTCGGGAACGTGAGCGGGCGCGGCAGGCCGGCCCGGTCGAACGCCTCCGTCAACGCGGTGATCAGCGCCCGCTGCACCCCGAACTGCTGGCCGGGGGCGGTGCGGGCGGTGACCCGGAACGTCACGCCCTCCGGGCCGACCGTCTCGATCCCGACGACCTCGGGTTCCTCGAGCACGTGCTCGGCGACCTCCGGATCCGTCACGGCCTCGTGCGCGACCCGGGTCGCGAGCTCGACGGCCTTCGCGATGTCGCAGTTGTGCCCGAGCAGCAGGTCCGCGACGGCCACGGCGTAGCCCTGGCTCTTGTTGCCCACCCGCAGGATCTCGCCGTTGCGGACGTACCAGACCGTCCCGTTGCCGTCGCGGACCGTCGTGATCCGCAGGCCCACGGCCTCGACCGTGCCGTTGGCCGAGCCCAGGTCGACGATGTCGCCGACGCCGTACTGGTCTTCCAGCAGCATGAACATGCCCGAGAGGAAGTCGCGGACGAGGTTCTGCGCGCCGAAGCCGATCGCGAGTCCGGCGATGCCTGCCGAGGCGAGGACCGGGGCGAGCGCCACCCCGAACTCCGAGAGGATCATCGTGACGGCGATCGCGCCGACCAGGAACGAGCTGGCCGACCGCAGGACCGAGCCGATGGTGCGGGCGCGCTGTGCCCGCCGGGGCGAGATGGGCGCTGCGGCGCCCTCCCCGAGCTGCGGGCGGGTCCGGCGGCTGACGAGGCCGGAGAGCTTGTCGCTGGCGGCGCCCTCGACGAGCCGGCTGATCGCCCGGTGCAGGAGCCAGCGGGTGATCAGCGCGAGCAGGATGGTGGCGGCGATCGTGAACGACTTGGCGACGATGACGTCCGCGGACCGCGCGAGGAAGTCGTTGTCGGTCCACTGGTAGAACCGCTCGCACCACGAGCCGGGGTCCTTGGCGCAGACCGGCTCGGCGACGGTGCTGGCGAGGTCGCCCACCGACGGCGCCGTCGGCAGGATCGACTCGGTCGGCTCCGTCGTCGGGACGGGCGTGGGCACCGGTGTGGTCGTCAGCGGGATCGGCGGCGTGGTCACAGGGGCAGTCCGGTGTGTGCGGCGAGGAAGGCCAGCTGGTCCACACCCAGCGCGACGCTGCGCGAGACCGACCGGGCGCCGTGACCGACGTCGGTCTCCCGGCGCAGCAGCACCGGGCGGGTTGTGAGCGAGGGTCTTTCGCAACCCGGGCCGCGGGCTTGCCTGCCAGGGGGTTTCGCAAGACCCTCGCAGCCCGCCGTGGCGTGCTGCAGGGCCGCGCACATCTTGCGGGCGTGCAGCGGGTCGACCCGGCTGTCGGAGTCGAAGACGGTGAACAGGACCGCCGGGTAGACGGTGCCCTCCCGCACGTGGTGGTAGGGGGAGTAGGACAGCAGCCAGCCCAGCTCGTCCGGGTCGTCCGCGGTGCCGTACTCGTCGTTCCAGGTGCGGCCGAGGGAGAACCGCTCGTAGCGGACCATGTCGAGCAGCGGTGCGGAGCAGACGACGGCCCGGTAGAGCTCGGGCCGCTGGGTCAGGGCCGCGCCGACGAGCAGGCCCCCGTTGGAGCCGCCGAGGATCGCCAGCCGGTCCGCGGTGGTGTCCCCGGCGTCGACCAGGGCCTGCGCGGCGGCGTGGAAGTCGTCGAACACGTTCTGCTTGTGGTCGCGGTTGCCCGCGCGGTGCCAGGCCTCGCCCTCCTCGCCGCCGCCGCGCAGCGAGGCCAGTGCGTAGACACCGCCGGCGCCGACCCACGCCAGCGCGGAGGCGCTGTAGGCGGGCTCGGGATGGATGCCGAAGCCGCCGTAACCGGTGAGCAGGGCCGGGCGTGCCCCCCGGCCGTCGGCGGGGCTGACGACGAACATCCGGACGGTGGTGCCGTCGGCCGAGGTCACCTCCCGCTGCTCGATCAGCACGGGCGGCACCTCGACCGCGCCCGGGGCGGCCTCGTCGAGGTCCGTCTCGCCGGTGGCGAGGTCGAAGCGGCGCACCTGCTGCGGCGTGACCAGGTCGGTCCAGCCGATCCACAGCCGGCCCTGCTGCTCGGGACTGGCCGGGTCGGCCGAGGTCACCCCGGCCAGCGCCCCGAGCCCGGGCAGCGGGACGGCGGCGCGCGGCGTGCCGTCCCGGTCGTGCAGCGTCACCTCGGCGGTGGCGTGGCGGCTGCGGATGAGCGCGAGCAGGCCGTCGGCGGGGTCGGCCGAGCCAGCGGGCTGCAGCCACCCCACGCCTTCCAGCACGGAGTCGGGGTCCTCGGCGACCAGCTCCCGCCAGTGCGCGCGGCCGGGCGTGGCGGGATCGGTGACGGCGAGGCGGAAGCGGGGGGCGCCGTCGGTGGTGAGCAGGTACAGCCGGCCGTCGCGTTCCATCCACGCGGAGCACCGCACGCCGTCGGCCTGGGTGAGCACCGGGACGAGCGCACTCCCGCCATCGGGGGCGGGGCCGTGCAGGTCGGCGATCCACAGGCTGTCGCGGCGGGCGGTGCCGACGTTCGCCGTGACGATCAGCCAGCGGCCGTCGTCGGAGACGTCGACGCCGTAGTAGTTGTGCTGGCCGAACGCGGCGGCAGCGGAGTGCGCGTCCACGCGGTAGAGGCCGGCGCCCTCGACGAGGACGTCGGTGTCGGTCGGGGCTCCGACGCGGTGGCGCCAGATGCGGCGGTGGAACGCCTGCTCGCCCGGCGGCACCTCGTCCGGGGCGACCATGCGGACGTAGAAGAACTCCTGCCCGCCCGGCAGCCACGCGACGTCGGAGTACCGGCAGCGGTCGATGGGCTCCTCGACGTCCTGACCGGTCGTGACGTCGAGGACGTGCAGCACCGACTGCTCGTCGCCACCTGCGGAGAGCTGGTAGGCCAGCAGCCGGCCCTCATGGTCGGGTATCCACCCGTCGAGGGTGGTCAGCCCGGTCGGGTCGAGCGCCATGGGGTCGAGGAGCACGCGCTGCGCACCGTCGGGCTCGGTGATCTGCAGGACGCCGTGCTCCTGCCCCGGCTCGCGGCGGGTGGCGAAGCGGCGCCCGGCCCGCCAGACCGGCACCCCGACCCAGCCCGACTCGGCCAGGACCGCCAGCGTGGTGGCGAGCCGGTCCCGGCCGGGCAGCGCGTCGAGGTGGGCGCGGGCGAGCGCGTCCTGCGCGGTGGACCACTCCCGCGTGCGCGGGTCGTCCGGGTCCTCCAACCAGCGGTACGGGTCGGCGACGGCGCGGCCGTGCAGGTGATCGACGAGGTCCAGGCGCTCGGCGCGGGGGTAGGCGGGAGCGGTGGTCACGTGCGACGAGGGTAGTTCACCCGTGCGCGGGCACGGCATCCCGTCGGCGGGACAGGACGTGCGGCGGTGTCGGGGTGCCCGCGGGCAGCAGGGGACAGGGCTGCGGGGCGTCGACGACGGTGCGGACCGGGACGACCCCGGCCCACCGGCCGCCGGCGGCGACGTCCTCGTCGTCGTCGACGGGCGGGCCGGTGCGCACCTTGACGCTCGCCTCGGCGAGGTCCAGCGCGAGGACGGCGGTGGCGGCGAGCTCCTTGCGGGACGGGGGGCGGGCGTGGTCCCACGAGCCGGGCGCGACGTGCTCGGTGACGGCGCGCAGTCCGGCGAGGCGCTCGGCGTGATCGGTGACGAGCCGGGCCCGGCCGTGCACCACCGCGCTGCGGTAGTTCATCGAGAAGTGGAACACCGAGCGCGCGTGGACCACGCCGTCGACGTGGGTGACCGTCACACACACCGGTGCGCCCGCTGCGGCCGCGCGCAGGGTGCCCGCGCCGGTGGACCCGTGCACGTAGAGCGTGTCGCCGACCCGGCCGTAGGCGGTGGGCAGCACGACCGGCGCGTCGTCGAGGACGATCCCGAGGTGGCAGACCAGGCCGGCGTCGAGGACGGCGTACAGCTCGGCGCGGTCGGTCCGGGCGCGGCCGGCGCCGCGGCGGATGGTGCTGCGCGCGGTGGGGGACAGCGGCGCTGCGGACAGGGCTGCGGCAGGCCGCGCGGCAGCGATCGGGGTCTCCGAGGATCGGGTCGCGGTCACCGGTTCAGCGTGGCCTCCGAGGTGGCATCCTGGGAGGGCCATTCCGCATCGATCGTGAGAGGCCACTTGTGGACCTGCCGCCGCTGGTGCTGGACCGGGACGACCGCTCACCGCTCGCCGTCCAGCTGGCCGACGCACTGCGGGCGGCGGCGCGCGCGGGGGCGGTCCGGGTCGGGGACCGGCTGCCGTCGACCCGGTCGCTCGCGGCCGGTCTCGCGGTGAGCCGGACGGTGACCGCGGCGGCCTACGACCAGTTGCTCGCCGAGGGCTGGGTGGCGGGGCGGCACGGGGCCGGGACCTTCGTGGTGGCCGTGCCGGCGGCGCCGCGCGCCGGACCCGAGGTCGCGCCACCGGCCCGACACCGCGCCGCGGCCGGCCCGCGAGACGGCACCGCCCCGGTCGACCTGCGGCCCGGGATGCCCTGCGTCGCGGCGCTGGACCGGGCCGCGTGGCGGCGGGCCTGGCGGGCCGGCGCCGACGAGCCACCCGACGTCGTGCCCGATGCGGTCGGCCTGCCCGCGTTCCGGAGCGCAGTCGTCGAGCACCTGCTGCGGCACCGCGGTCTGGCCGCCGATCCCGGTGGCGTGCTGGCGACGGGCGGCACCACGGCGGCGGTCGCCGAGCTGGCCCGCACCCTGCCCCGCGGGGCGCGGGTGGCGGTGGAGGAGCCCGGCTACCAGCGGGCCGCCGCGGCGCTGCGCGGCGCCGGGCTCGCCGTGCTCCCGGTGCCGGTGGACGGCGACGGCCTGGTCGTCGACGCCCTGCCGGCCGGCCTCGCGGCCGTCTACTGCACGCCCGCGCACCAGTTCCCGCTCGGCGCCCGGCTGTCGGCGGCGCGGCGGGTCGCGCTGGTGGCGCGGGCCCGGGCCGAGGGGTTCCTGGTCGTCGAGGACGACTACGACGGCGAGCTGCGCTACGACGTCGCCCCGCTCCCGCTGCTCGCCGCGCTGGGCCCGGACGTCGTCGTGCACCTGGGCACCGCGAGCAAGCTGCTGACGCCGACGCTGGGCGCGGGCTGGCTCGTGGCGCCGCCGGCTGTGCGCGACGCCGTGGTGGCGCAGCGCGACCGGGCCGGCGTCCGGCCCGCGCGGGCGGGCCAGCGGGTGTTCGCGGCGCTCGCCGTGCACGGTGACCTGGGCAGGCACCTGCGCAGGCTGCGGCGCGAGCTGGCGCAGCGGCGGCGGGCCGTGGTGGCGGCGGTGGCGGCCGCCGCGATGCCGGTGTGCGGCGACGCGGCAGGGGCGCACGTCGTCGTCCGGCTCGCCGACCCGGCCGCGGAGGAGGCGGCGGTCGCGGCGGCCGCCGACCGCGGGGTCGCCCTGGACGGGCTGGCCCGCCACCACACCGGTGCGCCGACGGTGGCCGGGCTTGTCCTCGGCTACGCGGGACCGGCCCGCCCGGAGCTCGACCGCGCGCTCCCGGTCGTCACCACCGTGCTGCGCCGCGCCGCGAGCAGCACCTGGGCCGCCGGTCCCCGGTGAGGTCGTCGATGCGGTGCGCCGGCCCGGGTCATGCCGCGTCGGGGTGGGTGTGCCCCGACCGTGCCATGGTCGGGCGCAGCCGGTCGGTGACCTCCCCGGACGTCCCGTCGAGGGCGTCCCGGGCGGCGGTCAGCCCGTCACCTCGCACGGTGAGCGGCGTGTCGCGGGCCGCCGACCGCGGTCGCGACGGTCATGGTCCCGTGCGCCATCCCGGTGCCGTCGGGTCGCGCAGCGTGCCGAGCAGGCCCGGCGGGAGCCGGGCCGGTGAACCCGTCCCGCACCAGCTCGCCGGACTCCGCCGCCAGCTCGGCGCCCACCGACTCGCGGACCGCCGGAAGGGAGCGGGTGCCGGTGAACCACGAGGCCATCGCTGCGACGAGGCAGGCGACGATCGCGAACCAGAAGGCCGCGGTGAGGCCGTCGGAGAAGGGGCCGGTGATCAGCTGGGGGAAGAAGCTGCGGCCCGTCAGGTAGCTCGCCTGCTCCGGAGGCAGCGTGCCGAGCACCGGCCCGAGCAGCTGCTGGACCGGGTTGTAGCCCAGGAATGCGGCGAAGAGGACCGCCACCGGCGGCAGCTCGGCGATCCGTGCGGCGGCGGCGGCGGGAACGCCGTTCGCCGTCAGGCCGCTGGACAGCGCCGCCGGCAGGGTGTTCGCCAGCCCGGCGATCATCAGCGTGAAGAACAGGCCGATCGAGAGCACCATGCCCGAGTTCTGGAAGGTGGCGTTCATGCCCGCTCCGGCGCCCCGCGCGCTCGCCGGGAGGCTGTTCATCACCTCGGCCCGGTTGGGTGAGGAGAACAGGCCCATCCCGATGCCGTTGAGCAGGAGCAGCGCGGCGAAGGCGGGGTAGGAGAAGTCGACGGGCAGCAGCTCCAGCAGCACGAAGCTCACCGCCGTCAGCACCATGCCCCCGGTCGAGAACCACCGCGGGCCCATCCGGTCCGACAGCACGCCCGACAGCGGTCCGGCGACGAGGAACCCGGCCGTCAGCGGGAGCATGTAGATGCCGGCCCACAGCGGTGTCTCCTCGAAGGAGTAGCCGTGCTGGGGCAGCCAGATGCCCTGCAGCCAGATGATGAGGACGAACTGCAGCCCGCCGCGGCCGAGCGAGGCGAGCAGGTTCGCCGTGTTGCCGAGGGTGAACGCGCGGATCCGGAACAGCGAGAGGTCGAACAGCGGGTTCGGCACCTTCAGCTCGATGGCGGCGAACGCGGCGAGCACCAGCGCGCCGCCGAGGAGGCAGGTGAGGACGAACGGGCTGGTCCAGCCCATGACGTGGGCACCGTAGGGCTGGATGCCGTAGGTGATGCCGACGAGCACCGCGATCAGGCCGACCGCGAAGGTGACGTTTCCCCACCAGTCCATGCGAGCGGGGCGGCGTTCGCCGGTGTCGTGCAGCTTGAGGTAGGCCCAGATCGTGCCGAACACGCCGAACGGCACGGACACGAGGAACACCAGGTGCCAGTTGACGGGGCCGAGCAGGCCGCCGATCACCAGCCCGAGGAAGGAGCCTGCGATCGCGGCGACGCCGTTGATGCCCAGTGCCGTCCCGCGCTGCCGCGTGGGGAAGGCGTCGGTGAGGATCGCGCTGGAGTTGGCCATGAGGCAGGCGCCGCCGATGCCCTGGACGATCCGCCAGCCGATCAGCCACAGCGCCGCGGCGTCGCCGTGCATCCAGGTCGCCGCCAGCAGCACGGATGAGATCGCGAAGATCAGGAACCCGAGGTTGTAGATCCGGACGCGGCCGTACATGTCGCCCAGCCGCCCGAGCCCGACGACCAGCACGGCCGTCACGACCATGAAGCCCATGATCATCCACAGCAGGTAGCCGGTGTTGCCGGCAGCCAGCGGATCGATGCCGATGCCGCGGAAGATGTCGGGCATCGCGATGAGCACGATCGAGGAGTTGATCGTGGCCATGAGCAGGCCGAGCGTCGTGTTGGACAGTGCCACCCACTTGTAGCGCCCGCCA